>CANKHC010000019.1 GCA_947481595.1 Fidelibacterota bacterium
CATTCTTCCCGCCGCCATCAAGGCCGCGGAGACGCTTGACGCTTGTTTAGCGCGCCTGGAAGCGGCTGTTGTGAAGGCCGGCGGCGTGATGATTGTCTCGGCGGATCACGGCAATCTCGAGCAGATGCGCGATCCCGACACCAATGAGCCGCACACCCAACACACTGTCGGCGTGGTGCCGGTGGTGCTGGTGAACGCGCCCGAGGTCAAAGCGCTCAGCGACGGGCGTCTCGCAGATCTTGCGCCGACCATCTTGGAACTGCTGGGCTTGCCGCAACCGGCGGAGATGTCCGGACGCTCGCTCCTTCATCCCCTTGCGGCCGATGAACCGCGCACCAATCAGAGTCGACGTGCGGCTGAGTAAGCCCGCCCTAATCCTCACGGCCGCGCTGATCTGCGCACCGCAGCTTCGCGCGCAAGACACGCCGGACGCTGCGAAACTCAAATCCCTCGAACAGCAGCTTGAACAGAGCCAGGCCGAACGCGACCGCGTGCAAGCGCAAGCCGGCACGGCGACGCGCGCACTGGCCGCGGTCCGCGCCGACATGATCGCCTTGGCCAAAGACATTCAGGATCAGGAGAATTCCCTGACCGTGCTCGAGAACCGCACCGAGCAGCTCGAGGCCGAAGGCAAACGCATGACCGAGACCCTAGGCCTGCGCGAGAACCAGATGAGCGAAGTGCTGATGGCGCTGGAGCGTTTGGCCTTGCGTCCGACCGATGCCTTGACCGTCAATCCGTTGTCGCCGGCCGATGCAGTGCGCAGCGCCATCCTGTTGCGCGCGGCGCTGCCGGGCATCCGCCATTCCTCGGCAACATTGCAGAGCGAACTCAAAGAGCTCTACCGCGTGCGCGCCGAAATAATCGACCACAAGCAGGAGGCAGCGGCCGGTGCGGCGGCGCTGCTGGAAAAACACAAGCGCCTCGACGCGCTCGCGCGCGAGAAAGCGGAGAAGCGTGAAGTCCTGCTCGCCCGGGGCGAAGACATCGACCTGCGCGTGAACCGCATGGCGCGCGAGGCGGAAGATCTGCGCGCCCTGTTCGCGAAACTGGCCGAGGAAAAGGCGCGCCGCGACGCCGAGGCGCGCAAGAAAGCAGCTCAAACGCCGCCGGAAAAACCCACCGCACCGTCTGTCACCCTGACGCCACCGCCGGGCGTGTCCCCGAGTCTCAAATCCCCCCAATCTGAGCCAAAAGTGGCCTCCCTGCCGCCGTCCGCGACGGGTCCTGGGGGAGGCAATGAAGAAGCTGTAACCCGGTCCTTCGCCAAGGCCCGCGGCACCATGCCCTTTCCGGTGGCCGGCAGCCTGAGCCAACGTTACGGCGGTGCCGGTCAAACGCCCGGAGATGCTGGCTTATTGGCGAAAGGCATCACCATCACCGCACGCGCGGGGGCCCAGGTTGTGGCGCCTTTTGACGGGATTGTGGCCTTCGCCGGGCCCTTCCGCGGCTATGGGCAACTCTTGATCATCGAACATAGCGAGGGATATCATACCCTTCTGGCCGGTTTTGGGCATATCGACGCGGTTGTTGGACAACGTGTTCTTGCTGGTGAGCCCGTCGGCGTGATGGTGGATCAAGGCGCCCCCACGCTGTACGTTGAGTTACGCCGAGACGGCCAACCCATAAATCCCCTTCCCTGGCTCGCTGACCGCTCAGGAAAGAACAGCGGATAAGAAATTGCGGCTCGCACAACGAATCGGAACGGTGTCAAACTCATGCGCGTGAAACTTTTTGCCAGTGTCGCTATCGTCGCCTTTGGCCTCGTCCTCAGCGGCACTTCTGCTCCGGCCTTCGCCGCTGAGAGCGTCAAGAACACCGGCAAGTTCTCGGAAGATACCTACAAGTATCTCGAGTTGTTCGGCGACGTCTTCGAGCGCGTGCGCCGTGACTACGTCGAAGAGGTCAAAGACCAGGACCTGCTCGAGAACGCCATCAACGGCATGCTGACCTCGCTCGATCCGCACTCCAGTTACATGCCCGCCAAGGGCATGCAGGACTTTCAGGAACAGACCCGCGGCGAATTCGGCGGGCTGGGCATCGAGGTCACCACCGAAGGCGGCCTGGTGAAAGTTGTTTCGCCGATCGACGATACACCTGCCTCGCGCGCCGGCATCCAGTCGGGCGACTTCATCATCGCCATCGACGGCAAGCCCGCGCTCAATTTGACGCTGCAAGAAGCGGTCGAGCAGATGCGCGGTCCCATCGGCACCTCGATCACCATCACCATCCGCCGTGTCGGCGTCGATCCCTTCGACGTCAAGCTGACGCGCGCCCAGGTGCGCGTGGCCTCGGTCACCTCGCGCGTCGAGGGTGACGTCGGCTACATCCGCATCGCCCAGTTCACCGAACAGACCCAGACCGGTCTCGACAAAGCCATCAAGGATCTCAAGACCAAAATCGGTAACGATAAGGTCAAAGGCTATGTCGTCGATCTGCGCAGCAATCCCGGCGGCTTGCTCGATCAGGCCGTGTCGGTCTCCGACACCTTCCTCGATCACGGCGAGATCGTCTCGACCCGCAGCCGCCGCGCCGAAGAAACCCAGCGCTACAACGCCAAAGCCGGTGACTCGCTCGACGGCAAGCCGTTGGTGGTGCTGATCAACGACGGCTCGGCCTCGGCCTCGGAGATCGTCGCCGGCGCGCTTCAGGATCACGGCCGCGCCATCCTTCTCGGCACCAAGAGCTTTGGTAAGGGATCGGTGCAGACCATCATCCCGCTGGCTCGTGGTGAAAGTGCTATGCGCCTGACCACCGCGCGTTACTTCACCCCGAGCGGCCGTTCGATCCAGGCCAAGGGCGTGGAGCCGGATATTGAAGTGCTGCCGGCGAAGGTCGAAACCCTTGAAGGCCCGCGTTTCCGCCGCGCCGAAGGCGACCTGAAGGGTGCACTGACAAACCCGGACGACGCCAAGAAAGCGCCCGCTGCCGGCACGCCAGGGTCCTCGGGCGCGAAACCGGGTGCCACACCCCCGGCCGCCGCGCCGACCGCGCCGCCGGCCCCGGGTGCCAATGCCGATCCCAACAACAAGCCGGAAGAGAAGGTCGCCGCCGCCGAGCAGGATTACCAGCTGCGCCGGGCCCTCGACCTGCTCCAGGGCATTGCGTTGTATCAGCGCGCCTCGACCAACTAAGCCAAGCCCCACTCCCCTCGACTTAAGGGGGGCTTAAGGGGGTCTTAACGGGTCGCTCGGTACAACACAGTCGGGGAATACTGTGTGCCGCGCCTTATTTTGCGCGCGGCGGAGCCGGAGGATGCCATGGGTGTCGCTGATCTCTTTCGCCGCAATGCGGTGAACGATCCGTTCGGAGGTGAGGACGGGTTCGACGGTGAGTCGCGCTTCGCCGGCCAAGGTCCCAAGATCGCGATGATCGCCAGCGGTGCGTTATTCCTTCTGCTGGTCGGCGGCGTTGCCGCCGTTGTGCTGACTGGCGATGAGGCTGCCGTCACGCAAACCGTCGGCGGCAGCTTTGCCGATCTTGAAGTTGTCGATGAGCCGGCGGCACCGGCCGCGGGCGCGCCTGCAGCCACAGCCCCCGTTGTCGCCGATTCCACCGCCGCCACCGACCGCTCAGTCGAACGCCGTCCGTGGCTGGCCGCCGCCGCGCCGGCTCCCGCCGCGAGCAACGCTCCGCGTCCGGGCATGGAAGCCAAACCGTCCGCACCGCCTGCCAAACCAACCACGCCCGCCGTTGCCGCAGCCCCGCCGCCGCCGGCCAAGGTCGCCGCCGTCACGCCGCCGCCGCCCGCTAAACCTGCGGAAGTGAAACCCGCGGACGTGAAGCCGGCGGAAGTCAAAGCCGCTGAAGCGAAGCCGGCTGATGCCGCCCATGCTCCCCCCGCGAAACCCGCCGAGAACAAAGTTGCGGTGATGACGCCGCCACCTCCCGCTTCGGCGCCCGCAGCGCCTGCTGCTCCTGCAAAGGCTGTCGCTGCCACAGACCACGCGCCGGTCACCCAACCGCTTCAACCTGTGTCGCTGCCCAAGGCAGAGACGACAGCCATGATCGCGAAGGTCGGACCCGAACCTGAACCGGAGCTCGATCCCGCACGCGATATCGCCGGCATTCCGGCATTGCGCCAGGCCGATGAAGCCCCCGGTGCGCCGCGCCGCTTCGATGCGCCCGCCGGCGAAGGTGCCGGTGTCGCGGGCGGCCGTCCGCGCCTGGTGGAACCGCCGCTGCCGCCCACCGACAAGATCGCCGTGGCCGCACCCCCGCCGCGTTACGCCAACCTCACCGACGTCAAAGCCGATGTAAACAAAGCGGCCCCGTCGGCAAGTGCCAGCAAGATCGCTTTCATCGTCGAAGGCCTTGGCCTGAGTGCCAGCGCCACCGATGCCGCCATCAACAAGCTGCCGGCGGGCGTGACGCTCGCCTTCAGTCCCTATGCCCGCGATCTCAAGAACTGGATCGAGAAAGCCAAGGCCAAGGGCCATGAGGTCCTGATCGAAGTGCCGATGGAAGGCAAAGAGTTCCCGGCCGAGGATCCAGGTCCGCTTGGCCTGCTCACCAGCCTTGAAGCCAAGGACAACACCGAGCGCCTGGACGCCATCATCAAGCAATCCAACGGCGCCGTTGGTGTGCTCGACACCATGGGCAGCAAGTTCCGCGAATCCGTCGATCACATCAATCCGGTCTTCGCCAAGCTCAAGGCGTCGAACATGTTTTATGTGCAGGCCACGCCGGGCACACGCTTTGGCGAAGCCACTGTGCCCACCGCGCTGGCCGACGTGGTCATCGACGAGCGACCGTTCCGTGCGGCCATCGACGCGCGTCTCGACTACACCGAACGCCTGGCCAAGTATCAGGGCAGCGTGGTGGCGTCGCTGAGTGCCAAGCCCGTCAGCTTCGAACGCCTGGTCTTGTGGCTGCAGCAGGCCGAGAAGAAGGGCGTGACACTGGCCCCCGTCAGCCAAGTCCTGATCAAATAAATCCTCGCATGCCCGCTAAACCATATCGGCCCAAACCCTACCGGCGCGGGGTCGGCATCGTCCTCGTCAACCGCCAAGGCCGCGTCTTTGTCGCCGAACGCATCGACACGCCCGGTGCGTGGCAAATGCCCCAGGGCGGCATCGACAAGGGCGAGCGTCCGCGCACCGCCGCATTGCGCGAGCTCAAAGAAGAAATCGGCACGGATAAAGCGCGCATCGTTGCGATGACGCCCGACTGGCTGCGCTATGACCTGCCGCCGGCGCTTCAGAGCAAAGTCTGGAAAGGCAAATACCGCGGTCAGGAGCAGAAGTGGTGCCTGATGCGCTTCACCGGTGAAGACGGCGACATCAAGCTCGACGGCGAACACCCGGAGTTCAAGACCTGGAAATGGCTGCCCTTCACGCACCTGCCGCGCGTCATCGTCGGCTTCAAGCGCGAGATCTACAAACAGGTAGTGGCGGCATTTAGAGAAAAAGTCGCGGCGCTGAAGAAGACCCAGAAGCCGGTTAAGCGCCGGCGAGCAGCGGCCTGAATTTGCGGCCGCGGAAGCGGATCACGATCCACAACACGCGTGCGATCAGCTTCGAGGCCCAGCCTTCGGGGTCGAGGCCGGCCGCTTGCGCGAACATGGCGCCCGCGCGGCGCACGTGGCGCTCATGGTAAAAACCAAAAGCCCGTGAGCCGTAAGCCGCATTGGCGAGGGCGCGGTCGTAGGGGGCCGCCACCGCATTGCCGGCGTGGTAGGCCGAGGCGATTTCGTCGTCATCGGCTTCGCGGAAGCGTGTGAAGGCAACCTTCAACCGTTCCCACTTCGACGCCCCTTCGTCGCGCGCGGCGTAGCGTTCCATGTGGGTGAAGAACAATTTGAAATGGCGGAACTCGTCGGCTGCAATGTTCTTGGCGATCTGCTTGAGGACCGGCTCGTCGACAGCATCACGGATCGCCGAATAGAACGAGCTGGTGCCGGTCTCGACCACACAGCGGGCGCAGAGCTCAGCCGTCAGCGATCCGCGCACCGAAGCCGTGGCGTCGACCGGGATTTTGTACATGCCGGTGAAGTCGGCGAAGGCTTTGTCGAAATCGAACGTGGGATCGGCGAGCTGGGCCCAGCGGCCGAGCGCCATGCCGTGCTGTTCTTCTTCCACCGCCCAGGCGGCAGCGACGGCGCGGAATTCCGGGTCGTCCTTGAAGACATTGCAGAGGTAACGGCCGTAGTCGGCACCGTTGCGCTCGACCATGGCCGCGGTCTTGATGACCTTCACCAGATCGGGCGAGACCCGGTCCGCGTCGAATCGGCGCCAGTCGATATCCTCAAGGGTCCAGTTCTGCATGGCGATTCGCCAAGCGCCTTTCTCGTTCGCCCCCGTCACAAAACTATCATGTTTTTAAGGGCTTAGCACAAGACCGTGGATAAGCGGCCGGGGGGCCAAAACGCCCCGCCTGTATCAGGTTTCGGAAAGCAGAAGCCTTAGGCCGCGAGTTGGCTCATGGCCTCGGCGGCAGCCAGCGCGACGGCGGCTTTCTTGCGGTCTTCCTCGCCGCCGGCCTGGTCGGCCAAAGCCTTGGCATGGGCGAGGCGTTCGGCGACATAAGCAGCGGTCAGGTTGGCTTGCGGGATCGCTTCATCCACCAGCACCGTGCAGGTGGTGGGGGTGACTTCCGCGAAACCGCCGGTGACGAAGAAACGCTCCTTCACCGCGCCGCCCTCGTAGACCTCGACGAAACCCGGCTTCAACGTCGAGAGCGTCGGCGCATGCTGCGGCAGCACGCCGAAGACGCCTTCGGTGCCGGGCACGAGCACCATCTCCACCTGCTCCGAGAGCAGCAGGCGTTCCGGCGAAACCAGTTCGAGTTTGAGCGTGTCGGCCATCGTTATTCCAATTAGGCCGCAGCGGCCATTTTCTTACCTTTTTCGACCGCCTGCTCGATGGTGCCGACCATGTAGAAGGCCTGCTCCGGCAGATGATCATAGTCGCCGGCGACGATGCCCTTGAAGCCCTTGATGGTGTCGGCCAGGGCGACGAATACGCCCGGGTTGCCGGTGAAGATTTCGGCGACGTGGAAGGGCTGCGAGAGGAAGCGCTGGATCTTGCGGGCGCGGGCAACGGTCAGTTTGTCTTCTTCCGACAGTTCGTCCATGCCCAGGATGGCGATGATGTCCTGCAGCGACTTATAGGTCTGCAGGATGCGCTGCACGTCGCGGGCTACTTTGTAGTGTTCTTCGCCGACGACCAGCGGATCGAGGGCGCGGCTGGTGGAATCGAGCGGATCCACGGCGGGATAGATGCCCAGCTCCGAGATGGCGCGCGACAACACGGTCGTCGCATCCAAGTGGGCGAACGACGCCGCAGGCGCCGGGTCGGTCAAGTCGTCGGCGGGCACGTAGATGGCCTGCACGGACGTGATCGAGCCCTTCTTGGTCGAGGTGATGCGTTCCTGCAGAGCGCCCATGTCCGTGGCCAGCGTGGGCTGATAGCCCACCGCCGACGGGATGCGGCCCAAGAGCGCCGAGACTTCAGAACCGGCCTGAGTGAAGCGGAAGATGTTGTCGACGAAGAACAGCACGTCTTTGCCTTCTTTGTCGCGGAAGTATTCGGCCTGCGTCAGGCCCGAGAGAGCGACGCGGGCGCGGGCGCCCGGCGGTTCGTTCATCTGACCGAACACCAACGCCACTTTGCTGTTGGGGCCGTCCTTGTCGATGATCTTGGCTTCGAGGAACTCGTGATAAAGATCGTTACCTTCGCGGGTACGCTCACCGACGCCGGCGAACACCGAATAACCGCCGTAGCCTTTGGCGATGTTGTTGATCAGTTCCTGAATCAGCACGGTCTTGCCCACGCCGGCGCCGCCGAACAGACCGATCTTGCCGCCCTTCAGGTACGGCTCGAGCAAGTCGATGACCTTGATGCCCGTGGGCAGGATCTGCGCTTCGGTCGACTGTTCGACGAAAGACGGCGCCTGGCGGTGAATTGGCGAGAATTCCTTGCTGTCGATCGGACCGCGCTCGTCCACCGGCTCGCCGATGACGTTCATGATGCGGCCCAGGGTGCCCGGACCCACTGGCATCATGATGGGCGAACCTGAGTCGCTCACTTCCTTGCCGCGCACCAGGCCGTCGGTCGTGTCCATGGCGATGCAGCGCACGGTCGATTCGCCGATGTGCTGGGCGACTTCGAGCACCAAACGTTTACCGTTATGCTGTGTTTCCAGCGCGTTCAAGATCGCGGGCAGGTCGCCGTCGAACTTTACGTCCACGACGGCGCCCAGGATCTGGGTCACGACGCCTACGTTGTTCTTTGCCATGGTCTTCGCTCCTGTCTTCTTTTCCGGATCTCTAGACGGCTTCGGCGCCCGAGATGATTTCGATGAGTTCTTTGGTGATGATGGCTTGGCGCGTGCGGTTGTAGCGCAGCGTCAGCTTATTGATCATTTCGCCGGCGTTTCGCGTTGCCGAGTCCATCGCCGCCATCTGCGAGCCGAAGAACGACGCGGCGTTCTCGAGCATGGCGCGGAAAACCTGGATGGCCAAGTTGCGCGGCAGCAGTTCGGCGAGAATTTCTGTATCCGAGGGTTCGTAGTCGTAGACCACGGCATCGGCGCCCGGCGTCTGGGCCGGCACGGGGAACGGAATGATCTGCTGGCGCGTGACGATCTGCGACACCGCCGACTTGAAGCGCGCGTAAATCATCGTCGCGACGTCGAACTCGCCGGCATTGAACATGTCGGTGACTCTCGTGGCCACGTTCATGGCTTCACTGAAAGCCACTTTCTTGCTGCCGAATTCGGTGTATTCGCCGACGATCAATTCGCGGTAGTCGCGGCGCATGGCGTCGCGGCCTTTGCGGCCAACGGCGAGGATCTTCACCGTCTTGCCCCTCTCCAGTAGCTCGCGCACGAGAGTGCGGGCGGAGCGGATGATGTTGGAATTGAAACCGCCGGCAAGACCGCGGTTCGCGGTCATGACGACAACCAGGTGCACGTCGTCTTTGCCGGTCCCGGCCAGCATCGGCGGAGCGCCTTGGCGCCCGGCCGCGGCACCCGCGAGGTTGCCCAGCATGCGTTCCATACGTTCGGCATAGGGACGCGCCGCTTCGGCACCTTCCTGCGCACGGCGCAGTTTGGACGCAGCCACCATCTTCATCGCCGAAGTGATTTTCTTCGTCGACTGCACCGAGGCGATGCGAACGCGGAACTCTTTTAAGCTAGGCATGTCCTAGGCTTTCCGTCCTTAGGCGAACGCAGCAGTGAAGTCATCGAGGAAGCTCTTCAGCTTGGCCGTCAGCGCATCGCTCAGCGCCTTCTCGGTGCGGATGCTCGCCAGGATGTCAGGCGCGCGCTCGCGCATGGCACCCAACATCGAACTCTCGAAACGGCCGACGTCACGCACGGCGACCTTGTCGAGATAGCCCTTGGTGCCGGCGAAAATCACCACCACCTGCTCTTCGACGGGCACCGGCTTGTATTGCGGCTGCTTGAGCAGTTCGGTCAGGCGTTCACCGCGGGCCAGCAGGCGCTGCGTCGCGGGATCGAGGTCCGAGGCGAACTGCGCGAAGGCTTTCATTTCGCGGTACTGGGCGAGTTCAAGTTTGATCGAGCCCGCGACCTGCTTCATCGCCTTGATCTGTGCCGATGATCCGACGCGCGACACCGAGATGCCGACGTTCAGCGCGGGACGAATGCCCTGATAGAACAGGCTGCTTTCCAGGAAGATCTGGCCGTCGGTGATCGAGATCACGTTCGTCGGGATGTAGGCCGAGACGTCGTTGGCCTGGGTTTCGACGACCGGCAGCGCGGTCAGCGAGCCCGAACCGTTGGCCTCATTCAGCTTAGCGGCACGCTCGAGCAGGCGGCTGTGCAGATAGAACACGTCGCCGGGATAGGCTTCGCGGCCCGGCGGACGGCGCAGGAGGAGCGACATCTGTCGGTAAGCGACGGCCTGCTTCGACAAGTCGTCATAGAAGATGACGGCGTGCATGCCGTTGTCGCGGAAGTATTCGCCCATGGCGCAGCCGGTATAGGGCGCCAGGAACTGCATCGGCGCCGGATCGGAGGCGGTCGCGGCAACGATGATGGTGTATTCGAGCGCGCCGTAGTCGGCGAGGGTCTTGACGACCTGTGCGACGGTGGAGCGCTTCTGGCCGACGGCGACATAGATGCAGAACAGCTTGTCTTTGTCGCTCTTGGCGGCGTCGTTGATTTTCTTCTGGTTGATGATGGTGTCGAGAATGACCGCGGTCTTGCCGGTCTGACGGTCACCGATGATCAGCTCGCGCTGGCCGCGGCCGATGGGGATCAGCGAATCAATCGCCTTGAGGCCGGTTTGCACGGGTTCGTGCACCGAGCGGCGCGGGATGATGCCCGGCGCCTTCAGTTCGGCGAGGCGGCGTTCGGTGGTGCCGAGATCGCCCTTGCCGTCGATGGCGTTGCCGAGACCGTCCATGACGCGGCCCAGAAGCGCCTTGCCGACGGGAACGTCGACGATGGTGCCGGTGCGCTTGACGGTGTCGCCTTCTTTGATGGTCGAGTCATCGCCGAAGATCACGATACCGACGTTGTCGGTCTCGAGGTTCAGCGCCATGCCTTTGATGCCACCCGGGAACTCGACCATCTCGCCCGCTTGGACGTTGTCGAGGCCATACACACGGGCGATACCGTCACCGACGGCCAGCACCTGACCGACTTCGGCGGATTCAGCCTCCGTGCCGAAATTGGCGATCTGCTGCTTCAGGATGGACGAAATTTCTGCGGCGCGGATTTCCATTTATCCGACCCCTTTCATGACGAGCTTCAAACGGTTCAGTTTGGATTTCAGGGAACTGTCCACCATGCGGCTGCCGACCTTGACGATCAGGCCGCCGAGGATGGACGGGTCAACTTTAGAGATGATGTCGATGTTGCGGCCGACGGATTTCTTGAGCGATTCGATCAGCGACGTGGTCTGCGCCTCGGTGAGCGGGGCGGCACTGGTGACACGCGCGGTGGCCTGGCCACGACGGTCGGCGAGAATCTGGCGGAAGCCGGTGATGGTATCGGGCAGCGCGAACAGGCGGCGGTTGGCCGCGAGCAGGCCCAGGAACTTCTGCGCCAGCGGCGAGAGCTGCGCCTTGGCGGCGATGGCGGCGATGGCCTTGCTCTGCTCGGTGCGGCTGATGACCGGGCTTTTGAGGAAGCGCCTGAAATCGTCGCTTTCAGCGATCATCTTCTGGAGAGCGGTGAGATCGGCGGCGACCGCGTCGAGGGCGCCTTTTTCGTCAGCCAAGTCGTACAGCGCCTGCGCGTACCGCGCACTCACGCCACTGACATTCATATTGTCGGCAGGCACCTGGAAAACGCCCCTTGTGAACCACTCGAGAAATCAACCTAAGTGGTTGATTTAGCGCTCTATTTTTATGTTATCCGGGCCCCGGACCGCAGCGCCGGCGGGTTGGTACCATACCGGCTTTGGCGTTGCAACAGGTGGGCATCAGAAGCGGGCCTAAGCCCTCTCCCGGCTTAGTAAAAACTATAGGGGTCGACATCGATCTGGACCCGGACGGAGGAGGGAATCCGCACCCGTTCCAGCCATTCCTGGACCAGGGGTTGCGGAGCCATGTCGCGGCGGGTCTTGAGGAGCAGGCGGTGGCGGTGGCGTCCGCGCAAGAGGGCCATGAAGGCCGGCGCGGGACCAAGCACCTCAAGCCCCTCGCCCCGGGGTGCGGCGGCGGCAAGACCGCGCCCGGCGGCGATGACGGCACTTTCGTTGTCGCCGGAGAGAATCAGGGCGGTCAGACGCCCGAAAGGCGGCATGGCCAGCATCTCGCGGGCGGCGATCTCGCTGTCGATGAAGCCGGCGTCGTCGCCGCCAGCCAGGGCGCGCATGACGGGATGGCTAGGCTCATAGGATTGCAGCAGCACCCGGCCGGGTTTGTCGGCGCGGCCCGCGCGGCCCGCCACCTGATGGAGCAACTGGTGGGTGCGTTCAGCGGCGCGCAGGTCCCAGCCGGAAAGCCCCAAGTCGGCATCGACCACACCGACGAGGGTCAAGCCGGGGAAGTGGTGGCCCTTCGCCAGCACCTGCGTGCCCACCAGAATGTCGATGCGCCGGGCGAGGATGTCATCGATGAGCTCCGCCACGGCGCTGGGCCGTTCAAGGACATCGCTCGACACCACGCGCACATTGGCATCCGGCCAGCGCGCGACCGCTTCTTCCGCGACTCGCTCGATGCCGGGGCCGCACGCGACGAAGGAGTCTTTGGCCTCGCAGGAAGAACACTGCTCCGGCAACCGCGCGCCGTAGCCGCAGTGATGGCATTGCAGTTTGCGGGTGAGTTTGTGCTCCACCAGCCAGGCGGTGCAGCGCGGGCAGTTGAGGCGATGGCCGCAGGCGCGGCACAAAGTCAGCGGCGCATAGCCGCGACGGTTCAGGAACAAGAGCACCTGGTCGCCGCCGGCGACGGTCTGCGTCACCGCGTTCACCAGCGGCGGCGCCAACCACGCCTGGCCCCAGCGCCCGCGTTCCGGCGGATGCGCTTTCATGTCGATCACGGTGATGCGCGGCAGGGTCGCCGCGCCAAAGCGTTTCGGCAGATGCACCAGGCCGTAGCGCCCATTCTGCGCGTTGATGCGCGTTTCCAGCGAGGGTGTCGCCGAGGCCAGCACGATGGGAATGGCCCCTTGGCGCGCGCGCACCACCGCCATGTCGCGGGCGTGATAGATCACGCCTTCCTCTTGCTTGAAGGCGGCGTCGTGTTCTTCGTCGACGACGATCAGACCGAGATTGGTAAAGGGCAGGAACAACGCCGAGCGCGCGCCGACCACGATGCGCGCGGCCCCCGTCGCTGCGCCGTGCCAGGTTTCGCGGCGTGCTTTATATGTCAGGTCCGAGTGCCATTCGGCAGGCTCGGCGCCAAAGCGCGCGGCGATGCGTGAAAGCCCCTGCGCCGTCAGCGCGATTTCCGGGACCAAGATCAAGACCTGCGCGCCTGTGCGCAACGCCGCCGCGACCGCTTCGAGATAGACTTCGGTCTTGCCCGAGCCGGTGACGCCTTCGAGCACCGTCACGGAGAAACCGCCGCCAACTTTATCGCGCAGGACAGCGGCCGCTTTCTCTTGCGCAGGTTCTAACTTCGGCGGGGCGTGGCTGGGATCGGGTTCATCAAAGGGCGAGGCTGGCTTGGCTTCGACCAAGCTCAACGCACCGGCTTGGATCAGATCGCGCACGATGCCACTGCTGACACCGGCTTCGCGGGCGAGGGCTGCGGCGGTCTCGAACACGCCTTTGCGCGCGGTGAGCAGCAGCTTCTCACGCGCGGGCGTGGCTTTGAGTCCGGCTTCGGCTAGCGACTTGCCCGAGGCGACAATGGCGGTCGCGGTCTTCGCCTGCGGCCAGCGCCGCGCTGGGTTCAAGGTCATGCGCAGGACCGCGCCGGCGGGCTGCAGGGTGTAGCCCGCCACCCAGTCGATGAACTTGCGTAACACGGGTGGAAGCCCAGGCAGCTCCAGCCTGTGGACAACTTCGCGGAGTTTCTCTACCGGCACCTCGCCGATGCCGGGACCCCAGACCACACCCACCTCGAAACGCCGCGCCAGCGGCACTTCAACGATATCGCCCGCCGCCAGACCTTCGCCTTCGGGCACGAGGTAGTCATAAGCGCCCTCGACCGGCAGCGGCAGCAGCACAGCGACACGCGCACCCGCCGGGAAGAAGTCCGCGGCCGGTTCGGCGTTGCTTTGCGTGGATTGGGGAGAGGTCATCGTCTACACTTCTCGGACCTATACTTATCCGGGGACACCGCCGCCGCCATGAAATTCTTCATCGACACCGCCGACATCAAAGAGATCAAAGACCTGGCCGCCACAGGCATGGTGGACGGCGTGACCACCAACCCGTCGCTGGCGGCGAAATCGGGCAAGAAGTTCGTCGATCTGATCGCCGAAATCTGCGCCGTGGTGCCGGGACCGGTCAGCGCGGAGGTGACCGCACTCGATCACGAGACGATGATGAAAGAGGCGAACCTCCTCAAAAAGATCGCCAAGAACGTGACCATCAAAGTGCCGCTGACACCGGACGGCCTGAAGACCTGCAAGGCGCTGTCCGACGGCGGGACCATGGTGAACGTGACTTTGTGCTTCTCGCCGGCCCAGGCCCTCTTGGCCGCCAAAGCCGGGGCCAGCTTCATTTCCCCCTTCGTCGGGCGCCTGGACGATATCGGCACCGACGGCATGGCTCTGATCGATGATATTTGTACGATCTACAATAATTACGGGTTCAAAACCGAGGTATTGGTGGCTTCGATCCGCCACCCCATGCATGTAGTAGAGGCCGCCAAGATCGGCGCCCATGTTTGCACCATGCCCCCGAGTACTCTCCGCCAGTTATTCAACCATCCGTTAACCGACAAAGGGTTAAAAGCGTTCATGGATGATTGGGCGAAAACCGGGCAATCGATCTTATAGCTCCGGAAAACCGCGCCCAACGGGCAGGGGTAGATGGACAACAGAAAAGCCGGCGCCAAGGATGTTGGCGTAGGACCGAGAACCGATCTCCGGGAAAGTGAAGTGATCGCGTATCTGCGGCGCAATCCGCGGGTGCTGCTCAACAATCCCGACCTTTTGAGCATTCTCGCCCCCGAGACGCGCTTCGAGACCGATACCGTCGTCGTCGACATGCAGCGCTTTGTGGTCGACCGCCTGCGCCGCCAGCTCGATGAAGTGAAGGCCTCGAGCGATACGCTGGTCTCCACCGCACGCTCCAACATGTCGCTGGTGGAACGCACCATGGAATGCGCCCTGGCGCTGGTGTATTCGCGCGATTTCACCGAACTCGCCCAGATCGTGCACGACGACCTTCCGGTGCACTTGGGTGTCGATACCGTCACCATCGCTTTTGAATCCGATTCCGTTCCGCCGGAAGCCGCACCCTTCGTACGCATGCTGAGTGCTGGCACCGTCAACACGCTTTTGGGGGACGACAACGCCCGCATCCGCGCCGAGACTGAAGGCGAGACCTTCCTGTACGGCAGCGCCGCCGGTCTGGTGCGCTCCGACGCGCTCATCGCTTTGCCCGAAGGCGAAGGTTTGCCGCCGGGCGTGTTCGCCGTCGGCTGCCGTAACGCCAATCACTTCGAGGAAGGCCAGGGCACCGAGCTGATCGCCTTCCTGGGTCACGTCACCCGTTACGCCGTGGGACGCTGGTGGACGCTGCGGCTTTAAATTCCGCCATCGTTTTCTCCGCCGCGCCTGATCTCGCGCGCGCCATCGGTGATTGGCGCGCCTGGCTCGCCTCCGAACGCCGCGCTTCCAAACATACATCTGATGCCTATGGCCGCGACCTTTCGGCCTTCTTCGCCTTTCTTACCGATCACCTCGGCAACGAAGCGGCGCTGAGTGATCTCGCGGCGCTGAAGCCCGCCGACTTCCGGAGCTACTTGGCCCACCGCGCCAATCTGGGGATCGCGCGTAGCTCTATCGCGCGCGGCATGTCGACGCTGCGCAGCTTCTTCCGTTTCCTCGACCGCGGCGATCTGGTGCACAACCCAGCCGTCAAGGCCGTCAAGACTCCGCGCCTGCCCAAGACCGTGCCGAAAGCGCTCGATGAAGCCGAAGCCAAAGCGGCCATCAGCACTGCCGCGGAGTTGCAGGACGAGCCGTGGCTGGCGGCGCGCGATACGGCGCTGTTGATCCTGCTTTATGGCTGCGGCTTGCGTATCGGCGAAGCCTTGGCGCTGACCTGCGGCGATCTGCCAAAAACCGACGTGCTGCGCGTCCTCGGCAAGGGCCGCAAGGAACGCATCGTGCCCGTGCTGCCGATCGTGCACGACGCGATTAAAGCCTACCGCGACATCTGCCCCTTCGCCGCCGAGCGCGATGCGCCACTGTTTGTCGGCAAGCGCGGCAAAGCGCTCAATCCCGGTGTGGTGCAACGCCAGATGCGCCGCCTGCGCGCCTTGCTCGGTCTTGCCGACACCGCGACACCGCACGCGCTGCGCCACAGCTTCGCCACCCACTTGCTCGCACAGGGCGGAGATTTGCGCACGATTCAGGAGTTGCTGGGTCACGCCTCGCTGTCGACGACGCAGCGCTACACCGTCGTCGACGAAGCCCATCTCACGCGCGTTTATCGCAACGCGCACCCTCGCGCCTAGTTTTTATTGGTCGCGTGTTCGGACGGAAAACCGGCGACCACTTTTCCTGAACACGCTCTAGTTCCACGGCCCTTTAGGACGGCCGCCGGCTTCCGGCACCGAGCCACGCATGACGGCGCGCACGGGCCTTTTGTCCACCGCGAAGGCTTTGCTGTGCGCCGGCTCGAAGGCGTGCACATGCTTTTTCTTGAAGAAGAACACCATCGCCGCGCCGACGACGAAACCGCCGATATGGGCCATGAACGCCACACCCGGGGCATTGGGATCGGCCGCCGCCGAGCTCAACAGCTGGCCCGCGAACCAGAAGCCCAGCACCAGGAACGCCGGCACGTTGATGGTGGTGATGATGATGAGAAAGACGAAGACTTTGACGTTCGAGCGCGGGTGCAGCACCAGGTAGGCGCCGAGCACGCCGGCGATGGCGCCCGAGGCGCCGATCATGGGGATGTCGGAATTGGGGGCCTGAAAGGTCTGGGCCAAAGCCGCGCCGACGCCGCAGAGGAGGTAGAAGGTCAGGTAACGCTTGTGGCCGAGGGAGGCTTCGATGTTGTCGCCGAAGATCCACAGGTAGAGCATGTTGCCGAGGAAATGCATCCAGCCGCCATGCAGGAACATGGAGGTGAATACGGTCATCACCGCCGGGACGGAGCCGTCCGACGCAACCGTTCCGAACAGGCGCCCGGGGATCAGGCCCAGCGCCATGACGGCGTTCTCGCCGCCTTCCTCGCCCAAGGAAAGCTGCCACAAAAACGCCAGACCGCAGGCGATAATCAGCCCGTAGTTGACGTAAGGGGTGATGGTGTGCGGATTGTCGTCGCGGATCGGCAGGAACATGCAAACTCTTTGCGCGGGTGCTGCGTTGGGTGTGAACCTAGCAGAAAACGGGCTTGAAAGAGCCGTGCGGTTTCCAGAAATATGAGGGTCATGGTGCGGGCTTTTTTGACGGCGGCGTTGGGTGTGATGCTGGCAGGCGCTGCTTATGGCGGTGCGGCGCCGCAAGCCATGGACTATCCCGACCCCGACACCGAGAAGGCTTGTGCCGCGCCGGGGGAAAGCCCGCAGTGCGCCGCCAAAACCTTTTGGCTGTGCTCGGAGAAGTCCATCGCCACCTGCAAGCTTGCCGGGCTGAACGTCCAGGCCGACGGCACCCAGCATAAGCAGGACGATACGCTTGAGGGTGAAGCCTGGATCAAGCCCTGGACCCTGAGCTGGACGCAGCTGCTCGACGTCACGCACAAAAACTATTCTGTCTGGCAGATCGAGGGCGTTCGCGAGGTGACAGGTCAGCGCCTGCGCGGCGTGCCCGGCAGCCGGCGGGCCCTCACCGGGTCCCACGAAATGATGATCAAGATGGTCAACACCGCCGGCATAGAGGAACGAGAGAGCGTGTTCCTCGTGCAGCGCAAAGGCCAGTGGTTCGCGACCGGCTTTGCGATTTGGCGCAACGGTGAACTGGTGAGCGCCTGCGAGAAGCGCAAGCTCGGCTCGCTGGCCTGCCGTTACACGGTCAACGGACTGACGCCCTGGTAGCTAGCCGCCTCTGAGTTTAGCGATGCGCTCAAGCCGTGCGGTGGCGACGGCTTCCATTTGCGGCGTGAGCACAAAGCGGTCGTCGACGCCGCTCAGTTTCCATTCCGCCACCGACATCGCCAGTTTCGCGCGTTGGCGGTCGAGAGCGTTGCCTGGCGAGGCAAATTGCTCACACGTCTCCACATCGAGTTTTTTGTGCTGCACCAGCCGGCGCAGACACATGCGGTAGAGCGTGTCCTCGGTGCCGAATTTACGGAAGTCCTCTTCCTCGGGAAAACCGCCGATCATGTCGTGCCAGACGCGGCGGACGCAGAAATTGATGGGACAGCTTTCGTCCAAGGATTTTTGCCAGTCGGGATGGAACGGCATGTCGATCTTCAGGCGCGTGAAGACATAGCCCAACGTGTCATCGGCCAGCAACGCACTGAGACAGGTGTGGATATGGTCGGGGTAAAAGATATCGTCGGCGTCGAGGTAGAACAGGAAACCGCCCGATGTCTGACGCACGCCCTCGTTGCGCGACGCGCCTGCGCCTTTGTTGACGACATTGCGGAGAAGGCGCACCTGACCACGTTTGACCCAATCCTCGACGATGGAAACGGTGGCGTCCGTTGAGCCGTCGTCGACAACGACAATTTCGATCTCAGCTGCCAGGCCTTGCGTCTCGGTACAATGGCGTGCCGCCGTCACCGCGCTCGCGAGCGTGCGGTGGATGGTGGCGGCGGCGTTATAGGCCGGGATGATGACGGCGGCGGATGGCGTGCGGTTGCGCATCCGCCCAACCAGCGTCAGATATGCAGCGCGCGTTTGTCGGCGGCGAGGGCAGCTTCCTTGACCACTTCCCCAAGCTGCGGGTGCGCGTGGCAGGTGCGTGCGATGTCTTCGGACGAGGCGCCGAACTCCATCGCCACGGCCACTTCCATGATCAGGTCGCCGGCGGCGGGGCCAACGATGTGGCAGCCGAGCACGCGGTCGGTCTTGGCGTCCGCCAGGATCTTGGCGAAGCCATCCGTATCGCCGTTGGCACGCGCGCGGCCGTTGGCGGTGAAGGGAAATTTGCCGACGTTGTAAGCGATGCCAGCCTCTTTGAGTTGTTCCTCGGTCTTGCCGATACCGGCGACTTCCGGCCAAGTGTAAACCACGCCGGCGATGGCGTCGTAGTTGATGTGGCTGGCGTGGCCGGAGAGGATCTCGGCGCAGGCGACACCTTCGTCTTCGGCCTTGTGGGCCAGCATCTGGCCGCCGATGACGTCGCCGATGGCGAAGATGCCTTCGACGTTGGTCTGGAAGTGGTCATCCACCGTGACAAAGCCGCGCTTGTCGGCGGTGACGCCGGCGACGTCGAGGCCCACGCCTTGCGTATAGGCGCGCCGGCCGATGGCGACGAGGACGACCTCGGCGTTGATTTTTTCCGCCGCGCCACCTTTGGCGGGTTCGATGGTGACTTCGACGCCGTCCTTGCCGGGTTTGGCGGCGGTGACCTTGTGGCCCAGCTTGAACTTCATGCCCTGCTTTTCGAGGATACGCTGCATCTGCTTGCGCACCTCGCCGTCCATGGGCGGCAGGATGACGTCGAGGAACTCGACCACGGTGACCTCTGCGCCGAGGCGGCGCCAGACCGAGCCCATCTCGAGGCCGATAACGCCGGCGCCGATGACGACCAGGCTTTTGGGGATCTTGTGCAGCACCAGGGCGCCGGTGGAGGACACCACCTGCTTCTCATCGATGGTCACGCCAGGCAGCGGAGTGACATCGGAGCCCGTGGCGAGGACGACGTATTTGGCGACGTAAGCGGTTTCCTTGCCGGCGTCGTCCTTGACGGTGACTTCATGGGCGTCGCGCGCGGCCTTGGAGATGCGGCCCCAGCCTTTGAGGTAAGCGACTTTGTTCTTCTTCAAGAGGAACTCAATGCCGGTGGTGTTCTGTTTCACCACGTCGTCTTTGCGCGCCATCATCTTCGCCAGGTCGACCTCGACCTTGCCGACGATGATACCGTGGGCGGCGAAAGCGTGGTTAGCCTCGTCCACCAAGTGCGAGGACTGCAGCAGCGCTTTGGAGGGGATGCAGCCGACGTTGGTACAGGTGCCCCCAAGCGCGCCGCGGCCTTCAATGACCGCCGCCTTCAGCCCCAGCTGTGCCGCGCGAATCGCACAGACATAACCGCCGGGCCCGCCGCCGATGACGATGACATCGAAATTCTCGGACATGGAAAACTCGCTGCTAGTAGGCGTTGGCCGGCGCTCAGGTGTCGATCAGGAGGCGGCTGGGATCCTCGAGGGCTTCCTTGACGCGCACCAGGAAGGTCACGGCTTCGCGGCCGTCGACGATGCGGTGGTCGTAAGACAGCGCCAGATACATGATCGGCCGGGCGACGATGGAGCCGTCGTCCTGCACCACCGCGCGCTGCTTGATGTTGTGCATGCCCAGGATGCCCGACTGCGGCGTGTTGAGGATCGGGGTTGAGAGCATGGAGCCGTAAATACCGCCGTTGGTGATGGTGAAGGTGCCGCCGGTCATGTCCTCGATGGTCAGCTTGCCGTCGCGCGCCTTGCGGCCCATGCCGGAAATTTCCGCCTCGATCTCGGCGTAGGACTTGGTGTCGCAGTCGCGAATCACCGGCACGACCAGCCCTTGCGGCGTGCCGACAGCAACGCCGACATCGTAGTAATTTTTGTAAACCAGCTCATCGCCTTGGATTTCGGCGTTGATGGCGGGCAGCTCCTGCAGCGCCTGGACGCAGGCCTTCACGAAGAAGGACATGAAGCCCATCTTCACGCCGTGCTTCTTCTCGAAGGCGTCCTTGAACTTCGCGCGCAACGCCATCACCGCCGACATGTCGGCTTCGTTGAAGGTGGTGAGCATGGCCGCTGTGTTCTGGGCCTCTTTCAAGCGCTCGGCGATCTTTTTGCGCAGGCGCGTCATCTTGACGCGTTCTTCGCGCGGACCGCGATCGGGCACAGAGGCCTTGACCGCGCGGTCGCCGCCGCCGGCGATATAGATCAACACATCGGCCTTGGTCAGGCGGCCGCCTTTGCCGGTGGCCGGGATCTTCTTCGGATCAAGCCCGTGGTCATCGACGAGGTGGCGCACGGCGGGGGCCAGCGGGTAATCGGCGGCCAATGAGGGGGCCGGAGCAGCGGCAGGCTTGGGCGCGGGCGCTGGTGCAGCCTTGGGCGCTGGCGCGGCAGCCGGCGCAGCTTTCGGCGCGGGCGTGGGAGCGGGGGCAGGTGCTGCGGCGGCTTTCGGGGCTTCAGCCTTCTTGGCAGGCGCGGCAGCGCCGGCTTCGCCGAGGGCGCCGAGCACGGCGCCAACCTTCACTTCCGCGCCGGCATCGGCGGAGATCTCGGTCAGGGTGCCTGCCGCTTCGGCGCGCACCTCGACGGTGACCTTGTCGGTCTCCAGCTCGACCAGCGGTTCGTCCATGGCGACCGCGTCGCCCACTTTCTTGAACCACTTGGCGACCGTCGCTTCGCTGACGGATTCGCCCAAGGTGGGCACTTTGATATCGGCCATGACGTCCCTCGAATGTTTTGGAGCGCGTCCCCGCACCCGTTTTATTTTTTATTCCGCCGCCATTTTGCCGATTTTGGAAAGTCGGCGGAAAGGCTGCGGGATTTGGTCGAGCGGGGTGTTCAGCGCCCACTCGCACAGCTGGTTCTGTTCGCGCACATGGATCTTCATGAGGCCCGTGGCCGGCGAGGCTGCCGGCGGACGGCCGGCATAAACCGGGCGCTTCGCTTTCATGTCGAGACCATCCAGCGCGTATTCAAGGCGGCGGTCGACGAAGGTCCACGAACCCATGTTGGCGGGCTCTTCCTGGCACCAGACGACTTCAGCGTTCTTGTATTTGGCGAACTCGCGCGCGAGCGTTTCCTTGGGCCACGGATAGATCTGTTCGACGCGCAGGATCACTACGTCGTCGATGCCTTTGTCTTCGCGGGCCTGGAGCAGGTCGTAATAGACCTTGCCGCTGCACACCACGACGCGGCGCACTTTCGCCGCCGGGCCGATCTTCTCGGTTTCGGGGTAGACGCGCTGGAAGCTGGTCTGCTCGTTCATCTGCTCGAGCGTCGACAGGCAGCGCTTGTGGCGCAGCAGCGACTTGGGCGTCATGATCACCAAGGGCTTCCTGAAATTGCGGCGCATCTGGCGGCGCAGCGCGTGGAAGTAGTTGGCGGGCGTGCTGATATTGCAGACCTGCCAGTTATCCTGCGCCGAAAGCTGCAGATAGCGTTCCATACGGGCGGACGAGTGCTCGGGCCCCTGGCCTTCGTAACCGTGCGGCAGCAGCAGCACCAGGCCGCACAGGCGCAGCCACTTGCTTTCGCCCGAGTTGATGAATTGGTCGATGATCATCTGCGCGCCGTTGGAGAAGTCGCCGAACTGCGCTTCCCAGATCGTCAGCGTATTGGGGTCCGCAAGGCTGTAGCCGTACTCAAAGCCGAGCACCGACAATTCAGACAGTGGGCTATCGATGACGACAAACGGCGCCTGTTTTCCCGGGCGGATGTTGTTGAGGTAGGTGTAGCGTTCCTCGGTGTTCTGATCGATCAGCACCGACTGGCGCTGCGAGAACGTGCCGCGGCCGCAATCCTGCCCCGACAGACGCACGGCGTTGCCTTCGACGGCAAGCGTGCCGTAGGCCAAAGCTTCTGCCGTGGCCCAGTCGATGTCCTTGCCGGCGTCGATGGCTTCTTTCTTGGTCTTGAGCTGGCGCGCGATCTTCGGATTCACGGCCCAGCCATCGGGCGCCTTGCAGATCGCCGCACCGACTTCCTTGAGCAGATCGAGCGGAGCGCCGGTCTTGTCGTCGCGGAACTCCTCTTCGTCGCCCATCTGGGCGAGGCCCTTCCATGCACCCTCCAACCAGTCAGCCTTGTTGGGCTTGAAGCTGGCGGCGGACTCGAAGTCCGCTTCCATCATGTGCATGAACTTCGACATCATCAGGTCGGCTTCTTGCTGGCTGAAGAGGCCTTCCTTGACCAGCTTCTGCGCATAGATCGTACGCACCGAGGCATGGCCTTCGATCGCCTTGTACATCAAGGGCTGGGTGAATTTCGGCTCGTCGCCTTCATTGTGGCCGAAGCGGCGGTAGCAGACCATATCGACGACCACATCGGTGCCGAATTCCTGGCGGAACTCCATGGCCAGGCGCGCGCAATAGACCACGGCTTCCGGATCGTCGGCGTTGACGTGGAAGATCGGCGCTTCGACCATTTTCGCGATGTCGGTGCAGTAGAGGCCGGAGCGGCTGTACTGCGGCGTGGTGGTGAAGCCGATCTGGTTGTTGATGACGAAGTGCAGCGTGCCGCCGGTGGTGTAGCCGTTGATCTGCGAGAAACCGAAGCACTCGGCGATGATGCCCTGGCCGGCGAAAGCCGCGTCGCCGTGGATCAGAAAACCCATGACCTGCTTGCGGCCGATATCGCCCATCTGTTCTTGCTTGGCGCGCACCTTGCCGAGCACGACGGGGTCGACGACCTCAAGGTGCGACGGGTTGGCGGTCAGCGAGAGGTGCACGACGTTGCCGTCAAAGTCGCGGTCGGCTGAGGTGCCCAAGTGATACTTCACGTCGCCCGAGCCTTCGACGCTCTCGGGGTTGGACGAGTTGCCCTGGAATTCCGAGAACAGCGCGCTGAACGGCTTGTTCATGACGTTGACGAGTACGTTGAGACGACCACGGTGGGCCATGCCGACGACGATCTGCTTAAGGCCGAGCTGGCCGCCGCGCTTGATGATCTGCTCAAGGGCCGGGATCGCAGCTTCGCCGCCATCGAGACCGAAGCGCTTGGTGCCGGTGTATTTGATGCCGAGGAATTTCTCGAAACCTTCGGCCTCGGTCAGGCGCTCAAGAATGGCTTTCTTGCCGTATTCGGAGAAACTCGGCTCCAGGCGATCCTTCTCGAAGCGGCGCACCAGCCAGTCGCGCTGCTTAGGATGTTGGATGTGATTGAACTCGACGCCGATGGTGCCGCAGTAGGTTTGCCGGCAGACATCGATGATCTGCTGCAGCGTCGCGCGGTCCATGCCCATGACGCCGCCGAGATGGATCTCGCGCTTGAGATCGGCGTCGGTGAAACCATGCGTGCGGTAATCGAGTTCGGGATGGTCTTCATTCTTGGCCTTGCCGAGCGGATCGAGCGCTGCCACCTGGTGGCCGCGCGCACGGTAGGCACGGATCAGCTGCAGCGCGTGGATGGAATCTTCGGTTTGTTTACGGATCGCGGCTGTGTCGGCCGCCGCGGGGGCCGTGGCGCCATTCGCCTTGGCAGCCTTGTCGCCTTTGCCCTTCGCGACCGGCGCTTCTTCCGCCACGCCGATAACGGCGGCATCCGATGGCGCCCAGCTCGGCCCGTCGATGCTTCTCAGAAGATCGGCGTCTTCGTCAGCCAGGTCGCGGAAAAAGCTCTGCCAACTCGGGTCGACGGCTGAAGGGTTCTTGAGGAAAGCGGTGTACAGCTCCGCGATAAATGTCGCGTTTGCGCCGTTCAGAAAGGAGGCGTCCACGGGTGAGGTCCTAAAGGTCCAATGTGAGGGTCCCAGCGCTTGGGCCGCGACCCTGGGCAGGGGCTTACGACTCGAGCGGCCAACCGTCTGTAGTCATAGACGAATATCCCGTTGGGGACAATGACTTAGACGGCAAATTCAAGCCGTTGTCACAAAGGGGGTACAGGCAGGACGGGAAAATCCGGGGGGCTCCTGCGCGCGCGGTTTATTTTCGACATTATATATATAAATCAAATGTTTATGAGGCGACCGGCCTATCCAATACCGTAAGCGGATGGCTCTATTGGGTATCCGAACAGCGCAGCGTCGCGTTCGACCAGCTTGGCGACGATGGCGAAGGTGGTGGGGTTGTAGAGCCCCGGCCAAGCCGGGTGGTAGCTCTGGTTAAAGTGGTCGAGTTCCAGGGTGGCGATGCCGAGGCGGGTTTTTACGGCTTCGAAATCCGCCTGCAGCGATTCGTAGCGGCCGATGAAGTTCACCGCCACCGCGCCGGAGTCGTCTGTGACCAGAGGGTGCTGAAGGCCGACCAGCCGCGCGCCGTCCGGCCCCGCCAAAACACGTTTCACATATTTTTTGAAATCACCCGCGGCCTCCGCCTCGGCGTGTCCGGCGACCGTGGGATTGATCAGGCGGTAATGAAACCACGAGACCGCGACGTCCCAAGGATTGCGCACGAAGGCAAAGGAGTAATGGCGATCATATTCCTCGCGCCCGAGCGTTTTGATGAAAAGTTTCGCGCTCGCGTGCTCGCCGAGATCGGCGGCAGCGGCCGGCAATCCGGCTTTCTCGGCGAAGGCGCGGCGCGCTGCGATGTTCTGAGTGCGCACCGGAAAGAACACATCATGCAGCGACAGCGCGCTGTTGATGGAGGTGCCCGCCGCTTTCGGCACGTGGATGAAGATAAAGCGCTTGTCCTTGGCGAGGATCATGCGCGCGTGCGAATCACGGGAACAGGATCGACCAACTGGCGAGGATCGAATTCACACCGGGATTCTTGCGGTGAACATTGGCGTTGGAGATGTGATAGATGCCAAGGCCGAGCCGGCCACGATCGGTCAGTTGATAGCTGACCTGGGCCGCGACGTGGAACTCGAAGGTTCCGCCGAGGTTCAGGCTGCTGTTGCCCTGCTTGTACACACCGGGTCCGCCTTCGAGCACGGCTTCCCAGCGGTCGTTTTCGCCCCACACAAAGGGTGCCGCCAAGCCAACGTAGCCGAACAGTGAACCGCTGCTGTGCCCTGCGGCGCCGACGATCGGCTTAAAGCCGCGGAAGGCGCCTTCGGTGCCGAAGATGCCTTGCTGGAAGCGGTAGGTCGCGCGCACTTCCAGCTGGTTGGGATCGCTGGCCACGCCAAAGCCGTAGACGCCCACGCCCAGCATCAGGCGCGACTTATCCTTGGCTTGGGCGGGGGCCGCGAGGCTGAATGCGCCCAGCGACAATCCTACGGCGGCGGCGAGGAACCGATACAACATGCGCTTCACCGAAGAGCCTTAGCCCTTCATCGCCTTGATCATGGTGGAACCCAGCGAGGCCGGTGAATCGGCGATCAGGAAGCCCGCACTCTTCATGGCTTCGAACTTGCCGGCCGCCGTACCTTTGCCGCCGGAGATGATCGCACCGGCATGGCCCATGCGCCGTCCCGGAGGGGCCGTCGAACCGGCCACGAAACCCACGATCGGCTTTTTCTTCTTGGCGGCTTTGTAGAATGCCGCGGCGTCTTCCTCGGCGTTGCCGCCGATTTCGCCGATCATGATGATGCCCTGCGTTTCATCGTCGCCCAGGAACAGCTCGAGGCAGTCGATGAAGTTGGTGCCGTTGACGGGGTCGCCGCCGATACCAATGCAAGTCGTCTGGCCGAGACCGGCAGCGGTGGTCTGCGCGACGGCTTCATAGGTGAGCGTGCCGGAGCGCGAGACGATGCCGATCTTGCCGCGGAGGTGGATGTGGCCGGGCATGATGCCGATCTTGCACTCACCGGGCGTGATCACGCCGGGGCAGTTCGGGCCAACGAGGCGGGTCTTGGAGCCGTTGAGGGCGCGCTTGACCTTGACCATGTCGAGCACCGGGATGCCTTCGGTGATGCACACCGCGAGGCGGATCTCGGCGTCGATGGCTTCCAGGATCGCATCCGCCGCGAACGGCGGCGGCACGTAGATCACGGTCGCGTCGCAACCGGTCGCCGCCTTGGCAGCAGCAACCGTGTCGAACACCGGCAAGTCGAGGTGGGTCGATCCACCTTTGCCGGGCGTGACACCGCCGACCATCTTGGTGCCGTAGGCGATGGCCTGCTCGGAGTGGAACGTGCCTTGGCTGCCGGTGAAACCCTGGCAGATGACTTTGGTGTTCTTATCGATGAGTACCGACATTACGCGGCCTCCTTTACGGCCTTGACCACCTTTTGGGCGGCGTCGGCGAGGTTGTCCGCGGAAATGATCGGCAGGCCTGAATCAGCCATGATCTTCTTGCCCAGTTCGACGTTGGTGCCTTCGAGGCGCACCACCAGCGGCACGTTCAGGCTGATCTCGCGCGCGGCCGAAACCACGCCTTCAGCGATGACGTCGCAGCGCATGATGCCGCCGAAGATATTCACCAGAATGCCTTCAACGTTGGGATCGGACAGGATGATCTTGAAAGCGCGCGTGACGCGTTCCTTCGTGGCACCGCCGCCGACGTCGAGGAAGTTGGCCGGCGCCGCGCCGTACAGCTGGATGATGTCCATGGTCGCCATGGCGAGGCCGGCGCCGTTGACCATGCAGCCGATGGAGCCGTCGAGCTTGATGTAGTTGAGGTCGTGCTTCGAGGCTTCGAGTTCCATCGGGTCTTCCTCGTCTTCGTCGCGCAGCTCGACGATTTCGGGATGACGGTAGAGCGCGTTGGAATCGAAGTTCATCTTGGCATCGAGCGGCAGCACGTCGCCGTCGCCGGTGACCACCAGCGGATTGATCTCGAGCATCGAGGCATCGGTCTCGAGGAAGGCGCGGTACAGGGCGACCAGCAGCTTGGTCGCCGACTTGACCTGGTTGTCCTTCAGGCCCAGCGCGAAGGCGATCTTGCGGCAGTGAAAGCCTTGGATGCCGGTGGCCGGATCGATGCTTTGGAAAATGATCTTCTCAGGCGTGTTGTGCGCGACGTCTTCGATGTTCACGCCGCCTTCGGTCGAAGCCATGATGGTGACGCGGCTCGTGCCGCGGTCCACGAGGAAGGCCAAATAAAGTTCGCGCGCGATGTTGCAGCCGGATTCGATATAGACGCG
>CANKHC010000020.1 GCA_947481595.1 Fidelibacterota bacterium
CCATCCGTTGAAAGTTGCGCGGGTATCAGCGCGCTCACACGCCAGGCGGTCAGTGTGGCCGCCTCAATGCCGAAGCCGGGATCGACCTCGGGCAGTTTCGCGGTCAACAGCTTGGCGAGGTGAATAGCGTTGCGCGTGGGCGCGGCCGTGGCGACGCGCAGGGCCGGCGTCTCGCCGTCGACGCGGGTGAACAAGAGGTCGAAACGCCGCGCCCCATCGCTTGTTTTGTCCAGATCGGCGCAGAGCTCGGCTGTCAGATGATCGATAGCGCGCGCCAGATCTTCCGGTGTGGCGATGGGCTCGGCAAACGCCAAACGTTTTTGCCGCGCCGCCGGCGGGGTGAGGGCATTGATCGTCTCGCCCGCGTGACCAAAGGCCTGGTCGAGGCGCAACAGCACCTCAGACCCGAAGCGCACAGGGATGGTGGCGCGCGGGATGCGCTTGAGATCGCCGACGGTCTTGAGGCCCACATGGCGCAGGGCGTGCACAGCGGCTTCGGATAAACGCAGCGCGCGCAACGGCAACGGCTCAAGCAGCGCACGTTCAGCAAGGACAGGATTGACCGACCCATACCGCGCCCAAGCGTGCGCCGCCCCCGGTGTCGCCGCCATGGCCACGCGCGCCTGAAACCCCATGGCCTTCAGGTGCCGCGTGATGCGCGCGACCATCGCTGCGTCGCCGCCGAACAGATGCGTGCAGCCGCTGGCGTCGATCCACAGGCCATCGGGATACGCGGGTGCAACGAGCGGGCTGTAGCGCAGCATGCGCACAGCAAGACGGTCGAGCGCCCGTGCATCGGCAAGCGGACGCGCAGGTGTGGCCTTAAGGTCGGGCGCCACGGCACGGGCATGCGACAAACTCATGCCCGGGACCAGGCCTTCGCGCGCCGCCGCCGCGTTCACCGCCACGACGTCGCGCGTGCGCCCTTCGGTGGTGGCGATGACGACAGGCTTATCCGGCTGCCAGGCGGAGCGGTCGCGCAGCATCACTCGCCGCCGATGCAGGTTCATCGCCCACTGCGGCAGAAAGACGGAAATCACCTTGCGCATGGGGAGCCTCGATAATCCATTGGCCCGCCGCACCTGCGCGGCTGCTGAGCAATTCAAGTTTGAGCCGCGCCGCACCCGCCTCGGGAATGATGTGCGGCGCCGACGGCACCGCGCTCACCCGCCAGCGGCCTGCGGCGGCGACCGGTTCAGTAGCGTTCGTGCGTTTACGCGGCGGCGTACGTAGAACAAAAGCCGTCACCCCGGATTTCTCGGCGGCCAGCGACAGACGCCGGCTGGCGGTCAGCGACAACCGCTCGATCTCGCCCACCACGGCGGCCAGCAGCGGATGGGCCAGCGCCTCCTCCATCACCGCCAGCAGCGCCGCATCGGAGGACGCGCGCACGGCCAACAACCGTTCAGGCGCTAATCCCACTTGGGCCAGGCCAGGCGCATAGAATCCCGAACCGTCGCCGTCGCGCCCGCGCGCGCACCACAAGACAAAGGTGCCTTGCGCCCGCGCGATGCGCCCCGCCAGCGCCCCGGCGAAGGCGCTCAGGGCCGCGGTGCCGGCCAAGCTGCCGTCACTGCCCGCCTCATGCAGGCAGCCCAGCGGTAATCCCTTCTCAGGCCAAAGACGGTCGTGCGCCGGAAACAGCGGCAGGGCAGGCACCACGCAGGCCGCCGCGCCACCCAAGCGCTCCAGGCGGCGAACCTGGTCGCGCAGGGCCGCCAAAGCGGCGGTTTTGCTCAAGATTTGGGTGGAGGCTGGGGCCAAAGCCATGGCAGTGCGGTCCGACTCTCATGCGGTTTTGTTCTATTTTTGTTCTCATAGGCGGGGGAGTCAAGGCGCGACTGAGGGAGGTGGGTAAGTGCCTGAAGAATGGCCCGTTTTAGAGAAAAATTAACCATTTGGGGCCGAAAGTTAAGCCCTCGCAGCCAGCAAGCCAGAAGGCCTCACGATGGGCGCTCAATTCGGATCACACGCGGCCAGCTATGCCGCCGAAATGTCCCTGACCTTGATTGTCGACGACATCGCGCGCGCCAACGCCGGCGGATTGCTGGCGCCGAAAGAAGGCACCCTCGATCTCGACAACTGGCTGAACGCCCTGCAGCAGCAGTCCGTGCCCTTGGTGCAGTCCAAGGCCCTGCGCGCCAACCTCGACGCCTGGCTCGAAGCCGTCGACGCCGAATTCGGCGAGACCGTCACCGCGCCGTAAAACGCCGCGCCTTAAAGCCGCGCTCTCACCCCATCACGACCGTCATATCCGCGAAAGCGGGCATCCATTCATCGTAGCGCAGGATCAGCGTTACGCTGCACCACCGTCATCCTCGGGCTTGTCCCGAGGATCCAGGGTAAATGAAGCGCGGTCGTTACTTGAGGGTGAGAAAAATTGTACTTAGTACCAATTATTCCCGTCTTCAATTCTGAGCTTCAATTAATTGGAACTGGTACAATTAATCTTCAAAGGCGACGCATCATTTAAACGCTCACGTACCAACTCGGTGTGGCTCGGCAATGACCTGCGGATACGTAGCCTATATTGATGAAGCGGGAGATGATGGCATCCGACGCGTGAGATCAGTGGACGAGATCGGCGCCACTGAGTGGTTTGTAATGGGGGCGTTGGTTCTGCCTATTGAAGAGGTGGCTCTCTTAGAAAAGGACTTTCTAGACGTACGGGCCGCGTGTGGAATTAGAAACGCTAATAGGCCCCTTCACTTTAATGAGTTGAACCACAAAGCCCGCATTAAGATATGCGAAAAGATAGCGGGGCTTGGGGGCAGGATATTCTGGGTGGCTTCGCACAAGACAAACATGCGGGGATATCTAAACCCGCGCGCCGGAGCGATAACTGGCTACAATTTCTTTTACAACTGGATTGCCCGACTCTTGCTCGAAAGGATTTCGGAGCATTGTCATCGGCACTCGACCGCAAAGTTCGGCAGGCCTCGCGTGGTCAAACTTTGCTTCGCGAGCAGGACCGTTGGAATGAAGGCAGAACTCCGTCGATACCTCTCTAAATTAAAAAGGCAAAGCGAGAGAGGGGAGCTATACATCGATGCCGGAGACATCACTTGGCCAGTGATTGACGACCAACAATTGGACTTCTTAGAAAGTCAGGATGTTCCGGGACTACAATTTGCCGATACAGTCGCAAGCGCACTCTATAGAGCCCTCCCAGAGCGGCGAGGTCGCACAGGCAATTCAGCTTTTATCGACATTCTGCGACCCAGAGCCGCCAAAGGACCTCATGGCAAGATTTTCGGCCACGGCTTGAAAATGATGCCCAAATATCAAACGGCGGAAATAACTGAAATCCAGCGGAAAGTATTTGAGAGCTTTGGCGCTCCTCGTCTTACTAGAAAAAGCGCTTCGGCCTTTTGAACCATCGATAGGCAAGATAAGGGGGTCACGTAGTGACGTGGTTCAATATTTCTCCGTACGAGAAAGCTGCAATTCAAGATATGGAGGAAACACAGTCAGATAGAGCGGCCGTAATTGTATGTGCCGCTCTACTCGAAGACGGCCTAACACGGGCAATTCAATCCACGTTACATCGCGACAAAGCTGTTCTTGAAAAGCTCTTTCGCCCAAGCGGCCCTCTGGGAAGCTTCAGCGCCAAAATCGACTTGGCATTCGCCATGGGTCTTTACTCGAAGGAAATTCATAAAGACCTCGTAACCATCAAGAATATTCGCAATGAATTTGCTCACGGCTTAACGACAAAAAATCTTGGATCTCAAAAGGTGCGCGACCTTTGCGACAACATCGAGATAGATGCCTTGAATTTCACAATCCGCGGTGTCCACCGCAAAGATCGAATTAGAGCTACCAAGATGTTCATTGATCTTGACAAAACAGCAGCTGGATATCGGCGGGAAAAGTTTAAACGAGCGTGTCAAGTTTTGCTGGTGCTGCTTGGTGGCTTCTTACGCAAGCGTCCTCGGCGTCCAGCCTTTTAGATTAGAACCTACCGCCCCCGCCACGCCGGTTTCCGCTTGGCAAGAAACGACGTCACACCCTCTTTGAAATCGGCACTGCCGTAGATCAGGCGGATCAAATCGTCCGCCTCGGGCACGCCTGCGAGCGTGACACGGCGGATGGCTTCTTTCGCCGCGCGCATGGTCAAGGGCGCGTGGGCTTTCAATTTGGTGCAGAGCTCCGCGACCTTCGCGTCCACCGCCTCGGGCGCCACGACCGCTTCGACAAATCCGCACGCGAGCGCTTCCTCGGCGCCGATCATGTCGGCGAGCAGCAGAATGCGTTTGGTGCGCGCCGGGCCGAAGTGGGCCAGAAGGCGCGCGGCGTTGCCGATGGACAAGCAATTTCCCAGCGTACGCGAGATCGGCGCGCCGAAGCGCGCGTTGGCGGTGACGATCCGGAAATCGCAGCAGCCCGAAATCATAATGCCGGCACCCGTCGCCCAGCCCTCGACCACGGCGATGGTTGGTTTCGCCAGGCCCTCGAGCTTATCCACGACAGAATCAATCCGCCGCTCGTAGACGATGCCGTCTTCGCCGTCCTTGAAGGTGGTGAACTGCTGGATGTCGGTGCCGGCGACAAAGGCATCTTTGCCCTCGCCGCGGAACACCGCGACCTTGACCTCGGGATCGGTGGCGATGGCATCGCAGGCCTGTGCCAAGCCTTCGTACATCGTCCAGGTCATGGCATTGCGCGCGGCCGGGCGGTCGAATGTCACGGTGGCGATACCGTCGGCGACGGAATAACGCGTGGTCCCTTCACTCACAGGCTTCAGGCTCCTCGGATGTTGAAGGCCCATCCTAAAACAAAAACCGCCGATGGCAGAGCCACCGGCGGTTTGTCGTTAGGTATAAGCCGCGCTTATTTCTTCGGCTTATAGGATGCGATGATCTTGTCGGCCGCGGCGATCTGCTCGGGCGTCAAACGGCCCTTCATGCGCTGGGCGCGGGTATTGGCCGAGGCGTCTTCCTTGGAGGCGATCGTGAACCAGGCATAGGCCTGGGCCGGATCCGGATTGACCTTCTGGGCCGGGTCGCCGGTGGTGTAGGCGACGCCAAGGAGGTTTTGCGCCTCCGTGATGCCCTGGTTGGCGGCCAGCGTGTAGTACTTGATGGCTTCGGGCAGGTTCTTTTTCACGCCCTGGCCCTGTTCGGTCATCTTGCCCATGGCCAGCTGCGCCTGGGGATAACCCTTGTCGGAGGCCATCTTGTAGTACTTCAAGGCGTTGACGTAGGAGCGGTCCACGCCCTTGCCGTCGAAGTAGATCAGGCCGATGGAGTACATGGCATAGGCGTTCCCGCCGGCCGCGGACTGCTGATACAGCTTCATCGAAGTGGCGAAATCACCCTTCTGGTCAGCGGCATATGCCGCTTCGGCGTCTTCCACCGGGCCGGCGAAGGCCGGGGCGGAAAGCGCGAGCGCAAGGGCCATACCGGAAAGGATGGACGTGACGGCGTATCTCATAGGGGCTCCTCCCAAATTGAACTTGGGTCAATTGTAGCGTGCCCGGGGCGGTTTCGTGAAGCCCGGGAATGCCATCCATTCTAAAGGTCTTTATGACTTCTTTTTGACGAAAGCGATCAATTGATCGAGAGCGGTTCCCCAACCCTCAAGAAATCCCATTTCCGCCATGGCCTGGCGCCCGCCTTCATCCTTGTGGAGAACCCGCGCCGTGTAACGGGTCCCCATCCCCGCGGGTGTCGCGACGGGGGCCAGGGTCAGGATGGCGGTATAGATCAGGTCCGTGCCGGGGCAGGAGGTCACCTTGTCCAGCGGCCGGTAGCCCGGCGCCAGGGCATTGGTCCACACCAGCTTGCGATTCGGAACGACTTCGAGATAGCAGCAGGTGGCCGGGAATTCCTCACCGCCAGGAGAACGCATGACGGTCGTAAAGGCGCCGCCCGGGCGCAAATCGATTTCGCAGAAGGGCGTGGTCCAGGGCGCCGGTGTGAACCAATGGACCAGGTGCTCCGGTATGGTCCAGGCCTTCCAGACCAGCTCTGGCGCCACGTCGACGTCGCGCTCCAAGACCAGATCGAGCTTGGGATCGACCACGTCGTAAGGCTTGGTCAGCATGTTCATGGCGCTTCTCCGGGCTTCAAGGTTTTGACGTAAGCATCAAACTGGTCGAGGCGGCGCTCCCAGAACACCCGCTGCTGGTCCAGCCAGGTCTGCGCGGCGGCGAGGCGCGCCGGCTTAAGATGACAGGTGCGCACGCGACCCTTCTTGGCCGAAGCAATCAGCCCGCTGTCCTCCAGCACCGCCAGATGCTGGACAAAGGACGGCAGCGCCATGGCGAAGGGGGCGGCCAAATCGCTGACCGTCGCCGGCCCGCGCGCCAGGCGCGCCAGCACGGCGCGGCGCGTGGGGTCGCCGAGGGCGTGGAAGACATCGTCGAGGACGACTGCTGATCTGTTAGGCATATGCCTAAGTAAAGCGGCATTATAGTTAGGTCAATACCTAACCAATGGCCCCACGATTTGGCGGGGATTGCGTGCTGTATCGCCTTGATTTCCAGGCATATTTGCCAAATACGGAACTTTCGCCTAATACGGGCGTTTCAGCATATCGCCGTAGTCTGCGCGCCTGACTGCGGTTCGAACGGGGCCCCGGGGATGGACACACCTCTTGAGATCGATGCCGCCGATCCACTGAGTGCAGAGGAGCAGCGCAAGTCGCGTTTTAAGCTGTCGCGCCTGCACCTGCGCCTCGCGGTGCTGGTGGCCGGCTCGATGTTGCCCCTGTTGATTCTCGCCGGCTTCATCGTCCTGCAGAGCTACCAGCGCGCCAACAATGCGGCGGCGGAATATGTCCTGCAAACCGCGCGCAGCGCGATGGTGACGGTCGACCGCGAGCTCGAGAACCATGTCGCCGCCCTCGAAGTGCTCGCGCTGTCGCCGGCCCTGCGCACGGGCGACCTCGTCACCTTCCGCGCCGAGGCCGAACGGTTCCTGACGCGCTATCCTAAAGGGGCCGGGGTGTCACTGTCCGACAGCGCCGGCCAGCTCCATCTCCTCACCACCGCAGCACCCGGTGCAACGCTGCCGCCGCGCGGCGACAAAGACGGCCTCGCGAAGGTGCTTGCCACCAAACGCCCATTCGTCTCGCAGCTGCGCGTCGGACGCATCTCGCAGCGTCCGCTGTTCACCGTCGATGTGCCCGTGATCGAAAACGGCGAGGTGCTGTACGTCCTGGCCTTCGCGCCGCCGCTGGCCCCGTTCTATGAAATGCTCGACGCCCTCGACATGCCCCCGGGGTATGTCGTCGGCATCTTCGACCGCAACGCCCATCACGTCGCGCGCCGCCCGGCCTTGTCACGCAGCGAAATGACCTCGGCGTCGGAGACCCTGAAAGCCGAGCTGGACAAAGGCGGCGAAGATCGCATCGTGCCGACTCTGTCCGTGGAAGGTGCGCCGGTGCTCACCGCCTTCACGCGTTCGCCCGACAGCGGCTGGGTGGTCGCCATCGGCATGCCGGTCGAAAGCCTCAGCATGCCCGCGCGCCAGGCGCTGTTCGCGGCCCTTGCCGCCGGTGTGCTCTTGATGATGATCGGCCTGATCTTCGCCGGCCGGCTGGCCACCAACCTGATGCGCGCCGAAGCGCACCGCGACCTGCTCGTCAACGAGCTCAACCACCGTGTGAAGAACACCTTGAGTTCGGTGCAGGCCATCGTCGCGCGCGGCCTGCATGGTGTCGACGCGCCGGCGCCGAAGAAAGCCATCGAAGCGCGGCTGCTGGCGCTCTCGCACGTTCACAACATCCTCTCCAGCCGCAACTGGGACAGCGCCGATTTCGCCGACACAGCGCACGCGATCTTAAAGCCCTACGCCACCGCGCTTGGCCGCAGGCTGTCGCTCGACGGCCCCCCGGTGCATCTGAAACCGCGCCTGGCGATCGCGCTGGCCATGGTGCTCAACGAGTTGGTGACCAACGCCGTGAAATACGGAGCCCTTTCCAACGACACCGGCAAAGTGCAGATCACGTGGCAAGCCGCAGGCGGCCGGCTGACCATCGACTGGACCGAAAGCGGCGGACCGCAGGTCGCAGCCCCGATCAAACCCGGCTACGGCACACGCTTCATCGAACGCGCCGTCGGCGGCGAACTCGGCGGCCGCCATCACCTCGCCTACTTGCGCGAAGGCCTGGTTGCGGTCCTCGAAGTCCCCCTCTAGCGCATGACCGGCCCCCCGCGTCTGTTGGCGGACCTGGACGTCCTCCTGGTCGAAGACGAGACGCTGATCTCACTCCTGCTCGAGGACATGCTCGCCGATCTCGGCGCGCGCGAGGTGCGCTTTGCCGCGCGGTTGGGTACGGCACTGGCGCTGCTAGAGGCCAAGCGCCCCGACTTAGCCCTACTCGACGTCAATCTGGCAGGTGAGCCCGTGTTCCCGCTGGCCGAAGCACTGACGGCGCAAGGCGTCCCCTTCCTGTTCATCACCGGCTACGGCCGGGCCGGCTTCGGAGGGCGCTGGGCCGACCGCGATGTCGTCCAGAAGCCCTTCACCTTCGAAGTGCTGACGCGCGCGCTGGCGAAAATTCTGGGGGCAGAAAACCCCTAGTCGATCTTCTTCTTGGCGATCTGCCATCCCGGCGTCGTGCAGAGCATGCAGTCTTTCCCCGTAAAAACTTTGGCCCCCTCGGCCGAGCCCTTGAGCTGCCACGCCAGCCACGCGGCGATGACGTTGCCGAAAACTCCGCCGCCGTCCTCGAACAAGGTGCCGTTGTGGCCCACGTCCATCTCGGCTTTGACGATGGGCACCGTGTCGATCAGGTTGAAATCGCTTTCGGCCGCATGATGCGCGCGGTCTGACCGCCCGCCTGCGAGATAAAGTGTGGGCGAATGCAGCTTCGACAGCGTGTCGGGCGGCGCAGATCCCGGCGAGACCAATCCCGGCGCCGAGATGCCGCTGTGCAGAATCAGCGCCGTCTTCACCCGGGCATCCCCTGCTGCGATCAGCGCCTGGCGTCCGCCGCAAGAGTGCCCCATCACCGCGACTTGGGTGACGTCGAGCGTGCCGACATGTTTGCTGGCCGCGCGCGTATTTTCGGCGATGGCCCAGTCAATGGCTTCGGTGAGCTGCTCAGCGGTGGTGTCGTTGGTAAATTCAGGCGGTTGAACCCCGCCGTTGGCGATGACCAGGAACCCTTGCGCCGCGATCTCACTCAAGAGATCAGCGTAATTACTCCCGTCATTGAGACAGCCGCCGTTGCCCCACGCCACGATCCCCAGCGGTACGCGTGGATAGCGCGGATAATAGATCGTGTGTTGCGCGAGCCCCACGTCCATCTCCATCACCACGGCGCGCGGCCCCGCATCTTGCGCCACGGCAGAACCAGCGAGCAGCAGCGCCCCCGCTGCTCCCTTCACGATCGAACCTTTCAAGGCTTTCATGTTCATCCTCCCACAGGGTGTGAGTGTAGCGCACATTCCCGCTCCGGTCCGCAGCGGAACACCGCGGGCCCCATCGGCGTTTTTTGAGTAACCGGAAACATTTGCACTGAAATGAGAAAAGAACATGAAAACTCTAGGACTTTGCATCGCCGCGATTGCGTTGAGCATCAGCTCCGCAGCAGTTGCACAGGGCTACCAAGGTAATGGCCGCGACGGCGACAATCGTTACGACAACGATCGTGACCGCAACGACCGCGACGGCCGCTACGACAATGATCGCCGCGATAACGACCGCTGGGACAACATCCGCGGCCGCACCCTGCCGCGCGAATTCCTGCGCGGGCGCTATGAGTTCGCCGGCTGGAAAGAGCGCGGCCTGCCCAAACCGGCGCGCGGCCAGGAATGGGTCAAAATCTGCGACTCGTACCTGCTCGTGTCGGCGCGTACCGGCAACGTCGCCGAAGTGCACAACACCGGTAAAGGCCGTGTCGATCAGCAACGCGACTGGCGCCTGCGCGATTCTTTCCGCTGCATGCGCTAGGGAGCGGGCACCCATGGAAGGCTGGCGATATGAATCCCATCCCAGATCCCATTCCGGCGACCGTGTTGAGCGAGGGTAAAGCCGCGTTCTACAAGGAGATGGCCGAAGACTTGCGCCGCTTGGCGCGCAGCGCCGGCGCGGTTTCCGTACAGAAGGCCTGTGACGAGTTGGCCAGTCAGTATGACGACTTGGCAGCCGGTGCCGTGCGGACGCAGAGCACGCGGCACTAGACTTCTGTTACACGCCTTCGTGACGCTGCGGGCGCTACCCCGCCGTGCCGCGCGGCGCTATAGTTTCCCCCGGTCTTCAGGGGAGCTACAGCCATGCACATCTTCACGCGCGCCCTCTTCAAGCGGATGACTCTTGCCGCAGCTGCCGCTTTGGTGCTGACGGCACATACACCGGTTCACGCCCAAAGCGTCGCCTTCGAAGGCGCCAGGCTCATCGTGGGTGACGGCCGCGTGGTCGAGAACGGCGTGCTGGTGATCGAAGGTGCGCGCATCACGTATGCCGGCGCGGCGCAGGGAGCCAAAATCCCTGCCGGCGCAACGCGCGAGAACGTCGCCGGCAAAACCATCATGCCCACACTGATCGACACCCACACGCATTTGAGCCAGGACACCGCCGCCCTGACACGCGATCTCAAGCAGCGCGCCTACTACGGCGTCAGCGCTGCGCTCAGCATGGGTCAGGACACCGCCGATGCCCCCTTCCAGATCCGCGCCAATGTGCCCGCAGGGGCGGCGCGCTTCTTCACCGCGGGGCGCGGCATCACCATGCCCGAGCCCGGTCGCACCACCGCGCCGATCTGGGTCAAGGACGAGGCCGAGGCACGCGCCGCCGTGCGTACCAACGCCGCCAAGAAGGTGGACATCATCAAGATATGGGTCGACGACCGCGACGGCTCGGTGATGAAGATGCCGCCGGCCGTCTACGCCGCCGTCATCGACGAAGCGCACAAGGCCGGCATCCGCGTCACCGCCCACATCTTCAACCTTGAAGATGCCAAGGGCCTGCTGCGCGCCGGCATCGACGCGTTTGCGCATGGCGTGCGCGACAAGGACGTCGACGCCGAATTCATCGCCATGCTCAAGACCTATCCCAATCTCGTGCTCAACCCCAACATGGCCGGGCGCGGCGCGGTGGCTGACATCGCTTGGCTCAAATCAAGTCAGGCGCCCGAGGACTACGCCAAGATCGAGAAGGGCAACATCAACGACCCGAAGGCCCAGGCCGTGCACGGCATCCAGGCGCGCAACCTCGCAAAAATGAATGCCGCCGGCGTGAAGATCATCCTCGGCACCGACGGCAACACGTCCTATGCACCGCACTTCGAGATGGAAGACATGGTGCTCGCCGGCATGACCCCGGCGCAAGTGATCGCGGCGTCGACCAAGAACGCTGCCGAGTTCCTGAAGATGGCCGATGCCGGCACACTGGAGGCCGGCAAAAGCGCCGACCTTCTCATCCTCGATGCCAACCCGCTCGACAACATCACCAACACGCGCCGTATCTCACGCGTGTACTTGCGCGGCGCCGCGATCGACCGCAGCAAGTTGCCGTAACGCCCACTGCCGTTACCCTCACCACTACCGCCACCCTCGGGCTTGTCCCGAGGGTCCAGGGTAACGAACTTAAGCGGGTGCTTGGGAGAGCGCGCCTAGCAACACACGGGCGCGCATTTGGCAGCCCTTCATCAATACTGCTCTGGATCCTCGGGACGCTCCGCGCCCGAGGATGACGGTGGGTGTTGGATGGTACGCAGACTGTTACACAACACTTTTGTCCGAACTGGTTCCAGATTGACAAGGAAAGCCCCCTCACGGACTGTGCCGTGAAGGGGTTTTCAATGTCGTTTGTCTCATCACCGCGCTTGCGGAGCTGGCTTCTTGCGTCCGTATGCGTGGGCTTTGGCAGCGAATCCTTCGCCCAGTCCGCCACCAATGTCGCCACCGTCGTGATCGACGCTTTCGGCGAGAAGGTGGGCTCCGAACAGATCGGCCTTTACAGTGAACAGCAGGTGCGCGGCTTCAGCCTGCAGGACTCCGGCAACTACCGCCTCGACGGCGCCTATTTCATCCGCGCCGCCAACATCGTCGACCCCTCCTTCGACGGCGTCACCATCCGCGTCGGCTACAATGCGCTCGGTGTCGATTTCCCCGCGCCGTCGGGCATCGTCGAGTACCGCCTGCGCACTACGGAACCCGGCGCGCACGAAGATCTCGAACTCGCCTACCGCGACTACGGCGGCAACGCCACCTTCCTGCGCGGCTCCATCGCCACGGAGGACGCACGCATCGGTGCTGCCTACGGCGTCAGCATCCTCAACGAAACCGGCTCCGACGGCGTCAAGCGCCGCCCGCGCCACTATGCCTTCGTGCCGACCTGGCGGCCCAACGACCGTTTTCAGTTGAAGGGCCTCGCGTCCTTCGACCGCTTCACCTCAATCGGCGGCTATGGCACGACGCTCAGCAGCACGGTCCTGCCGCCGGTTCAGCCCCATCCCAACGACTACGCCGCGTCATGGTCGAAGCAGGATCAGTGGCAGTCGGCGGGCGGCGTCGTGGCGCGCTATGCCGCGACCGACACGCTGGGGATCCAATCGTCTTTCGTGCTGACCGACCTCGACCGCCGCCGCGGCGATTTCACCTCGCTGGTGCTCGGTCCCGACGGCACCGGTACGGCCACCGCGGCGCGGACGCGGCCCCTGCACACGCGCGGCATGGCGGCGGAAACGCAAGTCAGCTGGCGCATGACCCCCAAGCAGCGCGTCTTCGCCACCGTGCGCTGGCGCAGGGGCATGAGCGATGTCAAAGCCAGCGTGCCGGTGGCCCTTGGCTTCGTCGATCAGCGCCTGGGTGTCCCGGCCTCGGCCGCGCCGCCCGAGCCGGCGGACGTCGCACCGCAGAGGGACCGCACGCGCGAGGTCATCGCCGGCATCGGCTACGAGAACAACATCACCGACACGATCTGGGTGCGCGGCGGGCTGTTGCGCTCAAGCTACCGCAAAGAGGTCACGCCGCCGGCGGGGCCAGCGCAGCGCAACACCGACTCACCGTGGCTCTACGATGTCGCTGCCACCTATAAGCCGTTCGCGGACCTGACGCTGTTCGCCACCACGGTGAAGGGCCTCGAGGAATCCGGCACCGCTCCCAACAATGCCGCCAACCGCAACGAAGTCCTGCCGGCGGTGCACGCCAAACAGTACGAACTCGGTCTGCGCTACCGCTTTGCCGGTAACGTGACCCTGATCAGCTCATTGTTCCAGATCACCAAGGCGACGCCCGGGCTCGACGCCAACAACATCTACGGCCTGATCGGCGAAGCGCGCCACCGCGGCATCGAGGTCTCGCTCACCGGAAAACCCACAGCCAATCTCAACGTCGTCGGCGGCCTTGCCCTGCTCGAAGCCGGCCGCCAGGGCGTGTTGGTCGATCAAGGCGTGATCCTGAACCGCGCTGCTGGTGTTTCGGCGGTGACGGGTTTGCTCAACCTCACCTATGCCACCCCGTTCATGAACGGCCTTTCGCTCGACAGCCAGTTCAACTACGCCAGCCGCAAACTGCTCAACCCGCGCACCGGCGTCTACACCCCGGCCTTCCCCACCCTCGACCTCGGGGTGCGCTATAATTTCCAGGTCATGGGCAACACCGCCGTGATCCGTGCGCAAGCACGCAATGTCTTCGACGAAGATGCCTGGATCGCCAACCGCAACGAAACCCTAGGCCGGCAGCAGCGGCGCACCTTCCGCATCTCCCTGACCACAAGCTTCGATCACGAACTTTAGCCACCATCACTATTGTCATCCTCGGGCTTGTCCCGAGGATCCAGAGCAGTATTGATGAAGGGCTGCCAAATCCGCCCCCGCTGGCTGCGGAGATGCGCACCCTCAAGCAACCACCGCTTTTCATTTACCCTGGATCCCCGGGTCTTCGCCCCGGGATGACGTTCATATGTTACGGCAAGCGCCTGGCGGCGAGCCGCTGCTCATAGGCCTTGGCACCCGTGTAAGCCAAACGGTGCAGCGTGTCGGGCAGCCCGTGCGCGCGCACGCGCTCCAGCATGAAGCCCAGGATATGGTCGCCTTCGATGGGCCCGCCTTTTTCCATGTCGCGCAACAGCGACGCCTCGGCGGGGATGTTGTCGCGCGTGAAGGTGTCGATCCAGAATTTCTTATAGTCATCGTCCGGCGCATGGCCTTCGCGCATTGCCACCTCGCAGTGGGTGGCGAAGACCTCGCGGAACAGCGCTTTGCCCTCCGCCGTGCGGTTGATCTCGCCGACATTGGCGCGCAGCAGCGAGGTCATGGCGGCGAGGGTGCACAGGTGTGTGAGCTTCATCCACATCTCGCGCGCGATGTTGACCGCAAAGATGGTCTCGATGCCGGCCTTTTCCAGGATCGTCTTGAAGGTGCTGAGTTTCGGCGAGGTGACGCCGTCTTGGGCGCCGTAGGTGATAACGGCGAAATCGGCCAAATGCTTGACCACGCCATCGGCGGCAAGGGTGGTCATGATCTTGGTGGTCCCGCCCCAGACACGCTGCGGCCCGAAGCGGTCGTTCAGCACCTGTATATGAGCAAGGCCGTTAAGCAGTGGCAGGATATGAGTCTCGGGTCCGACCGCCGGCGCGATGGCCGCCATGGCGCTCTCGAGGTCGTAGGCTTTACAGGTGAAAAGCACCACGTCGTATTCGGGGCGCACGTCGCCCTGCAGCACGGTTTTCACGCGCACAGTGGCGTTGCCGCGCGGGCTTTCGATCACTAGGCCGCCCGCGTCGAGTTGCTGCTTGCGCTTTTCACGCACCAGAAAAGTAACGTCGGCCCCGGATTGGGTCAGGCGTGCGCCGAAATAGCCGCCGACGCCGCCGGCGCCAAGGATCAGGATTTTCATGACCGCCCTCCCGCGAGATGTGCGGGAAAGGTAGGCGGCAGCGCCTTTTGTTACAAGCGCTGCCGCCGCAGGTCAGGGTTGCGGCAATTCGAGGATGGTGACGATTCCGCCGTGGATCGCACAGGGGTTGGACAGGTTGACTGCGTCACCCGTGAAGACATCCCGCACAGTGTGGGCGACGACGATCCGGGCCCCCGTATCCTGCTTGAGCACAAATTCAACGTTGAGCGGGCGCTGTTCGTCGGCCGGGGCGAAGGTCTGGATCAGGCTGGCAAACCAGGTCCCGTCGCGGCTGAAGGACTCGCGCGCCTTGATCGTCACCGGGCTCAAAGCCAGGCGCGAACCGGTGGCGGCGTCATAGACGTGAACTTCGTATTCGCCTGCTTGGTCGCTGAAATTATGCGCGGTGACCAGCGACGTGTAGCGGCTGAAATGGCCGGCAAAGATGTTCAGCGCCACGTTGCCGACGGGCGCGTAGTCGAGGTGCGGGGGTGTGGCGCAGACGCTGGCATCCGTCAGGCCGGAGCGGCGCAGTTTGACGTGCTGCCACAGCTGCTTGTCGCGGCCGTTCTCGACATAAAGCACGATCGGCTGATTCCAGTTCAGCGGTGCAAAGGATTCGATCATGGTTTCCGGCTGAAACTGGACCGAGCCCTTCGCAGGCACATCGAGCGTGAAACTTCCCAAGGTATGACGGTCGCCAAGGCCGTAGATCTCGACGTGGTTGCGCACCGCCTCGTCGCGCAGGTTGGCGAGACGGACGTGCGAGGCGCCAGCCTCGACGCCGATGATGGCGGTCTTGTTATAGGCGGGGTTGCCCGGCGGCGGAACGTAAGGTCCCGTGGGATCGCGGGCGTCTTGCGCCGCGGCCGGCAGAATGAACACAGCCGCGAGCAGCGCGGCTTTAAAGATCAGGTCAGCCGCCAGCAGCGCGGTTTTCAGGGCAACGTGCGTCTTCATGAAGATCATCCCACAAACAATCGGCGCGGAGCGGCGCCTCACGGAAATCTCTATCATTCGGACTTTGTAACCGCCGCACAGATTTCTGCAGAGGGGGTCTTCAACTTCTGAATGCGCGGCCACAAAGCCGCCCCAATTAGACGTCGCTTGATGTTGATTAAAGCCCCTCACCGCCTCGCTCCGCGCGGCACCCTCTCCCCAGCGGGGCGAGGGTGGGGGTGAGGGGGGCGCTACACTAGCTCATCCAACCGCCGCCGCAGCGCCGCGCAATCAACCGTGAAGTCGAGATCGAGCCAACTGCGCGAATTGCGCGAGGCCCGCGTCTCGGGGCAGAGGAAGAACTGGTGCTTGAGACCCAGCAGCGCGCAGGTCTGCGGGTTATAGGCGTCGAGCTTCCAGGTCGTGTCCCATTGCAGGGTGATGACGTTGCAGCCCTGCGGCGCGAAGTAGACCGCGAACAGGTCGGTGCCGATGGCGCCCAGCATGATCTCGGCCTCGGAAAAAAGTTCGCGCTGCTCGGCTAGGGAAAGCGTCGGCATATCCACGGTGACGAAACCGTAGTCGTCGAGCACCTTTTGGAATTCGCCTGCGTTGACCACCAGACGCGAAGCAATGCGGTCGCGCGAGAAGAAAAAGCGTTTGGGGCGGCTCTTGCCGGGCTCCGGGTCCTTGCGCAAAAGGCCCTGCAGATACGCCACATGCTGCGGATGCGGCGGCATCGAGATGCCGTGGCGATAGACGTGCAGCGTGCGGAAGCGATAGCGCGCGTCCGGTGAACAGCGGATGACGTCGGACTCCTGCAGGCCCGCGCAGGCGAGCGTATCGAAATACTTCCGCCCCATGAGCGTGTCCGGAATGGCGACTTTCAGTTTCTTGCCCGCCAGCGCTAAGCCCTGCAGGCGCGGCATGAAGTCGATGAGGAAGTGGCCCATGTGGTTGTGCATGGGGGCTCCGAGCCACAGCACATCCTCGTCAACGAACACTTCGCGCGCCGGCGCCTTGTGGGCGGCAAGGCCAGCCGCGGGGAAATAGGCGTGCGGCAGGTGATTGAAGACGTGCACGATCTTCAAATACCCGGTGTCTTCCAGCACCGTGCCATCGGGGGCAATCACATAATCCCAGCCCGGCACCATCTGACCGCCAGGGATCTGGGCATAAAGCACGGGCGGGGTCTTGTAGGAATCGGCACGGGAGTATGGCGTGGTCGCCGCCAGCTTCACTTTGCGCGGCGGGTCGATGACGGCGCAGGGAACCCCGTTTGCCTCACACCAGTCCTGCAGCTTCGCGATCGCTGCGATAGCGACGGGGCCGACGCCACCAGCTTGCGGATAGGTGAGGTCGAGGATGCGTTGCGCAAAAGCCACGTTCCCGGCGCACAAGGCGGCGGGCAGCGCCCCTGCCAAGGTCTCAGCGTCGGTGCGTCCTTCTTTCAGCCGCGCCCGGTAGAACGGCGTGAGGGCCGCAAGCTGCGCACGGCCTTCCATGAGAAGCCCGCGCGCAAAAAAATCGTGCGCCATGATTTCGCGCGCGGCGGCGGTGCCATCTTCGCTGAGACCAAGCTCAAGTGCCCGCGCCGCCGCGGTTCCGGCCGGTGCCGCGCGGTCGTTAGCGGCAGAACTGCGCGCGAGGCCGAGCCAGGCTGCAGCGCTGCCCGGTGCCAGCATTGTCGCCCAGCGGTAATGCGCTTCGGCATCGGTGGTGTTGTTTGCCATCAGCGCGACGTCGCCGCGCATTTGCCACACCGCGGCATTGCTCGCGTGCTGTGTGAGGAGGTCGGCGCAAATCGCTTCCGCACCGGCAAAGTTTCCGGCCGCAACACAAGCTTGAATCTCGGAGATGCGGAGGTTGTCGGTCATGGCGTGTTGGCCAAGAGAGGGAGGCCTGTGAGAGCTTCAACATATCAGGGAAGCGCAGCGACTTTACATTGTATTTCAAGCTGTCCAGCGCTGCTGTCGAGGTTTTCATGTCTCTAAAATCGGAACCGCACCGGACGAAGAACGTTTACTTCACGACGGTCGCATATGACCGCGCTACAGCCGCCGTTTCAATAAGTGTGGAGAGCGGCTGCGATTGAGAAAATTTTAGGAGGAGGCTGACATGAAAAAGACAGCAATCTTATTGGCCACATCGGTCGCCGCCATCGGCCTTGGCATCAGCTCCGCCGCAAGCGCCGATGAATATCTTATGAAGCTTGCCGGCACCGAAACCCCGCTCGCCGCCACCGAAGCGCCGATTGAAGACATCGACGTGACGGCAAGCCGCCTGCTACCGGGTACGCCGGTTGCCGTCTCCGGCACCGTGGACGAAATTTCGCGCAGCGGCTTCATCATCAACAGCATGGCGGGCCCCGTGAAGGTCACCACGGCCAACAAGTTCATCACGACGGCGCGCGGAACCACCCCGGTGTCGCACCAGCTCATGGTCGGTGACTCGGTCACTGCCTTCGGTAAGCTGCGCCACGGTGACGTAGTGGGCGTAACGCCCAAGGCGCTCCTGCTGCAGAACTCGGCCCCGAAGGCCCAGCTCATCGTGATGGAACAGGAGAAGCTGCAGTCGATGCAGAAACTGAATACCTCCATCAACGGCAAGACCGCTCTCAGGGCGTTGCAAAACTCGCATCGCGAACTTTAATCACCTGAACTGAGAGCGTATGGAGACCGCCGCGGCAAACCGCGGCGGTCTCTTTATTTGGGAAATGTCTTATAGTCTCAACGCATGGGACGGTTTTCCAAGATCGAAACGCTGGTCGCGGCAGGTGATTTCATCGGCGCCGAGGCGTTGTGTGCGGCTATGGCGGACCGTGAGAACAACACCGCCGGCTTCTGGCAAATGCGCGGTGACATCGCGCTCATGGCGGAACAATGGGCGGAGGCCGAAGCGCACTACCGCTGGACGGCAACGCTGGCGCCCGAGGCCGGCAAAGCCTGGCTCGGCATCGCGCGGGCCCTAAGCGGCGCCGGCCGCGCGCAAGCCAGCGGTGTGGCAGCGGCGCGCGCGCAAAGCCTGGGTCTTCCCGACGACCTCGTCCTCGCCGCCCAAGAGATCATCGCGAGCGCGCACTTCGCCGCCGGCCATGCGGCGGCTGGTCGCGCGGCGCTGGGAGCTCTCGTCCCCCTCCTGCGTTCCCAACCACATGAGGGGGCTTTGGCCGCAGCGCTCTGCGCGAGCGATGCGGCTTTCGTGACTGACATCTTGCGCGCCCAGTATCCCCACGGGCAGGGGCTGCCCATGACGATAGCTCCCGTCGCGAAGATCGAAGACGCAGGCTTCGCCTATACCGTGATCGACCCGCCGCGCGCGGTGGATATCCCGCCGTCCAATCCTCACTCCATCCGTTTCGCCTACACCACCGATCCGATCCTGTTGATGAGCTTGCCGGGCGGCATGGCCGTGCCGGGCTGGGACTTTGTCCTAACCCCCGACGGCACGGTGCTCGAAGACAGCGGCTACTTCCGCCTCGACCAGGTCTTCAATCACGCGCCCCACGCCTATTTCCCCGCCGCCCGCCGCGCGGCCTACCACGCCCCCGAGGAGCTCATCGACATCGACGCTGACGTGCTGTGGGTCAACGCGCCCATGCACAATCACTTCGGCCATTGGCTGATCGACTTCATCCCGCGCCTGCTGGGCCGCAAACACTGTCCGCCCGGCACCAAGATCGCCATCCCCGACACGCTGACCGGCGCCAAGTTCATGGAGACCCTGGCGCTCGCGGGTGTGAATGATGGGGATATCCTGCGCTGCCGCGTCGGCGCCCGCTACCGCTTCCGGACCCTTAACCTCTACCGCCCCGGCCGCTCCATGCCGCCCCACCCTGTACATGCCCTGTATTTACAGGACGTCCTGCGCGGCGGCCCCGGTCGCAAACCGCGCGCCGGCAAACGCTACTTCTTGTCCCGCGCCCGCATCGGCACGCGCCTCGCGATCAACCAAGCCGAGTTCGCAATCTGCCTCGCCGCCAACGGCTTTACGACCGTCGAACTCGGCGACCTGACCAGCCTCGAACAGCGCGCCCTGTTCGCCGACGCCGAGGTCCTGCTGGGTGCCGTGGGCAGCGACCTGTTGGCGATGTACTTCGCACCGCCCGGCTGCGCGGTGATCAGTTTGCAGTGGGCCTTGGACATCGATCCCTGCCAGCCGGCGGCGGCGGCCGTCTTGGGGATGCAGCAACAATTCCTGCTGTGCCCCGAAACCCGCCCGTCGCAGAACGCGCGCAATCCTTTGGATCAGGATTTCATCGTCGACTGCGCCGAATTGACCCTGCGCATCCAGGCCCTGCCGGCCTATACTGATGCGGGATTTTGAATAGGGAGGAGCCAATGAAACACTTTCGCATTGCCTTGAGCGCTTTGATCTTAGGGGCGTGCTTCGCGGGCAGCGTGGCGCCGCAGGCGGCCGAAGCGCCGCAGTCGAAGGTCACCAAGGCCGATATGGAGAAGTGGAAGAAAGAACTTTCCAACTGGGGTCGCTGGGGCAAAGACGACCAGATCGGCGCCCTCAACCTGATCACGGCCGAGAAGAAAAAGGCCGCCGCAGCCCTCGTAAAGGACGGCGTGTCGGTGTCAATGTCGCGCAACTTCGATACAACGGAGTCGGTGGAAAACACCTCGCCCGCCACGCACAAAATGCTGGGCATCGGCATGGACGAGATCGGTATCCGCTTCCACGGCTACGCCCACTCGCATATGGACAGCTTGTCGCACGTCAACGAGGACGGTGTGTTCTACAACGGCTATAAGCCGGACCAAGCGACGGTGATGGCCAACGGCCACGCCAAGAATTCCATTGTCAACGTCAAGAACGGCATCTTCACGCGCGGCATCCTCATCGACGTGCCGCGGCTGAAGGGCGTCGAATATCTCGAGCCGAACACGCGTATTACGCCCGCCGACATCGAAGCCTGGGAGAAGCAGGCCGGCGTAAAGGTGGGTCCCGGCGACGCGCTGTTCATCTACCTCGGCCGCTGGATCCGCCGCGACAAAGTCGGGCCCTGGGCGATCCAAAAAGAAGCCCCTGGTCTCGATGCTTCGATGATCCCGTGGCTGCGGGCGCGTGACGTCTCGCTGCTCGGCGGCGAGGCTTCGACGGATTTCGCGCCCAACACGGGCGAAGTCACCGGCCAGCCGGTGCACAACTTCTGTCTCGTCTACCTGGGCGTCCATATCTACGACGCCCTCGATATGACCGCGGTGGCGCGTGAAGCAGCCCAGCGCAAGCGCTGGGAGTTTTTGTTCATCGCCAACCCGCTGGCGATCCCGGGTGGCACCGGCTCGCCGATCAACCCGGTCGCTGTGTTTTAAAGGGAGGCATACATGATTCGTTCATTACTGATCGCCGCGGCGCTGCTGTTTGCAAGCCCGGCTGCTATCGCCGCCGATGCGCCGCCGCCTGAGCTTCTGAAAGTGCTTGAAGGTGTGTGGTCGCTGGAGGAGTGGCACACCGACGGCGTGGTGATGCGTCCACCTGAAATGACCGGCCGCTGGATGGTGCGGGACGGTGTCGTCATGGCGGTGCGTCACCGCAACGGCCCGAAGGATTTTGAATCCTCGGGCGACTACGGTGAATACAAGATTACGGCGACCGAGTGGATCTACGGCTATAAGCGCAATCAATCGGCGCGCGGGCCGACGGCCGAGACCGCCAAAACCACGGTGACGTGGAATGAGAAAATCCCCATGCGTACCTTCAAGATCTCGCGCGAGGGTACCAAGGTAATCCTCACCCCCGAAATGGGCGGCAAGTGGGAGTTCGAAGGACCGTTCTTCACGCTCTTCAACGCCAACGGTACGGTGTTACGCAAATACAAACGCGTGAACTGACCAACCTTCGTCAATCGGGTTGTTGGGGGGCGCGGCGGGAAACCGTCGCGCCCTCGCACATTTTCCGTCTCGGCAGGACTTTGCGCATCGGAGACCGGCGTTGTAGGGTCGCGCCATGCCGCTTTCACAAGAACAACTGTCGAAGGTCGTGGGCCTTCTCAAGGACGGGCGCAGCGAAGAGGCGATCGCGCGGGCACGGGCGCTGATCGCGGCGAATCCCAAGGAGCCGGTGCTGCACCTCCTCTTGGGCGCGGCTTATTCGCAGCAGGAAAAACTTGATCCAGCCATCAACAGCTTCAAAAAGGCCGTCGCGCTCCAGCCCACCTATGTCGCCGCCCTCAACAATTTAGGGATCGCGTATCGCAAGAGCGGAAAATTCACCGAGGCCGACGGATGTTTCGCGCGCGCCTGCCAGGTCGAGCCCCACAACTCCGATGTGTTGTTCAATCTCGGCGTCTTGCGTGAGGCCGAGGGCCGCGCGGAAGAAGCGGCCGGCATTTATGAGCGCGTGATTGCCTGCGACCCCAAAAACGCCGATGCCTTGAACAACCTGGGTCTAATCCATCACCAGCAGGGGCGCGCCTCCGAGGCTGTCGCCCAGTTGCAGCAAGCCCACACTTTGCAAACCGCAAACCTTCACGTTCTCAGGAACCTGGGCATGGTGCTCGAGAGTGCCGGCAAAGCCGAAGCTTTGGCAGAGGTCGATGCCAAGATCCTGGCCGCCGATCCCGAGCACGTCGTCAAGCTGGGATCGTTCGCCGTCAAGGAGATCGCCGCCGGAAAACCGGTCGTGACGACCCTGCGCCGCATCACCGCCATCGTTTCGCCGCGCCGGGAAGACGTGGCCACGGCGATGTGGGCCGGACTGATGGACGAGGGGCCGGAGAAGGCGTTTTCCTTTGCCACGCCCAAGCTCAACACCGTGCCTTACGCGCAGTTGCAGCATTTCTACCGCGATCCCGAACTGCCCGCGCAGCTTGCCGCACACACGTTCGTACACGGCGGCGCGCCTGTCGCCGGCGCAGGGCCGGTGATCCTCGCCGCGGCCAGCGGCGACTATGCCGAGACCTTCGCGCACGATCTGATCGGCTCCGTCCTGGCGAAGTCAGCCGACGCAACGGTGCATCTGCACATCATGAACCCGGGATCTTTCGATGCGGCCCGGGCCTTTGCCGCGTTTGCGCCGGCACGGGCCAGCTACTCTGTCGAAGAACTTGGTCCCTGCGAGAAGACCGTATATGCCACGCGGCGATTTGTGCTTTTGCCCCGCTTCATGGCCCAGGTGCAGCGGCCCTTCCTGGTGGTCGATGTCGATTCCGTCTTCAACCGCGACCCTGCGGCCTGGATGGACGGCCTCGGCGCGGTCGACGCGGCAGTCTACGAACGTCCCGATCAGCCGTTCATTTCGCAAATGGTCAATGCCAGTGCATTTGCCGTCATGCCCACCGCCCAAGGCCGCGACTTCGCCGCCTTCATCGCCTCATATATCTTGCACTTCGAGCGCGCCGGGCAGGACAAGTGGTACCTCGACCAGCTCGCCATCGTCGCCGCTCAGGCCTGGTTCAAGCGCAATGTCACCGAAGTGCGGATTGGCGCGCTGCCCAAGGAAACGCTGGACTGGTCGGACAACCACGACCCCGACAGCTTGATTTGGACGCTGAAAGGCCGCGAGAAGCGCAAATTGACCAAAAACCCTTCAGCCTAGCGTGCACTCCTGCTTCGTCCATGGGCTTGTGACGGCGCCAGGGCTTATCCATAATCGTCGCGGGAGCTTCCAGCACTTCAATAAGTCCTTCGATCAAGATTGAAAGGATCGCCGATATGCCGCGCCTCGGAACGACTGCAAAAGCACTTGGCATCGCGTTGTGTCTGACTGTGGCCGCTGCGGCGTTGGCCGCGCCGCTGACCGCACCCAACGACGGCCCCTTTCTTCCGAATCCCTACAAAGTCGTTCCCGGCTGGGCAAAGCTTCCCGACGGCCGCCAGTGGGGTTCGACCGCCGGCGTGGACATCGACAAGGACGGTGTCAACGTCTGGGCCATCGACCGCTGCGGTGCCAACAACTGCGCGGACTCCAAAGTCGATCCGATCGTGCTGCTCGATCCCTCGGGCAAGACGATCCGCAAATTCGGCGCGGGCATGTTCGTGTTTCCGCACGGCCTGCACGTCGACAAGGACGGCAACGTCTGGGTGACCGATCAGCAGGTCAGCAAGGACAAGAAGCGCGGAGCTCAGGTCTTCAAGTTCAGCGCTCAGGGCAAGCTGCTCATGACCTTGGGCAAGGCTGGCGTGCAAGGTGAGGAGCCCGGCGTATTCGGCGCGCCCACCGATGTGCTGGTGGCGCCGAACGGCACCATCTTCGTCACCGACGGCCACCTCGGGTGCGGCTGCACCGCCAACCGCGTCGTCAAATTCTCCGCCGACGGCAAATTCCTCAAAGCCTGGGGCAAGCTCGGCGCCGGGCCGGAGGAAATGAACATGCCGCACGCGCTTGCTATGGACTCGGCGGGCCGGCTGTTCGTCGGCGACCGCACCAACAACCGCATCCAGATCTTCGACCAGGACGGCAAGCTGCTCGACATCTGGCCGCACTACGGCCGCCCGAGCGGCATTCACATCGATAAGAAGGATGTGATCTATGTCACCGATTCCGAATCCAGCGACCGCCAGGGTTACGGTTTCAATCCCGGCGTGAAGCGCGGTGTGCGCATCGGCAATGCCAAGACCGGTGAGATCACGGCGTTCATTCCCGATCCCTCGGGCAATAAGGGCGGGTCCAGCGTGGCGGAGGGCGTTGCCGCCGATGACGCCGGCAATGTTTACGGCGCCGAAGTCGCGGACAAGGATTTGAAAAAATACGTGAAGTAGGAAGGGCTGACGCCATGACAACCATGAAGCGCCTCTGCTTGATCACGTTGGCCACCGGATGTCTTGCGGCCACTGCCGTTGCCCAGGACGCGAAGCTCACCACCACCGAACTTTCCGTGCGCGTGACCTCCACCGCGCCGTCGATGGCAGGTCAGCGGGCCCAGCTTTACGTGCGCGAGGTTGCGCTGCCCAGCACAGTCGTCGGCGGCAAGGCCGGTGCCGACAAAGTCGTGCTGTTCGTGCACGGCGCAGGCACACCGGCGGAAGTGTCCTTCGACGTGCCGTACCAGGACTACAGCTGGATGGCCTATCTGGCGAAGGCCGGCTACGACGTCTTCGCCATGGACACCACCGGCTACGGCCGCTCGACACGGCCGAAGGTCATGGACAACGCCTGCAACGTGCCGCCCGACGCTCAAGCGCAGTACGTGCCCAAGCCACTCAAAGCCACATGCCCCGCCGCTTACACGCAGCCGATCACGACCATGGGCTCCGACTGGGACGACATCGGCGCAGTGGTCGATCACCTGCGCGCCTTGCGCGGCGTCGAGAAGATAGCTCTTGTCGGCTGGTCGCAAGGCGGCCCGCGCACGGCGGGATACACAGCGCGCAACCCTGCAAAGATCTCGAAGCTCGTGGTCTTGGCGCCCGCCTACAACCGCACGGGCCCGTCGGCGCCGCCGAACCCATTCCCGGCCATGAACGGGCCGATGACCTCTCAGACCCGCGCCGACTTCGACGCCAACTGGAACCGCCAGGTCGGCTGCGCCGATCAATATGATCCGGCGGCCAGTGCGGCCGTGTGGTCGGAAATGCTGGCCTCCGATCCCGTGGGTGCGACGTGGGGTCCGGGCATGCGCCGCGCCCCGCAGGTCCCGAGCTGGGGCTTTAATCAGGCGGTCGTCGCCAAAATGAACACGCCGTTCCTGATGATCGCAGGCGCCCACGACAAACAGGTGCCGCCGGAACGCGTGCGTGATCTTTACGCCGACCTCGGCTCGCCGCAGAAAGTCTTCGTCGACCTCGCCTGTTCAAGCCACAACGCCATGTGGGAGCGCAACCACGCCCTGCTGTTTGCGGCCTCGCTCGAGTGGCTGCAAAAGGGCACCTATAACGGCCAGAGCAAGGGCGAATTCAAGCTGGGTTACGCGCCGTAAGTCTGCCGCTCAACGGCGTTGCACCGCCACGCTGCGCCAGCTGACCGCCACTCACCTTCAATACCCTCGGCCGCGTTAAGGCACCTGGACCGCGCGGCATCGCCGTGCTGTTGTCGCGCAACGTGGGGACCCCGAGATGAGTGTTGAAACGCCAGGACATGCCGAGGCTGCGCGGGCTCGCTTCGCCGAGGCCCTGGCGTTGCACAAGTCGAAGCGCCTGGCTGAGGCGCTCGCTCGCGTCGACCAAGGTCTCGCGCTGGCGCCCAATGATCCCGGCGCGCTCACCCATCGCGGGGCCATTCTCATCGATCTGGGCGATCTTGAAGCGGCCCTCGTCAGCCTCGCGCGCGTCGTCGCCCTGGCGCCCGGCAATGCCAGCGCCCTGTGCAACCGCGCGGCGGTGCTCAATCTTCTGGCACGTTATGACGCCGCACAGGCGAGCGCTGAAGCGGCCTTGGCCGTTCATCCCGATCATCCCGACGCGCTGTACCACCTGGGAAATACTTACAAACTGTCGGGTCGGGCCGAAGAGGCCGCCGCGACCTATCAGCGCGCTTTTGCGCTCAAGCCGCAGAAGCCTTATCTGCGTGGCCTACTCCTGAATGCCCGCATGCAAATCTGCGCCTGGGAGGGCTTCGACGCCGAACTCGCCCCTTTGCAAGCCGCGGTGCAGCGCGGTGAACCGGCGGTTCAGCCCTTTGCGCTTCTCTCACTGACCGACGATCCCGCGCAGCAGCGCCTTGCTGCGGAAATCTGGACCACGGACAGGGTCGGCACGGCGCCCGTCAAGATCGCGGCACACCCGAAGCATGAGCGTTTGCGCGTTGGATATTTCTCGGGCGATTTCCACCAACACCCCGTCGCCACCCTGATCGCCGGGGTTTTTGAGGCGCATGACCGCACCCGCTTTGAAACCACCGCCTTTTCGTTCGGACCCACCACGGGCGACGATATGCAGAGAAGGCTCGTGCGTGCTTTCGATCGCTTCCTCGACGTCCGCGCCAGTGCGGATGCCGCGATCATCGAGACGGCGCGCACGCTCGGCATCGACGTCGCCGTCGATCTCAGCGGCCACACCACCGATGCGCGCCACGGCGTCTTTGCCGGCCGTGCCGCGCCGGTACAGACGAGCTACCTCGGTTATCCGGGCACACTCGGCTCGCCCCACATCGACTATGTCATCGCCGACAACGTCGTCATTCCCGAGGACGCGCGCGTCCACTACGGCGAAAAAATCATCGCGCTGCCTTGCTTCCAGCCCAACGATCCCGCGCGCGCGATTGCGCCGCAGACACCCTCGCGAACCGCCGCGGGCCTGCCGGAAGACGCGTTTGTGTTCTGTTGTTTCAATAATCCCACCAAATTCACCCCAGCCACGTTCGCCGGCTGGATGCGCATCCTCGCCGCGGTCAGCAACGGTGTGCTCTGGTTCTCCGGGGTCAGTCCCACGGGACAACACAACTTGCGCGCCGCTGCCGCGCGCGCCGGAATCGCGCCGGAGCGCCTGATCTTCGCGCCGCGCGTGGCAAGCGGCGCTGATCACCTCGCGCGCCAACGCTGTGCCGATCTCTTTCTCGACACCTTCCCCTTCAACGCCCACACCACGGCGAGTGACGCGCTCTGGGCCGGATTGCCC
>CANKHC010000021.1 GCA_947481595.1 Fidelibacterota bacterium
GCTGCGGATACGGAACATGAAGGCCTGAAGATAAGGCGATACCGCGTCAGAGGAACATCTGGTGTGTGCAGGACGCGGCAAAAACGACCGCAACTCATGGGCGTGCGCGGCGTTTATCCGGCAGTCTGTCATCGCAGGAGTATGTTTATGACTGATTATGTCATTGAAGTTAAACACAAAAAGTCGCGTCTTTCGGTCGCCGTGGCTCTCACCGCGGCTTTGTTTGTTCCGCTGGCCGGCTGCGCCAGCATCGAGCGTGAGACCGGCATCAGCTTGCATGCGCAGCGCGGTGCTGCGGCCGGTGGGGCCTTCGGCGGCATCGTCGCGGCCATCGCCGGCGCCAATCCGGCCTGGATCGCGGCGAGCGTGGTGCTGGGCGGTGTCACCGGCGGCGTCATCGGCGACCGTCTCGGCCGCCAGGACGCCGAACGTCATGCGCGCACCAATGTCAGCGCGCTGGACCGGCTGAACGAGGGTCAGACCGACAGCTGGCGCAACGATCGCTCCGGCAACTACGGCAGCACGACGGTGACGCGCGTCACCCATGCCGGCAACGGCATCACCTGCAAGAGCTATCGCGAACAGGTCCACACCAGCGCGGAAAGCATCACCAAGGAAGCGACCGCATGCAAAGGACCCGGCGGAAATTGGAAAGTCGGTTAAGCCTGAGTCTCTTGGGTCTGTTCTGGCGTTAAAACTTTGGGCGGCCCGCGAAGGCCGCCCATTCTTTTTGGAGCCGCTGTGAGCTAGGTTCTGCGGAGGGGGTTGCATGCTTTATCCGCCGTCGGCCAGCGAAGACCTCAAGTTCGCCATCCGCCGCTTTGAATCCGGCCTGTTTGAACAGGCCGGCGCGCAACTGCTGGCGATTTTGCAGAAAAATCCCAAGGACCAGGACGCGCTGTATTTCTTGCGCCTTGTTCAACGCCGCCTCGCGGGCAACTCCCTGCAGTTGGCGCCGGGCGCCCTGCCCCCGGCGGCTTTGATCTGGCAGTTGGACCCCGCAGGCGCCTGGGAGCGCGACTGGCTGCACGAGGTGCTGGCGGGGTGCTTCACGACGGAGGCAGTCGACAAGACCTGGTCGAAAATGGCGCCGGTGATGATCGTGGTCGATAACCGCATCGTGCCGGAGAAGGCCTTTTACTATCGCGAGGCCTTCGAAGCGGGCTACCGCATCATCCTCGTGCACCTGAGCGACGAGGCCTTCATAGACGACACCGGCATCTACAAGTATTGCGACGGCGTGGTACGCAATTATTACTCTGAAATATTGGCGGGCGACGCCCGCGTGCATTTCATTCCGCTGGGCTGCAAGGCCGGCTTTGGCGGCCCAGGCGGGGCGCAGAAATCAGCACCACAGAAATCAGCAGGCGCACGCAAGTACCTGTGGAGTTTCGCCGGCGACGCCAAGAAATCGACGCGTGCTGAGATGCTGAAGGCGATGAAAGGGGTCGCCGACGGCTACACGCACCTGACCGAAGGCTTCGGCAGCGCCGATGCGCTGGCCACGCCGGCTTACCGCGCGCTGTTGGATGAAAGCGTGTTTGTGCCCAGCCCCTGCGGTTGGTCGAATTTGGAGTCCTTTCGCACGTATGAGGCGCTGGAGGCGGGCTGTATCCCCATCGTCGAGACGCGCCCCGGGTTCGACTACTACACCGCGCTGCTGGGTGCGAATCCCATACCGGCGTTCGCAAGCTGGGATGAGGCGGCGGCGTTTATGAAGAAGCTGAGCATGGAGGAGACCGAGGCGCTGCGTGTGCGCTGTGCTGCGTGGTGGCAGGAGCGCAAACCCGTGATCGCAAGGGACACGCGCGCGTTCATCAGCGGCGCCTTTCGCGGACCTTTTTAGACTGGTGGCATTTTTTGGCGCGCCAAAAATGCTCTATGCGGCAGCGATTTCTGCCGCTGCGGCGTTGGAGAGTTCGTAACGCCGTCCGAACATCGTCCACCACACCGGTGTGCCGAGCTTGAGAGCCTTGCGGATTTTTTCATGCGCCGTGTCGTCGGGCATCAGGGATGCGGCTGACTCCGCCGAGCCCAACAGAATGATCATCACCTTGGCGAGAAGGTTGTCGGGCACTTTGCGGTGCATGATCAGCGAGCCCATGCCGAGCCGGCCCATGATGAGGATGGCAAGGGACGATGAATCGGTGTCGTCGCGGCCGATGACAGAATCCATCGTCCCGAAGACCAGGCGCAGGATTTCGTCGGCCTGCTCGGTTTCAAAGACGTCGCAGATCTTGGCAGCCTCGAGAGCGACGACGCCGGCGAAGTACCAGGGATCGGGTTCGGTGAGCACGGGGCGGAAAAGTGCGTAGGCGGCGAGTGGACTGCGCACGCCGTTCTCAACGCCGATGTAGCCGGAGACGTCAGCCATGTCGCGCAGGAACCAGGCAACAGCCTCTTTCGGCGCGACAAAAGATTTTTCGCGTGGTGCGACGACGTCAGACATGACGATGCTTGCCCCCCATCGGGCGTTTTATGCCGGATTTGCACGGGTTTCGCAATCAACCGGGGATTGGCGGGCCTAGCTCAAGCGTTCGATCAGGGCCAGGGCAGCAGCGGGGGCGCGCACTTTGGCCCCGGAAATGAAGTAGATAAAGACATCGCCGCGCTTGGCCCAAGCCTTGGCGCGCTTGGCCCAGGCATCAAGTTCGGGGCCGGTGTAGCCGGTTTTAACGTTGGCTTTGGAGCGCATCAGGCGGGCGTAGGTGAAGTCGGCGGTGGGCTCGTCGATCTCGGGGAAGTCGTCGTCATCGGCGAAGACAATGGCCGCGCCATACTTGCGCGCGAGGTCATAGAACTTTTTGTCCTTGAAGCTCGCGTGCCTGACCTCGAGGGCGTGGCGGAGGGCCACGCCCTCGATCTTCTTGGGCAGGAGTTTGAGGAAGGCCTCGAAGTCGACCGGGTCAAACTTCTTGGTGCCCATGAATTGCCAGTTGATGGGGCCGAGGCGGTCGCCGAGTTCCTCGAGGCCTTGGGCGAGGAAGCGTTTGACGGAGTCAGCGCCTTCGGAAAGCACACGGCGGTTGGTGCTGTAGCGCGAGGCTTTGACCGAGAAGACAAATCCGTCGGGCGTTTCGGAGCGCCACTTCTGCCAGCTCGCGGGCTTGAAGGTGGAATAATAGGTGCCGTTGATCTCGATGGAGGTCAGCACCGAAGCGGCGTAGCCCAGCTCCTTCTTCTGCGAGAGGCCTTCGGGATAGAAGGCGCCGCCGCGCCATTCCTCGAAGGTCCAGCCGCCGATACCGACACGTATTTTACCCGCCATAACCAAACCTACTTTTTGATGAAGCTTTGGATTTGGCGGACGGCATGATCGACGCGCAGATCGAAGATCACTTTGCCGAATTCGACGCTGGATGCGCGGGCATCGCCGGTGATGCCGTTCTTGGCAACGGAGGGCGGAGCCGGTTGGCCGCGCACAGGCACGGGGTCGCCAACAGCGGTGGCGATCAACGCCTTGCGCACCCACAACTCGGGTGTGTCTTGCGACAGGTACATCATCTCGGAGGTGTCGGAGATTCCGGCATGGGTGCTGATGGGGAGTTTCTTTTCCGTGAGCATCTTGTCGAAGACGGCGTTGGCGGGAGCGTAGACCTGATCGCAATAATAAACGTGGATGCCGCGCGCGGCGTATTCGGCGTCGAGCTTCTGCGCCACGGTGCGGTAGACGTTAGGCTGGCCGCCGCCGTGATCGCCCATCAAAACCACGTTCTTGAAGCCGTTGGTGATGGCCTCGGCGGCGATGCGGTCGAGGACGAGGGCCAGGATCTCCGGCGTCAGACCGATGGTGCCGGGCAGATCGGCGCTGGCGGCGTTGGGCGTGTAGGGCAGCACCGGCATGGCGATGGCGTTGCCGAGTTTCTGCGCGATGGCCTTGACCGTGGCGCGGGCCATCAGGTTGTGCCCGCCGGCGGCATTCTGCGGGCCGCGCTGCTCGGTGCCGCCGGTGTAGAAAAGCGCGGTGGTTTTGCCGGCGGCAAGGGCCGACTTAAGTTCTGGCCAGGTCATCAGCTCGAACTCGACCTGCTCGGCCCTCTCCGCAGCCGTTGTCACGGATGTAAAAAGCAAGACGGCGCTCACGGCAAAGGCGCTTAGGGCGGCGGCCAAAGGGCCGGTGATGCTGCGCATGTTCCCTCCTGGGGATGAGCTGGTGTCCGCCAGAGATAGCATGGCCGGATATCGTTCATCAAAGCCGCGCGCTTCGGGTTCCCCACGCTTTACCCCTTCCTTGTCCGTACTTAAATTGCCGGCAGCGGTGGGGGAAGGGCCGGCGGCCCACATCTATATCTTTGATCTGCGGACATTCTCCGAAGGATTTGGGCGTGAATATTGCTGTGAAAATCGGCCTGTCAGCCGCGGCGCTGGCGTTTGCCGCATCGCCGGTGCGGGCGGCCGACGGCATGCCATGGCTGCCCGGGAAACTCACCGGCAGCTTTTCCATCGCCAGCGACTATCTGTTCGGCGGCATCACCCAGACCCAACATAACGCCACGGCGCAAGGCAATATTGACTGGGACACCGGCACGGGTTTGCATTTGCAGACCTTTGCCTCGGGGGTGAACTTCGGCGACGAGCGCACCACGGAGATGGAACTGCAGGGGCGTTATCACGGGGCGGCCGGCAAGTTCGAGTACGACGCCGCGTTCATTTATTTCTGGTATCCCGGCGGCCTCAAGGCGCGGAACCACGATTTTTGGGTGATCTATACCCAGGCGGCCTACGACTTCGGCGTGGCGAGGATCAACACCTCGGCCTATTTCCCCGACGTCTATGGCCGCATCCGCGAGTCGGCCTATTTCATCACCCAGGTGAAAGTGCCGGTCACGCCGCAATTCGATATCCGGGTCGACGGCGGCTATTTCATACGCCCCAACGGGCAGAAGAACGTCACCGATTGGAATGTCGGCGGCACCTGGAAGATCCCCAAGTGGTTCGACCTCGACCTGCGCTACTACGGCTGCGACGCCCGGTTTGCCGGCAACCTGGCCGACAATCGGCTAATCGTGAAGATTACACGCAGTTTCTGAGTCTCCCAGGAGCCCGGGTTGGGCTATGATCGAGCTTCAGTTCATCCTGGGAGGTTTGATCATGAACAACTACCGTTTATCGCGCCGTACATTCTTAGCCGCGTCGTCGGCTGCTGCTGCATTGACAGCGTCGCAGCGCGGCTGGGCCGCCTCGGAGGGCGCACCGATCGGCTATTTCCCGCCGCCGGGCAAATGGGAGCGCAAAGCCCCTGAGGCCGTGGGCATGGATTCCGCGAAACTCAAGGAAGCCATCGAATTCGCCAAGATGCAGGACGGCGGCTGGGATTTCGCGCGCGATCAAGTCAAGAGCTTCGGACCGCCGCTGGGCTACATCCCCAAGAGCCGGGCACAGATCAACGGCATCATCATCCGCCACGGCTACATCGTCGGCGAATTCGGCGACATCAACGCCGTCGATCCGGTCTACAGCATGGCCAAGAGCATCAACTCGACGGTCATGGGCGTGGCCGTGACCAAGGGCTTGGTCAAAGACCTCGACCAGCCGGTGAAGGAAGTCATCAAGGACGGCGGCTATGACTCGCCGCACAACGCCAAGATCACCTGGCGCCATCACGTCACGCAGACCAGCGAGTGGGAAGGCGAGATGTGGGACCGCAACGCCAACTTCCTCGGCGCCGAAAAGTTCGGCAACGCCGCCATGAAGCCGCGCGCGATCAACGAGCCCGGCACCTACTATGAATACAACGACGTGCGCATGAACCGCTTCGCACTCTCCATGGCTCGTCTGTTCGGCAAGAGCCTGCCCGACGTGCTGAAGGAAAACGTCATGGACCCGATCGGCGCGTCCAACACCTGGCGGTGGCTGGGCTATGACAACTCCTACGTCGACATCAACGGCAAGAAAGTCCAGTCCGTGACCGGCGGCACGCGCTGGGGCGGCGGCTTCCAGACCAACGACGAGGACATCGGCCGACTGGGCCTTCTGTACCTCAACAAAGGCCGCTGGAACGGCAAGCAGATCATCTCGGAGGCCTACCTGAACGACGCCGTGAAGGCGACGCCGCTGGGCCCGGACTACGGCTATCTGTTCTGGCTGAACACCAAAGGCAACAAGTGGAAGACTTCGCCGAAGACCGCCTTCGCCGCGGTGGGTAACGGTTCGAACGTCATCTGGGTCGATCCGGAACACGACCTCGTCATGATCCTGCGCTGGATCAAGGGCGATACCGCTATCGATGGCGTGGCACAGCGCGTGATCGCTTCGATCAAAGGCTAAGCCACACCCGCAATCCAAGCCGCCGCCGTCAGAACATGACGGCGGCGGTTTTATTTTCGGCGAAACCCCGCCACCAGTTCGACGTGGTGCGACCAGGTGAACTGGTCGATGACCTGGACGCTGCCCAGGGTATAGCCACCGCTCGTGAGCAGGCGCGCGTCGCGGGCGAAGGTGACGGGATTGCATGAGACGGCGATAACGATGGGACACGCAGAGGCCGCCAAGGCCTCGGACTGCTCGCGCGCACCGACGCGCGGTGGATCGAAAACCACGGCATCGAAGGCCTTGAGTTCGGGCCCGAGCAGCGGGTCGCGGAACAGGTCGCGCTGGATCGCGCGCAAGGGCAGCGCGCCCTTGGCCTTGTCGAGGGCACGCATGGCGGGCTCAACACTGTCATAGGCGGCGACGGACCCGCGCGCGAGCATGGGCCCTGAGAACGTGCCACAGCCGGCGAAGAGATCGGCAAAGGCGCCGCGTTCGGGAAGCAGCGCCGTCACGGCTTCGGCGAGCGCCTGCTCGCCGGCTTTTGTGGGCTGGAGGAAGGCCTGTGGCGGCAGGGCGACGTTAAGCGCGTCGAATCGGGCGAAAAGCGGGCGGGCTTCGAGCATCACTTCCGGCGCATCACGCTCGCGGACCCGCCAGGCGATGCGGGCGATGTTTGTTGCCTGCGCCAGCGCGGCAAAGGCTTCGTGCACGGCGAGGTCGGGGCGGCCGCGGGCACCGATGGGGCCGGTGATCACCAGTTCACCAGCGCCGTCTACATGCTGGAGGAAAATGTCGGCGGGTTTGCCGTCTTGCAGGATCGGGGTGAGCAGCGGAATGAGACGCGCGCGCAAATCCATCAGCACGGGATCGGCGATCAGGCAGGCGGTGATGTCGGTGACGGCGTGAGTCCGGCGGCGGAAATAGCCCAGCGTGACGGACTTGCCCTTCTTGAGAGCGGCGAAAGTGACGCGGCGGCGCTGGCCGGGGGGAAGAAAAACAGGCGGCAGCCATTGTGTCGGAGTGAGGCCGTTGCGGGTGAGGATTCCCTCGACGATGCCGGTCTTCCAGGCGCGGTAGAAGTTCTCGCTGGTGTGCTGCATGCCGCAGCCGCCGCAGAGGTCGTAGTGAATGCAGGGGGCTTTGAGGCGTTCGGGTGATGCGGTGATCACCTCGATGAGATCGGCGCGTTTGAGGCCGCCCTCGCTGCCGCGGCGTTTGACGCGCACGGTCTCGCCGGGCAGCGCGCGCTCGACGTAGATGCGCTCCGCGCCGGCTTGATGGATGCCGTCGCCTTGGGCGCCGAGGTCTTGGATGGAGAGGATGTCGTTCATCTAGAGGCGGATGCGGCCGACGATGCCGAAGGTGGGTTTGCGTCCGCCGATCATGGGGAAAAGAGTGACCCGGTCGTCGCGGTGGTCGACCAGGAAGAAAGCCGAGACATGCGCGATGGCCGCGGCGGCGAGGACGTCGTGCACAAAGTGGCGCTTGGCTTCGACGCGGCTGGCGGCGACCAGGCCGGCGGCGATCTCGGCGGGGATGCCCCAGCGCCAGCCGTAGCGTTCGTGGATGTAAGCCGCCCCCAAGAAAGCGGCGGCGGTGTGGCCGGACGGGAAGGAATGCGAACCGCCGTCGGGGCGGGTCTCGTTGACGCTGTACTTGAGGCCGTAGGTGAGGCCGAGCGTGACCACACCGCTGGCGACGAGTTGGCCGAAGCCTTCGCCGTCTCGGTTGACGGCAGTCAGCAACGCAGCACTCGCCGGCAGCGCATAGCGTGCGACGTCGCCGTAGGTCGTGAACGCATCCTTGGCGCGCGCAGGCGTGGCGAGCGTGAGGACAACAAGGGCTGCGATGATACGGAGAGCGTTCATGACGTTGGCTTGGTTTACAGCGGGTGACCTTTGGGCCACTATACGCGGGCCGAACAGCAAGTGAACGGCCATGTCCAACCTCACCCCAGATCAAATCGCTCCACGCACCGGCCGGGCCATCGCGCTGGCCATCGGTATGATGCTGCTGGTGCAGGCGGGCTACATGGTGCTGGACCTGGCGCTGCGGAAACTCGTCGGCAGTTATGTGGGCGAAGTCGGTTTGACCTTCATCACCGCCCTGCTGCTGGGACTGGGCGCTTTTATCGGCATCAACCGCGCCTGTGTGCGCTATCCCTTCGCCGACCGCTCGGCGATCCTCGCCACACTGGTTGGCGTCGCGGTGGTGTTCGGCGCCATCGGGCTTGCGAGCGGCGCGGGGCTTGCGTCCTTTGCCGTCGCCTTCGCGATCCACGGCGGCTATACGCTGGCGCAAATCATCGGCGGTTGGATTGCGGTCCACCGCTCGCCGCGGCGTGACTGGTCGACCCGCTGGTAGTACGCCACAATTCACATTCTTGACGTGTGGGGAGGCTACTGCTACGTTTCGTAGCATTACACGCTGTCGCAGTACTTGGGGGAACGATGCGCTGGCTCGGAATCCTGGTTGTTCTCGGTATCGCGAGCCCGGCCTTGGCACAGCGCGCGGGCGAAAGCGCGGTCGACGCCGCGGAAGATGCCTTCGGCACGCGCGTCGGCAACGAGAGCATCGGACTTTACGGCCCCTACAACGCGCGCGGCTTCAGCCCGGTGTCCGCCGGCAACGTGCGCATCGAAGGGCTGTACTTCGACCAGCAGGCGCAACTCAACAACCGCAATGCCCGGGGCAATGCTGTGCGGGTGGGCATCAGCGCGCAGTCCTATGCCTTTCCCGCACCGACGGGCATCGCGGATTTCAACCTGCGCCTTCCCGGCGACAAGCGCATCGTCAGCGGGGTTCTGACCTTCGGGCCCTTCACGACCTATGTCTTCGAGATCGACGCGCAGGTTCCGGTGACGGAGAAGTTCAGCTTCGGTCTTGGGCTGAGTTCGAACCGCATCGACAACGATTCCGGCAATAAGAACCGCCTTTGGGAAAGCAGCGCCATCGGGCGCCTACGCCCCAATGAAAACACTGACGTCACGGCGTTCGTAGGCGTCTTCGACGATTGCCACAACGAGCAGCAGCCGGCCGTTTTCACCGGCGGGCCGTTTCTGCCGCCGCGCTACAAGCGCCATGAATTCTTCGGCCAGGAGTGGACGACAGGCGCCTGCCGCGACGTCAACGCCGGGGTGTTGGGACGCGCGGCGCTAGGTGACTGGACGCTGCGCGCCGGCCTGTTCCGTTCGAGCTCGGTGCAAACATACTACGGCGACATCCTGCGTAACGTGCAGCCGGATGGGAGGGCGCAGCACAGCATCTACAGCGTGCCCGAACAGAGTTTCGCTTCGTACTCCGGAGAAGTCCGCGCGACGCGCCTGTTCAGCGAAGGCCCGCGCCGGCATACCATCGACCTGGTGGTGCGCGGGCGCGACGTGCAGCGCGATTTCGGCGGATCGGACACCAAGGACTTTGGCACCGCGCGCGTCGGCGAGCGCGTGTTGTTCCCCGAACCGGTGTTCAATTTTGGCCCGCTAACCGATGACCACACACGCCAGGTGACGCTCGGCGCCTCCTATACCGCGCTGTGGGCCAGCGTCGGAGGCGTGAGCGCCGGCGTGCAGAAATCATTCTATCGCCGCGACATCGCCGCCCCCGCCGTGCCGCTGGCCCAAGCGCGTGCGCAGCCTTGGCTTTATTCGGTTTCGTCCAACGGCCTGTTGACCAAGGACTTGGCGTTTTACGCCAGCTACACCCGCGGGCTGGAGGATTCAGGCACCGCCCCCTTCTCGGCCGTCAATGCCAACGAAGCCATGCCCGCGAGCCGCACCGAGCAGATCGACGCGGGCTTTCGCTACAACGTAACGGCGCGCCTGCGCGTGGTTGCCGGCGTGTTTCAGGTGAAGAAGCCTTACTTCAATATTGATGCCGCCAATGTCTTTGGACCGCTGGGCAACGTGCGCCACCGGGGTGTCGAGGTGTCGCTGACGGGGCCGGTTTTCACCGAAGGCCTGACCATCGTCGGCGGCATGATCCTTCTGGAGCCGCGCACCTCGGGCGATACAGTTGCGCGCGGGATCATCGGCCCGGTTCCGGTGGGGCCAATACCCCGCACCGTGCAAGCCAGCTTCCAGTACCAGCCGAAAGCCTGGCGCGGCTTCGGCATCGACGGCCAGGTGAGCAACTCCTCCGCAGCGATTGCGAGGTCCGACAATCTGTTGAAAGTACCGGGCTTTACGCAGCTCAATCTCGGGGCGCGGTATGTGTTCACGTATGCCGAGGTGCCCGCGTCGGTGCGTCTGCAAATGCAGAACGTCACCAATGCCTTTGGGTGGGGGGTGAACTCATCGGGCAATTTTTACACCCGCTCGCCGCGAAAGGTGAGCGTGGCGCTGGCGGCGGACTTCTAAGATGTGCTACATATCGTAGCATTCACGGCGGGGTGCGGCGATCATGAGTAAGAACAACGATATCGATAACGACGTCTCCAAGGATTTGGGGGACCTCGAACGCGCCGTGATGCAGATCGTCTGGAACGGCGGCCCCATGACCGCCGAAGAGGTGCGCACCCACCTCACCCGTCCTTTGAAGGAGTCCACCATCCGCACGGTTTTGCGGCGCCTGGAGGACAAAGGTTTCGTCACTCACACCGTCGACAACCGCACCTACATCTATCGCGCCGCCGAGGCGCGCGGCCGCGTGGCGGCGAAAGCGGTCAAGCGCATCGTCGACTGGTTCTGCAACGGATCGGTCGAGGAAGTTCTGGTGGGGATGGTCGATTCCAAGATGCTCGACCAGAAGCAGCTGCAGATGCTCGCCAAGAAGATCGAAAAAGCGCGTGAAGGCAACAAAAGCGGAGGAAAGTCATGATGCCGTTTCTTCCCGAAGTGACCGCAAGCTGGCTGTTGGAGGCCGCGACGCGGGCCGTCTTCTTGGCCGCGATCGTCGGTGCGGGTCTTCACCTCCTGCGCGCGAGCAATCCACACACGCAGCTCACCGCCTGGCGCGGCGTGCTGGCCGCAGCACTGGCGATGCCGGTGCTGATGTCGGTGATGATTTGGGAAATCTTGCCAGGCCCCGTGATGGCGCCGCCGACGCTGACGATGGGCGACACGGCGATTGCATCCAAAGACCTTGGCTTCGGTGTTGCGGGCGCGCTTCTCTACTGCGGGCGCGCGATATGCGATGCGGCTGACGTCCTGTTCGAGGGCGCGGCCGTCGGCACGAAAGCCGCGACCTTCGACTGGCATCAGGTGCTTCTGCCGCTGTACTGCGCGGTCGCCGGCGTCTTGCTCACGCGCCTCGCGGTGGGCTTGGTGCTGACCCTGCGCCTGCGTGCCAAGGCCGTGCCGTTGCGCACCGACTGGACGGCGGGACGCGACGTGCGTGTGAGTGAGACCTTGCCCGCACCCGTGACGGTCGGGGCGACGATCTTGCTTCCGGCCGATTATGCTTCGTGGAGCTTTGAGAAGCGCGCTGCGGTGATCGCGCATGAAAGTGCCCACGCCGCGCGCGGCGACTATCATGTGCAGTTGCTGGCGGGTGTGCACCGGGCACTATTCTGGTTTAGCCCTTTAGCGTGGTGGCTGCACGACAAGCTGGCCGACCTGGCGGAACTCGCCAGCGACGCCGAAGCCGCGACGGTGCTGGAGCAGCGCTCGTCCTATGCTGCCATCCTGCTCGACTTCGCCGCGCGTCCCAGGCTTCCGGGCATCGCGGCGGTGGGCATGGCGCGCAGGGAAACCGTCGACCGGCGCATCGATCGTATTTTGGGAGCCGCTCTGCTTCCCGTACGCCTGCCGCGCCGCGCGACGTGGTCGATCACGGCGGCGGTGGCGCTGTTGGCGGCCGCGTCAGCCGCGAGCTTGGCGCAGGGGCCCGTGGTGCAGACGCCGCTGCCGCCGGTGAGTAACATGACACCGCCAGCGCCGACATTGCTGGTGCCGCAGGCGCCAGAGGCGACGCCGGTCCCTGAGGTGCAGATCGACGAGCAGCTTGATAAGGAAGCGCGCGCGTCCGCCCGTGCGCTCAGGGCCGAGGAACGCAAGGCTGAACTGGTGCGCCGCGCCACGGAGCGCGCCCAAAAATTCATCGCCGAAAACGGCGAGGAGATCCGCAAACGCGCCACCGAGCGCGCCATGGCGCGATTGGCGGAGCGCAACGCCGAACGCGCCGAAGAGCTCAAGGACCGTGCCCAGGCCAAGGCGCAAAAGTCAGCAGACCGGTTCCGCGCCTTGGGTCTGCCGGACAACCCGCTTTTACAGCCCGCCGCGATCCCGCAAGGGCCGCGCCAGACGGAAACCCGCACGGTGGCGGATTTCACCGGCGTGGCGCTGGCCGCGGTACTGGGCAAGGTCGACATCACCATCGGCGATACGCCGTCGGTGGTGCTCGAAGGCAGCCCCGAGGCCTTGCGCCAAGTGCGCACGGCCGTGCGCCACGGCACGCTGGTGATCGATCACGAGGGCAATTTTTCCTTTGGCAATGAATGGCGCGGGCTGGGTGCGGTGACCGCCCATGTCACGGTGCGCCGGCTGCGGAGCGTATCGCTGTCGGGTGTGGGGCGCGTGCAGGTGGCGGGACTCAACGGCGGCGAGACGGAATTTCAGATGTCGGGCAGCGGCATGATCGAGGCCAGCGGCAAACTCGACAAGTTGGCCCTCGAGATCAGCGGTGCTGGCAAGGCCGAGCTGACCAACCTGGTCGCCCGGGACGCCGAGGTCTCGATCTCAGGTGCGGGCGATGCGACCGTGCAGCCGGTCGAAAGCCTGACGGTCGACATCAGCGGTTCGGCGCGCGTTCACTATGTCGGCAAGCCGCAGCACATCAACACGTCGATCAGCGGCTGGGGGACTGTGCACGCGCGCTAGAGCGGCTTAAAAGCCCGGCATCCGGCCGCTTCAAGGTGGATCGGTTCCTGATATTTCAACGGCGGAGCGATTTTTCTGTAGCCGGCGAGGACGGGCCAGGCGGTGCCGCCCGACATGCGGGCCACCAACCAATGACAGGCAAGAGGCAACCGCAGCTCCGGCGCGACCTGTGCGAGCACGCCGCCCTCATTGGCAGGATCGATGGAACGGGCGATTTCGGCATTGCTGCGCCGGCCATCGATGGCCGCCAGGAACGCGCGCGTCGCCGCTGAGACTTTCCACACCATTTCTTTGCCGTTGCCCAGGACCACGGGAACACCCGCACCAGCCGCAGCCGGATGGCTGAGCGCTTGGCGGGCCTCTTCGCTCAGGGGCGAGAGAATGGCCTGCGGTGACGTGGGGTCCAGTGCGGCCTTGGGGTCCCGCGAAGCGTAAACGGTGTGCAGCGCGAGGCTGCCGTCGAGCATTTCAGCAAGATCTTCGCGCGCCGGCGCCGGCAAGCCGTGCAAGCGATGTCGCTGCGCAGGGTCCGAAATATAGGTGTCGAGTTCGTACTGCAGACTGCAGGTGGCTTCTTCGCCGAGGTAAGTGGCGAAGGCCTGCACGGTGAGGCCCGCCGTCGCCAGGAAGCCGCGCACTTCGGAGGCGGTGTAGGAACGATCCTGCTCGTGCAGCAGCAGATCCCAGAAATTGGTGTTGTCTTGGAGGAAGTAGTCCCGGATGACCTTTGTGTCGTAGCGGAATTTGAACGGGTTCGTCGCCGGCAGCGTTTCGACGATCTCGCGCGCGAAGCGCAGACGTTCTCCGCGGTCGTCCAGACCCACGCTCACGCGGCGCAGCAGGTCCTGCATGCCGTAGATGAACGCGCGGCCGTGGGTGCCGTAGACCATCACCGCCATGCCGCCGCCCTCAGCCAAGACCGCTTTCAAGGCCGCGAGGCCAGCCTCGGGATCGGGCAGATGGTGAAGAACCCCCAGGCAGGTGATGTAGTCGAACGTGCCAAGCCCGAGCGTGGGCAGATCGAGCAGCGATGCATGGACCCAGCGGATATTGTTAAAGCCACGGACCGCGGCGCGCGCGCGGGCGATGTCCAGGCTGGCGGCGGAAATATCGATGGCGACGATTTCCGAAGGCGTGCCCTGAAGCTGGTGCGCGAGCCACATCACGCTGTCGCCCGTGCCGGCGCCGGCGACGAGAACGCGCAGGCCTTTGGTGAAATCGCGCGCACCGCCGAAGCAGTATTGATTGACCTTGCTCAAGGTGTCGGGGACGGAGATGAGCATGAGATGGTGTTCGGCCGCGGGGTCGCGCGCCGGAAACGGCAGAGATTCATACTGGGCGCGCACGCCCTGGAACGGGCCGTCTTTGGTATCGCCGGCAGCAATACCGCTGCGTTGGGCCGCAGCCGCATGCAGGGCCGTGCCAAGGGCTAAATGCGCGTGCGGGTCGTGTGGGTCGAGTCTGAGGGCGGCGCGAAAGCTGGCGATGGCTTCGGCGAGCTCGCCTTGCTCGCTCAGCGCCATGCCCATATTCACGTGGAAGGCCGGCTTGCGGTCGTTGAGGGCAACCGCGCGGCGGATCAGTTCCACGGCGACATCGCTCCGCCCCGACTGGTAGGCGACCATGCCCAGCAGATGCAGGCTTTCGTCGTGTGTGGGATCAGCCGCGAGGATCTGGCGGTAAAGCGCCTCGGCATCTATGAGCCGGCCAGCCTCGTGATGCGCAGCCGCGGCGGAAAACAGCTCACTGATGCGCGCGGCGGAAGGGGGCATTCGGACAGCCGGGTAAGTCTGATTCCGAGAACGTTCTGATTTAATCTGAGAAATGGTGGGCCGATAAGAACAAAAGTGGGCACTGGATTCTATTAATATCTATGAGGGGCGACTGGACATAGGGTTCGAATCTCCGTTGCGTGATCCCCGCCTTTGGCGAGGTTCTCAGGAAGGCGACGGCAGCGGCCAGCACATCCTCCGGCCCGCTAAGTCGCAGCTCCCTCGTAGTTCTTCACTCTCAATCAGCTTTCGACGCATGTAGGTCTGCCGGAATGAAATATTGCCGGTGCGCAGCATTTGGGCCACGCAGCGCGGAAGCGAATTTCTGGTTACTCAACCCGGTGAGATCAATCACCCGAGGCGGAGGCCACGGCGTCCAAGGGTCGCGACGGTAGAGAGAATCTTCCCATTCTTGCGACTCTTTGTTGTCTTCGCACCCCGTTGCCGTTGCTTTTCCTTTTTAGGCTAGGCGAAAACGTCGGCCCGTCCGCCGGCACGATTAAGGCAAGTGGCGCGGACGTGAAATAGCTTCGCCATAACCCTTGTTTTTTTCTGGCTGCGTCATCACAATTTTTACGGCGCCATCGGAAGCGCGCACATGGATGTGTTGGTCGTCTTTGAGGGGGTAAAGTCTGTGAAAACTTCACGAGAAATGCGTGCGCGCGTTTTGAAGACTGGGGGCAATCATCAGCGCGGTACTCCTAATCTTCCGACCGCAAAGGCTCTCGCAAAGTTCGATCCTAAAGCGTTCCTCGCCACCGTGGGCGCAGGAAGAATCACAACGAAATACAAACCAGGTGAGCCCATTTTTCAGCAGGGGGCCCCCACGGAGGCAGTGTTTTATATCCAGAAGGGCAAGGTTCAGATCATGGTCGTCTCACGACAGGGCAAGCAGGGTGTAGTTGCTGTGCTCGGCCCAGGAGAATTTTTCGGTGAAGGCTCTTTGGCTGGACAACCTTTCCACATCTCCACGGCGTCCGCGGAAACGGCAAGCGAAATCGTTAGGATCGACAAAGCGGCAATGATCCAAGTCATGCGGGACGAACCGTCCATCTCTCAGATGTTCATGTCGTTTTTGCTCGCCCGGAACATTCTGGTCGAGGCCGAACTCGTCGATCATCTATTCAATTCGAGCGAAAAGCGCCTGGCTCGCATCCTTCTCCTCATGACCAACCTAGGTAAAGAAGGAAAGATGGAGACGGTACCCTCCATAAATCAGGAAATTCTTGCGGCTAGAGTCGGCACGAGTAGGTCCCGGATTAATGGCTTTATGAATAAATTTCGGAAACTGGGATTCATAGATTATGACGGCGACGGCACGATGAATGTCCACACGTCGCTTCTTAACGTCATTGTTCACGACTAAGGGGCTCGCGCGCAGTAAACGGATTCGCACCCAACGAATTTCTCCCGCCTGAATGTCGCTCTAGGGATACCCAAGCTAAACTATTGATTTGAATCTAGAAAATGGTGGGCGCACCAGGACTCGAACCTGGGACCCGCTGATTAAGAGTCAGCTGCTCTACCAACTGAGCTATGCGCCCCACCAAGGGCTTCGCGCGGCCTTCCGTCGCATCCCTGGGGTGCGGCGTCTGGTTCATCGGGCCGGGAAGGCCGCTCTTATAAAGCCTGGGGACTGCCGTGACAAGCGATCCTGGACCGCCGGAAAACCGCGGGATTGCGCCGTTTTTTGAGGGGTGTGGATAACTCGAAGCGGGGCCCGCGGGGGGTCGCTTTCTCGCGCGCGGGAATGTGAGTAGTGTTTTGACCAAGGTGCATTTGAATCGAGGTTCGTTTCGAATTCGGCATCGGGGCTTTATGGGGGGATCAACATGACGACGGAAAAGACCATTTCGCGGCGCGCGGCCATAGGCGGCGCCATCGCGGCTGCGGGGCTTATCGGTATGGCGGGGCGCGGCCGGGCAGCTGAGGGCCCCTCGCCGAACGCGCAGCTGGGGGCGGGGCGCAGCGTGATCTCGAACCCGCCGCGCGATTATACGCCGGGGGCGGCACCGGTGGCTTATCCCGATCTCGACGTCATCACCATCGATCCGGAGTTTGGCCGCCTGCGCGTGGGCAACGCGGCGATCCAGCGCATTTACACCGGCTGCACCTTCACCGAAGGCCCGGCCTGGAACGCGCAAGGGCGCTACCTGGTGTGGTCGGACGTACCGGGCGACAAACAGTATCGCTATCTGGATGAAGACGGGCACGTCTCGGTGTTTCGCACGCCGTCCAACAATTCCAACGGCAACGCCTTCGACTTTCAGGGGCGCCAAGTCACCTGCGAACACCGCGGCCGGCGCCTGGTGCGCTACGACAACGATGGCGCGGTGACCGTGCTGGCCGAATTCTTCGAAGGCAAGCACCTGAACTCGCCCAACGATGTCTGCGTGCATCCCGACGGCAGCGCCTGGTTCACCGATCCGCCCTTCGGCAACAACCTGTTTCAGGGCATCACCGACGGACCGGGCGGCGCCCTGCGTCCGCAGAACGAGCGCATCAACAACCGCGTCGGATATCCCGCGGGCTCGGGCACGTTCAAGGGCGAGTTGCCGGGCCACGTTTATCGCGTCGATGCGCAAGGGCGCGTGAGCAAAGTCATCGACCAGGAGGAGTTTGGCGGACCCAGCAACGGGCTGTGCTTCTCGCCGGACTATAAGAAGCTGTTCGTGATCAGCCGGGGTTCGATCTGGGCTTTCGACGTGGCGGGTGACGGCAAGTCGCTACGCGGTAAAGCTGTCGCCTTCGCCGACATGATGGTCGACGGCATCCGCTGCGGCACCGACGGCATGCGCTGCGACGTTTACGGCAACATCTGGGCCTCGAGCAACGCCGGCACGAACGTGGGCTATAGCGGTGTCACGGTGTGGAATTCCTCCGGCAAGCTGATCGGGCGCATCCGTCTGCCGGAGTCCTGTGCCAACGTCACCTTCGGCGGCGCACGGCGCAACCGTTTGTTCATGACGGCGAGCCAGTCGGTTTATGCTGTGTATGTCGAGACGCAAGGGGCGTCGCCGAGCTGATTAAGCTCACGTTTCCGGGCCTTTGCTGTATGCTGTCCCGGCTTTCATTGCCCTGAAGGGACGTTCCGATGACCGTACGTGCGAAGACCGCGGCTTTGGCCGTGGCCGTGATGCTGGCCGCGGCACCCACCTTCGCCGCGACGGTCACTGACGGTGTCGCCGCCTATGAAGGCGGGGACTTCGCCGGCGCGCTCAAGGCCCTGACGCCTTTTGCGCAAATGGGCGAGGCCCAGGCGCAACTCACCTTAGGCTCGATGTATGTCTATGGCCGCGGGGTGCCGCGCGATGTGCCGGCCGGGATGAGCTGGATCGGCAAGGCGGCGGCGCAGAACAATCTCGACGCGCAGAACGAGATGGGACTGATCCATCACAACGGCCGGGCGGTGACCCGCAACATGGACGAGGCCCTGAAGTGGTTCCGCGCGGCGGCCAACAAGGGTCATCCGCCGGCGGAATATAACCTTGCCACCATGTACTGGAGCGGCGACGGGGTGATGAAGGATTTCAGCGAGGCGCTGACCTGGTTCAGGAAGGCCGCCGATCAGAACTATCCCCCGGCGCAGATGGGCTTGGCGGCCATGTACCGGGACGGCGAAGGTATTGCGCGCAACGATGCCGAAGCCGTGAAATGGTTCCGACGCGCGGCCGAGGAGCACAACGTGGCCCCGGCGCAGGATGCCCTGGCCATGATGTATTTCGACGGCCGCGGCGTGGCCAAGGACGATGCGGCGGCGGTGGAGTGGCTGCGCAAGGCGGTGGCGCAGAACAACGGCGCGGCGCAGTACCATATGGCGCTGGCGTACTTGAAGGGCACGGGTGTACCGAAAGATCCCAGCGAAGCCGCCAAACTGTTCCACCGCCTGGCCGACCGCAAGATTCCCGAGGGCTATCAGTACCTGGCGTTGATGTACGGCACGGGCATGGGCGTGCCGCAGGACGATGTGCAGGCCTACCGCTGGACGATGCTGTCGTACATGGCGGGCAAGGGCAAACCGGCGTCCGATGACATGGAGACGCTGCACGACCTTCTCGAGACGCGCATGAGCACCGAGCAAAAGCGTGCGGCCATGCGCGAAATCATGGGCGCGCCGGACGGAAAGCCCCAGCCGCAATAATTGATCTTAGAAGTCGTTGAAGCCGCCGCGTACGCCCATGTGCACGTCGCGGTGGACGTGGATGTTCATGAGCAGGCCGACGCAGAGCATCAGCGTCAGCAGCGACGTGCCGCCGTAGGAGATGAACGGCAGGGTGACGCCGACGACGGGCACCAGGCCCATCACCATGGCGAGGTTGATCCAGAAATAGAGAAAGAAGCCGGTGGTGATGCCGATCGCCACAAGCCTGCCGAACTGGTGGCGGCAGCGGAAGGCGATGGCGTAGCCGTAGACCAAGAGGATGATGTAAAGGCCCAGCAACACCAGGCCGCCGATCATGCCGAATTCCTCAAGCAGCATGGTGCCGATGAAGTCGGTCTGGCGTTCGGGCAGGAAGTTGAGATGGCTCTGCGTGCCGGCCATGAAGCCTTTGCCGAAGAGCCCGCCGGAGCCGAGTGCGATCTTTGACTGCAGGATGTGATAGCCGGTGCCCAAGGGATCACGCTCGGGGTCGAACAGGGTGAGGATGCGGTTCTGCTGGTAGTCGTGCAGGAAGCTCCAGGCGATGGGGCTCGCCGCCAAGCCCGCCGCGATCACCAGGGCGAATTTCCAAATCCTGACACCGGCCATGAAGAACATGATGCCGGAGCCGGCGATGATCAGGAGTGCGGTGCCGAGGTCGGGCTGGATGACGATCAGGCCGACGGGGATGAAGGTCATGGCCAGGGGGATGATCAGGCCGGTGGGGTTGCCGATCTCTTCCATGTTGACGCCGTGGAAGTAGCGCGCAAGCGCCAGCACGATGGCGGGCTTCATCAGCTCGGAGGGCTGAAGGTTTATGAAGCCCAGGTCGACCCAGCGCTGCGCGCCGCCGCCGACGAAGCCTTTGATCTCGACGATCACCAGCAGCACGAAGACGAGGCCGTAGAAGACATAGGCGTAACGCAGGAGCAGGCGCACATCGATCACCGCCACGGCGGTGAGCATGACAAGGCCGACGGCGAAACGGGCAAGCTGCCACCCCGCCCAAGGCGTCCACGAGCCGTTGGCGGCGGAGTAGAGCATGGCGATGCCGAAGGCGAAAATGCAGCAGATTAGGAAAATCAGCGACCAGCTCATCTGCCACAGCTTTTCGCCGGGGGTCATATCCCCGCGACGTAAGCGCGCTGACATGAAACCGAGGTCGGTCATTGGGCGGGGCCGCGGCCCGCTGTGTCGGCCGCGGCGATATCCGCTGGATCGATAGCAGAATGCGGAACATCAGCCTGGGCGATCTGGTCTTCGGTCCGCGGCTTGCGTGAAGGATCTAAGCGCAACACCATCTCCATGATGTCCTTGGCGATGGGGGCCGCGAAGGCGCCGCCGCCACCGAGTGCGTGGTCGACGACCACCGCCATGGCGTAGCGCGGCGCGTGGCTGGGGGCGAAGGCGATGAACAGGGCGTTATCGCGCAGGTGCCACGGCACGCTGGAAGGATCACGTTTCTGGGCTTCGCGGTCGGCTGCGGTCATGCCGCGCACGGCGGCCGTGCCGGTCTTGCCGCTGAGAGTCCAGCCCTTCATCTCGGGTTCGGTGAACTTGAGGCGCGCGGACATGGCGGTAGTGGTGCCGGGCGGGCCATTGACCACGTCGTGCATGCCCTGACGCAAGATCTCCAGGTGCGGCAGCGGGATATTGAGGCTTTCGAAATTCAGGCCTGCCTCTTCGTCGACGGCGGCGTTGCCCAGCACGGCGGGACGTACGATGCGTGGTTTGACGGCGACGCCGCCGTTGGCGATGCGCGCGGCCAGGACCGCGAGCTGGATCGGTGTGGCGAGCACGTCGCCTTGGCCGATGCCGACGTTGAGATTGTCGCCGGGCGCCCAGCGTTCACCGCGTGCGGCTTTCTTCCAGGCTTCGGTGGGCACCAGGCCGGGCTTCTCGTTCGGCAAGCCGATGCCGGAGATGGAGCCCAGGCCGAACTTGTTGGCCATGGCGGCGATCTTGTCGACGCCCAAGCGGCGCGCCACGTCGTAGAAGTAGACGTCGCAGGACAGCGAGATCGCACGCACCATCGAGACCGAGCCGTGGACCTTGTGGCAGTGCTTGACGTAGGAGCCGAGGTTATAGCGCCCGTTGCAGTGAACGGTCTGCTCCGGCGTGATCACGCCGTGCTCGAGGGCGGCCAACGTGACCACCGTCTTGAAGGTTGAACCCGGAGCGTACTGGCCCGAGAGCACTTTGTTGATGAGCGGCTTGTGGTCGTTGGTGGACAGCCCCTTCCACTCGTCGGTGGTCAGGCCGCGGCTGAAGGCGTTGGCATCGAAGCTGGGATTGGAGACCAGCGCAATCAGATCGCCCGTGTGCACGTCCATCACCGCGACCGAAGCGCTCTCTTCGCCGAGACGCTTGCCGGCGAATTCCTGGATGCGCTCGTCGATGGTGAGCACGACGTCGGAGCCGGCCTCGCATTCCTTGCGCTCAAGTTCGCGGATGGCGCGGCCGTAAGCGTTGACTTCGACTTGGCTGGTGCCGCCTTTGCCGCGCAGTTGAAGATCGTAGACCTTCTCGACGCCATCTTTGCCGATGCGGAAGCCCGGCAATTGCAGCAAGGGGTCGCCGTTGAGTTCGTCTTCGTCGACGGAGGAAACGTAGCCGAGCAGGTGGGCTGCCGCTTCGCCGTAGGGATAGAAGCGCGTCAGGCCCTCGTCGATGACGATACCGGGCAGGTCGGGCGCGTTGACCTGGATGCGCGCCATTTCATCCCAAGAAAGGTTTTCCTTGATGGTGATGGGAATGAAACCGCGTTTACGACCGACTTCTTTTTTGATGCGGTCGCGTTCGTGTTCCGACAGGTCAATCAGCTTGGCCAACGTGTCGAGGGTGTCGCCGACACGCACGGCTTGTTCCGGCACGACTAGCACTTGGAACTGCTGTTTGTTGAGCGCGAGTGGCTGGCCGAAGCGGTCAAGGATACGGCCGCGCGGCGGGGCCAGAAGCTGGAGATTGATGCGGTTGTCTTCCGCCAGCATGGCGTAGCGGTCGCTTTGGACGATCTGCAGGTAGTACATGCGCCCAACGAGCGTCGCGACGAGGGCCGCCTGGAAGCCGCCGAGCACAGCGGCGCGGCGGGTGAACATTTTCGACCAGTCGCTATCGCGCGTAATGGTCATGTCAGTTGGCCAAGAGTTTCATGTGGGCTTTGGCCAAGAGCCAGCCGATCACCGGATACAAGCCAATGGTCATGAGCGTGGCGGTGAGCATCTGCCCGATCGGGGTGAAGCCCGACGCAGCAGCGAGGCCGACGCAGATCCAGCGCAGCAGGCCAGCGCCGGTCGCGACCACGGCGAAGGCAAGCCAGATGATGCCGAAAGGCTTGTTATTGAAAAACTTCTGCTGATGGAAGACGACGCGCTGGCAGAGCAGGAGGATAAGAGCACCCGAGCCCAGCGGCGTACCGGCGAGCAGGTCTTCGAGAACGCCAATCCCAAAGGTCGCGCCGTAGCCGAGCAGGTCGGGGCGGTAGATCGACCAGAAATAGACCGCCATCAGCGCATACATCGGGGTGATATGCGAAAGCCCCGGGATGTAGGTGGGCGTCATGGCGAAGAGCATCAGCAGCAAGGTCACGCCGAACGGCACAAAGCGCCGGGCGGTGACATCCATGCGTTGGAGGACGGTGGCCTGCATGACTATTTGCCCCCCTATTTCCCTTGGGCGGCCGCTTGCGCGGGCGGCTGGGCAAGGATGCCGGAGAGGCCGTAATCAGCCACGCGCACGTGCTGGATCTTGTCGCGCACGACGAAAGGTTCGACTTCGTAGATGCCTTCCTCGACGCGGGCCACTTGGCCGATAGGCAGGCCAGGGGGGAAGGCTTCAGCGTCACCCGAGGTGACGACTTTGTCGCCGGGTGCCGCGGCGGTCTTGTTGCCGAGGAACAGGAGGCGCGGGCGCAGGCCGTTGTCGCCCACAAGAATGGCGCGGTTGCCGGCTTCGCCGACGAGAACGGGGATGCGGCTGTTGATGTCGGTGATCAGCAGCACGCGCGAGGAATAAAGCCCCGACTGCATGACGCGGCCGACCAGGCCTTCGCCGGTCAGCACCACCTGGCCCTTCTTCACGCCCGCCGACTGGCCGGCGGTGATGAGGATGGACTGGGCGAAGGCGCCGCCGGTATCGGCGACGACACGGGCCGAGACAAAAGTGGCGGAAGGTTCGGGTACAAGGCCCGCGAGGCCGCGCAAGGAGCGGTTCTCGGATTCCAATTTCTGCGCGACTTCCTGCCATTGTATCAAACGGCCGTTCTGCTCGCGGAGCGCCGCGTTCTCCTCGCGGATGGCCGCAAGTTCGCGCAGGTTATTGACGAAGTTTGAGACGACGGCGGCGGGTTCGGACATCACGCGCAGGACCGGGGTGACGGCATCGGCAACGGCATCGCGCGCACGTTCGACGAGAACCGTGTCGGCCTTACCGATCAGCATCAGCGCGAAGGTGAGACCAATCAGGGACAAGAACGCAAATCGCTGCAGCAGCGATTTGAGTGTCCCAAAACGGGAGATTTGTCCCGTCGTCTGTCTCACCTTGGCATTCCCCTTCTCAACTCCCCCTCACCCCGACCCTCTCCCCGTCCGGCCGATGGCCGGCCGACTTTTGAAGCGCGCGTTTACCGCGCGCCGGGAGAGGGAGGAGAGGGATAGACTCAGTACATCGTCGTCAGAACGTTACGCAGCGTCTTCATCTCTTCGAGCGCCTTGCCGGTGCCCATGGCAACGCAGCTCAAGGGATCATCGGCGATCGAGACCGGCAAGCCTGTCGCGTGGCGCAGGACGAAATCGAGGTTGTGCAGCATCGCGCCGCCACCCGTGAGCACGATGCCTTTGTCGACGATGTCGGCGGCGAGTTCGGGCGCGGTGTGTTCGAGGGCGACTTTGACGGCGTCGATGATGGCGGTGACAGGCTCAGCCAGGCTTTCGGCGATCTGACGCTGGCTAATGACGATTTCCTTCGGCACGCCGTTCATCAGATCGCGGCCCTTGATCTCCATGGTCTCGCCGTCACCGGATTCCGGCGGACAGGCGCAACCGATTTCCTTCTTGATGCGCTCGGCGGAGCTTTCGCCGACGAGAAGGTTATGGTGCCTGCGGATGTAGTTGATAATGGCTTCGTCCATCATGTCGCCGCCGACGCGCACGGAGCGCGCGTAGACGATGCCGCCCAGCGAGAGCACGGCGACTTCGGTGGTGCCGCCGCCGATATCGACCACCATCGAGCCGGTGGGTTCAGTGACGGGAAGGCCCGCGCCGATGGCCGCGGCCATGGGTTCTTCGATGAGATAGACTTTGCGCGCACCGGCAGCTTCGGCGGATTCCTGAATGGCGCGGCGTTCGACCGCGGTGGACCCCGACGGCACGCAAACGATCACGAGCGGGCTGGCGAAAGAGCGGCGGTTGTGCACTTTGCGGATGAAGTGCTTGATCATTTCCTCGGCGACTTCGAAGTCGGCGATGACGCCGTCGCGCAGCGGACGAATTGCTTGAATGTTGCCGGGTGTGCGTCCCAGCATCTGTTTGGCTTCGTTGCCGACCGCAAGCACTTGTTTGCGGCCTTTGACTTCGGCAAGTGCCACAACCGACGGCTCGTTCAAAACGATGCCTCGGCCTTTGACGTAGACCAGCGTGTTCGCTGTTCCGAGATCAATGGCCATGTCGGCCGACAACCATCCGGTCAACCTTGAGAACATTTAGTTCTATCTATCCTCTGTTTCCAATTTGGGACGCCGAAAGACGCCCCCATTCCGTTTCGGTTTCAAAAAACACCGCCCGCGTGTTTTGTGCACGCGGGCGGGTCGGTTCGTTATGCCCTCAGCGCCGCGGGCTCGGACTTCTCCCGCTTCACCAAGAGTTTGTTGAGTGCATTCACATAGGCGCGCGCCGAGGCGACGAGGGTATCGGAATCAGCACCCTGCCCCTGCACGGTCTTGCCGTTTTCCTCGAGACGCACCATCACCTCGGCCTGAGCGTCCGTGCCGCCCGTGACCGCATGCACCTGATAGATCTGCATGTGCTGGGTGTTGGTGGTGAGTTGCTTGATGGCGTTGAACAGCGCGTCCACCGGACCGTCGCCGGTGGCCTTGGTCTGTTTCACGACGCCGTCGATTTCCAGTTCGAGATCGGCGGTGGGCTTGGCGATCTTGGTGCCACAAACGATTTCGAGGCTGACAAACTTGATGCGGTCGTTCTCGCGCACGACGGAATCATCGACGAGGGCGATGATATCTTCGTCGAAGATCTCGCGCTTTTTGTCGGCGAGATCCTTGAAGCGTTTGAAGGCGTCGGAGACCGCGTTATCTCCCAGCTTGTAGCCGAGCTCTTCCAACTTGGAACGGAAGGCGCGGCTGCCGGAGAGCTTGCCCATCACCAGGTTGGACTTGCGCAAGCCCACGGATTCCGGGGTCATGATTTCATACGTCGAGGCGTCCTTCAGCATGCCGTCCTGATGGATGCCGGATTCGTGCGCGAAGGCGTTGGCGCCGACGATGGCCTTGTTGGGCTGCACCGGGAAACCGGTGATCGTCGAGACCAGGTGCGAGTTGCGCGTGATCAGCTCGGTCTTGATGCCGGTGGTGTAGGGCATGTGGTCCTTGCGCGTGCGCAAGGCCATGACGACCTCTTCCATGGCGCAGTTGCCGGCACGTTCGCCGAGGCCGTTGATGGTGCATTCCACCTGACGGGCACCCGCCTGAACGGCGGCCAGCGAGTTGGCGACGGCGAGGCCCAGATCGTTGTGGCAATGCACGGAGATCACGGCCTTGTCGATGTTGGGCACGCGGTTCTTCAGCATCTTGATGAGCGCGTGGTACTCGTCGGGCACCGTGTAGCCGACGGTGTCCGGGATATTGACGGTGCGCGCACCCGCATTGATGGCTGCCTCGACGGCGCGGCAGAGGAAATCATGATCGGCGCGGGTGGAATCCTCACCCGACCACTCGACATCGTCGGTGTACTGGCGGGCGCGCGTGACGCTGTCGGTCACCGCCTGAAGCACGGCCTCGCGTGTCATCTGCAGCTTCACACGCATGTGCAGATCGCTCACGGCGAGGAAGGTGTGGATGCGCTTGCGGGCGGCGGGCTTCAAGGCCTCGCCGGCGCGGTCGATGTCGCCCTTGGCCGCACGGGCAAGCCCGCAGACGATGGAGGTCTTGATTTCCTTGGCGACGGCCTGGACGGCCTCGAAGTCGCCTTGGGACGCGATGGGGAAGCCGGCTTCGATGATATCGACGCCCATTTCTTCCAGGGCTTTAGCGATGCGGATTTTTTCGTCGCGATTCATCGAGGCACCCGGGGACTGCTCGCCGTCCCGCATGGTGGTGTCGAAGATCAAGACGCGTTGGTTGGTGCTCATTTTTCTGCTCTCACGACTGGGGTCAAAAAGATCGGTTCGTGAGCGACTCACACGAAAATTCCATCCCCTGAACGCCTGTCGCTCGACAGGTTCACAGCGCTCAGGGGCGGATAAGTCGCAGACCCCGGTCCGCAAGACGCACAGCAACGCCCGCAATCCCCGCACGCACGAACGCGAGGCCGTTCACGGACGTTGCCGTGACGGTCGACTCGCATATACGTGCGGTGGCGTTAACCACTTGCGTTAATCCCTCTTGCCGTTCCGCTCTTTTTTGGCCATTTCAAAGACTTAGAAGGTTTTCTCAAACGAGTTTCTAAGACCCTTGAGTGGCCAAAATGCCGCAGCGGCGTTAATTTGTCATGAAGGCGCCC
>CANKHC010000022.1 GCA_947481595.1 Fidelibacterota bacterium
TCCACATTCACGACCTGCGACGGCACGCATACCCAAATCCGAGACCAGAACGACATTTCGGCCGAAGTGCGCCTGTCCTCCGCCGAGCGATCCGCGCCACTGACCTGGGATGCGGGCGTGCTCTTCCAGCACATCAACCGCCTCCACGGTAGCAGCCTCGGCATCGACCAAAACACCGGCGCCGCGCGCGACGTCTTCGTTCCCGCAGGTGGAATGAACCCGACCGAGCAGCTCTATTTCGACAAACTCACCACGACAGGCGCCTCCGTCTTCGGCGAAATCAGCTACGACGTGTTTGAAACCTTCACGGTCACCGCCGGCGGACGCTTTGAGCGCGAACGCCAAGGCATCAGCAACCGCGTTCCGGCCGGCACCACGCGCTATCTCACCTATGCGCCCAGCGACCCGCAGACCGGTGGCGCCGCACTCAACCCCGCGCGTGACCCGTTCTTCAATCCCTCGGGGGTCATTCCGGATCAGCACGCAACCTTCGATCAGGCTTCGCCGAAGGTCGCTTTGAGCTGGAAGGTGCAGCCGACCGTGACCCTGCACGCGAGTTGGAACACGGGATTCAAATCCGGCGGTTTCAACAATGCCGGCACCGCCGCGACGGTCGATCTTTTCCTCAACACGCCGCTGAATGCCGGGCTTGGCGTCGGCGATGCCTTCGCCAAAGAACGCAGCAGCGCTTTTGAGGGCGGCTTCGAGGCCATGCTGTTCAATGGCTCCTTCAGCTTCGGCGTCACCGGCTACCACACACGCGTGAAAAACCTGCAGTTCGCCGAAGTGTTGGCGGGACCGTTCGGAATTCTGCGCGCTGTCGAAAATATCGGCCGCGCCCGCATCACCGGCGCGGAATCAGAATTCCAAATCCGATACCACGACCGTCTGCGCGTCTTCGGCGGTGCCTCGGCGCAATCGACAAAGATCGTGGAAATGGCCGCGCGCCCCGACGCTGTCGGCAACCGCCTGCCCTATGCGCCGAAGTACACCTTCAACGGCGGCGCCGAAGCGCTGTATCCGATCACCGAAAACTTTGGTGTCTTTGGCCGCGCCGACGTGGCGGTCACAGGTCCCACGGCCTTCCACCCCATCCAATGCCAGACACGCCCCACGATCTTCGGCGTGTCAGGCACGCCCTGCGGCGCCGTGCGCGAGGCCTTCACCACCGTCGACCTGCGCGCCGGTGTTGGCAACAAGCAGTGGCAAGCTTCGGTCTTCGTGAAGAACCTGCTCAATGACGCCCACGTCGGCGAGGCCATCGTCGTGCCCGAGTTGGGGTTTACGTTCCTGCGGCCTGACGCGCTGCGGCGCGTGGGAGCTGATCTGAAATACAATTTCTGAATCGGCTCAGCGGAGCGACACCGCAAAAAAAGAACCGGGCGGTTCCCATGATGAAACCGCCTGGCCTCCCCCTCCGGCGGGTGTCGCGCCGGCAATGCGTTGGCGAGACTGTGCCGATACAAAGCGCAGACGTGAAGCGCCATCACCGCTACGGGCAAGTCCGGACAACTTTTGTAAAAGACTGTTGCAAAAAGCCCTCATGGTGCGGCGCACCAATACAGTGCGCCGCACAAAGAGTTCGACACGCGTCAAAACACTGCAGATATGTTTAGTGGCAGAGAAACACCGGTAAAGCTGCGTGTTCCATGACATATCCGGTGACGCTGCCTAGGATCAGCTGGCGCAGTTTGGAACGGGTGTAAGCTCCCATCACCATCATGTCGTCGCCGTTGTCCGCGGCGGCCGCCAGAAGTGCCGCCCCCGTGCGGCCCTTGCCCGCCAGCACCTTCGACACGACCGTGTTGATACCGTGGTAGCCGAGGAAAGCTTCAAGGTCTTCGGTGGGCGCGAACCATTCTTCTTCCTCGACACGCAAGACCGTGACCTGCTCGGCACGCGTGAGGAACGGAAGCGCGGCCGTCACCGCTCGCGTGGCTTCGGTCGAGCCGTTCCAGAACAGGGCAATGCGCTTGAAGGCGGCGTCTGGCGAGGACGCGACCGGTGGCGCCGTCAGCACGGGCCTGCCGCTCTGCATGAGAGCGGCGTTGAGCGTCATCAAGGTCGCGGTTTCGTTGTCGCGCGTTGGGCGGGCGAGCAGGATCATGTCGGCGCGGCAAGCGCGCAAAGCCACCGCCTGTTCTTCCGCGCCGGTGCTTTCGTGCCACGTCGCCGAGAAGCCGCTGGTGGCTTGGCCCGCGATACCGGCGGCGCTGACCAATTCAGCGTACATGGCGCGCGCGGCTTTTGCGCGCAGGCCTGACTCACGCTCGGCCACCACCATCATCTCGTTGACCATGTTGCCCGACATGGCCTCGCCCACCAAGGGCAGGGCGGTGGCGGGATCGGCGCGCACGTGCAGGGCGTCGATGTGGCAATCGAACAGGCGGGCGACGCGGATTGCGGCTTGCAGCGTGACCCGGCTGGCCTGGGCGTCGCCGACGATCGCAAGGATGTTCTTGATCGCAGTCATAGGGCGTGGCCTTTCATTAGGACATCGCCGAGCCCACCGGCGGATGGAACTCAGCCACGCCTTCGGGATCCTGGTGGATGATAATATCGGCGCCGGGGTAAGCCGATTCAATGGCTTTCTCGACATCATCCGACACCCGATGCGCGTCGATGAAACTTAAGGTGCGCTCCAGCACCAAATGCATCTGGATGAACTTCTGCAGGCCCGAGGATCGCGTGCGCAGGTCATGGACATGGCGCACTTTCGGATGCTGGCGGGCGATGGCGAGAATCTGGGCGCGGTCGGCTTCGGGCAGTTCGCGGTCCATGAGGCTGCCCACCGAGCGCACGGCGATGCGCACGGCATTGACCACCATGAACACACCCACGCAGAGGCCAAAAGCAGGATCGAGCCAGGCGAACTCCGCCCGGGCCGAAAGCGCCAGCGTGATGATCACCCCGACGTTCATCACCAAGTCGCCAGTGTAGTGCAGCGAGTCAGCGGCGATCGCCATGGAGCCGGTGCGCTTGATGACAAATCGCTGCAGTCACACCAGCGCGATGGTGACGACAGTGGCGAGCAGCATCACCGCGATGCCGACATTGCCGTGCGGGACAGGTTGGGGGCTGTGGAAGTGCGAAATCGATTCAATGATGACCAACACCGCCGAGCCCGCGACAAAAGCCGCCTGCCCCAGGCCGGACAGCGGCTCGGCCTTGCCGTGGCCGAAGCGGTGTTGGGCATCGGCAGGCGTCAGCGCAAAACGCACCGCGAGGAAGTTCAGCGTCGAGGCCAGGAGATCGAGGGCGGAATCGGCGAGGCTCGAGAGAAGCGCCACCGACTTGGTCTCGAAATAAGCGCCGGTCTTGACCACGATCAACAGCGCGGCCCCTGCCATTGCGGCACTGGTGGCGAGCTGCATCAGGCGACCAGGCGTGGTCATGTGTTCAGGGATAAAGGCGTTCAGTCCGCCAGGCGCTGCCTTGACGGTGGAAAACCAGGCGCTCGTGCAAACGGTCGCGCACATCTTGCCAGAATTCGATCACCGTGGGCGACACGCCGAAACCGGTCCACTGCGCCGGCCGCGGCACGGGTTTACCGGCGAATTTAACATCGAACTCCTGCACGCGCCCCTCCAGCACCGCGCGGTTCGCTAATGTGCGCGACTGATCCGAGGCCCAGGCCGCGATCTGGCTCGCGCGCGGCCGTGAGTTCCAATAGGCATCAGCCTCGGCGTCACTCACGCGTGAGAGCGATCCTTCGATGCGAACCTGGCGGTTCAATGATTTCCAGTGGAACAGCAGCGCCGCGGCTGGATTGCTCGCGATCTCCTGGCCCTTGCGGCTGTCGGCATTTGTGTAAAACACAAAACCCGCAGCACTCACATCCTTGAGCAGGACCATGCGCACGGAGGGTTTGCCGTCGGCCGTCGCGGTGGCCAAGCTCATGGCTTCCGTCAGGCCGGGCTCAGCAGCCCTGGCCTCGGCAAACCACTGCCTGAACAGTTCATAGGGGTCTGCAGGGTCCGGGATCAGCGGCGGGGAGCGGGCTTCCATGCGGCTAAGGTCGTCTTGGGGCAGGCCCTTGTCAATGCTGGCGTTTTTCAGTCCCAAGAGACAGTGGCGGCCGGATTGACGCGGGAAAATAGGCCCTTATTTTGCCACCATTCCCGGGCTGAATCGTTCGTGACAATGGAATTCCACGAAGGAAGAAATGGGGTGAAACGTCTGGTGGAACGACCCCGGTCCTTCCAGCGTTGATATGGGCCTGCTTGAAATCGGCAAAAGAACTACAGAAGGAAAATGAAGATGCGTTTGACGTTTTTGAAGACCCCGAAATTGATCGCCGTGTCGGCCGTGGCCGCAGCGCTGGCGCTCGCGGGCTGCGCCGAAGGCAACAACCGCACCGGCGCGACACTCGTCGGCGCAGGTCTCGGCGGCCTCCTGGGCTCGCAGTTCGGCAGCGGCGATGGTCGCTTGGCCATGACCGCGCTCGGCACGCTCGCCGGTGCCGCCATCGGCAGCAACGTCGGCAAGAAGATGGACCAGGCCGACCGCCAGCGCATGCGTGAAGCTGAACAGCGTGCTTACGCCGCGCCGCTCAATGAGACCATCATCTGGAATAATCCCAACAGCGGCAACTCGGGCTACGTCAAACCGATCCGCGATGGGCGTACGCAGCAGGGCCAGTATTGCCGCGAATTCCAGTCCGAGATCACCGTCGGAGGCCAGCGCGAGCAAGGCTACGGCCGCGCCTGCCAACAGCCCGACGGCTCATGGAAGATCGTTAGCTAATCACTCTTCGCTCCCCATGAAAAAGGCGGCCTCGCAAGGGCCGCCTTTTTTAGTGCAGTGTCGGCTCTTCGGGTGCTGCGACCACACGCGCGAGCGTGATGCTGAGCAGCGTGCGCTCGGACTCCGCCGCACCGCGCAGGTATTGACCCAGACGCCGGCCCAGTTCGCTGGCCTTGAGGTCTTCATCACCAAACGTGTGGCCCAACCCCAGGCCGAAGTGATGCACCAGGTCGGCGAGCGGCGTGCGCTCGAGATCGCGCGAGAGCACCCAGCGTCCATCTTCCGTCGGCGCGATGAACAAGCCGTCCCGCAAGTCATTGAACACGGCGGTGAGCACCGTATCGGGCGCACCGATCAGCTTAGCCATCTGCTCGCTCGACAAGCCGGCACCACCCCGCCGCGCCACCGACAGCCGTGCCAGGACTTCAAGCGCCAGCACCATGCGTCCGCCCACGCCGACGATCACACCGATGCGCGCATAACGCCAATCAGGCAGCGCCGCCGTCACGATCGCGCCGGTCAGCACCGCGAGCCACACCAGATACATCCAGATTAGAAACACCGGCACGGCGGCGATGGCGCCGTAGATCGCCTGATAGGAGGTCATGGCACTGATCGAGAACGCGAAGATGTAGCGCAGCGCGGCGAGCAAGATCGCGGCTGCCGCTGCACCCGCCATGGCATCCTTCAGGTTCATGCGCCGGTTGGGCACGATCATGAACAGGAAGGTCAGCGTCGCCCATGTGAACACCGTCGGCATGACGCTGCCCAAGAGGATCATAAGCGGGTCGGGCGGCGGTACGACCGCGCCTTCGGCGAGGAGGATCTGCGCACTTCCAAAATACCCCAGCAGCGAAAAGCCCGCCCCCAGCAGCACCGGCCCGATGGTCATCACCGCCCAGAACACCAGCAGCCGCTGGCGCAGCAAGCGCGGCCTAATAACCCGGAAAATTTCGTTGAGCGCGCCTTCGATGGTGAGCAGCAGGAAGATCGCCGTCAGCACCAGGCCGATGACCCCGAACAGCGTCAACTGTCCCGCCGCACCGACGAAATTGGTCAGGGCCTCGTTGACCTTCATGCCCGTGTCCGGCACCAGGTTGGTGACGATGGCGTTCTGCAGCGACGCTCGCAACGTATCGAAGGCCGGGAACGCCGCCAGTGTGGCGAGGATCAACGCCAGCGCCGGCACCAGCGCCAGCGCGGTTGAAAAGCTCAAAGCCGCCGCAGCCCGGCTGATGTGCGCATCCATGATGCGCTTGATGAGGAATACGGGCAGATGCTGAGGCGCAGCCAAAGCGCCCTGGACCACCTGACGGGCAATGGCGAGGCGTTGCCTCCTGGACGGGCCTACCGGTGCTTCTTCCGCCGGGGTCATGGAATTGCAGCCCTTTGCGCGCCTGCCTTGCCCAAAGTCGGGTTTCGTGTAGGATGCCGCAAGTTATTGGTTCCTGAAAGCTTTTTGGCGCTTTTTCGGTGGTCGTCGGCGGATTTCACAATGGCTGAGCAGCAGCTTTTGATGCAGGGCAAAAAAGGCCTCGTCATGGGCGTGGCCAATGACCGGTCCATTGCATGGGGCATTGCCCAGACCCTGGCCAACCACGGCGCCCAGCTTGCGTTCACCTACCAGGGCGAGGCCCTGGAAAAGCGCGTCCGCCCGCTGGCCGAAAGCGTGAATTCCAACATCGTCCTGCCCTGCGACGTCACCGACTCGGCTTCGGTCGAGAAGCTCTTCGCCGACATCGGCAAGGCCTGGGGCGGTCTCGATTTTGTCGTGCACTGCATCGCCTTCTCCGACAAGGACCAACTCAAGGGCCGCTACTGCGACACCACGCGCGAGAACTTCCTCAAGACCATGGACATCTCGTGCTTCTCCTTCACCGACATCTGCCGCTTGGCCGAACCCTTGATGTCGTCGGGCGGCAGCCTGTTGACGCTGAGCTATCTCGGCGCCGAGCGCGTCGTGCCGCACTACAACGTCATGGGCGTCGCCAAGGCGGCACTTGAGGCCAGCGTGCGCTATCTCGCCACCGACCTGGGGCCTAAGAATATCCGCGTGAATGCGATCTCCGCCGGCCCCATCAAGACCTTGGCGGCTTCCGGCATCGGCGACTTCCGCTACATCCTCAAGTGGAACGAGCTGAACGCGCCGCTCGACCGCAACGTTACCATTGAAGATGTGGGCAAGTCGGGGCTCTATCTGCTCAGCGATCTCGGCAGCGGTGTCACCGGCGAAATTCATCACGTCGACTGCGGCTATCACGTCGTCGGCATGATGGCCGCTGAATCCTCGCAGCAGATCTCTGACATGCTCAACGGCACCAAGATCGCCAAGTAGCGTCATGTCCAGCAATACATTCGGCACGCTCTTTCGCTTCACGACCTTCGGTGAAAGCCATGGCCCGGCCATCGGCTGCGTCATCGACGGCACGCCGCCGCTGATCCCGCTCAATGAGTCCGACATCCAGGTCTGGCTCGACAAACGCAAGCCCGGCACCTCGCGCTTCACCACCCAGCGCCGCGAACCTGATGCGGTGCGCATTCTCTCGGGTGTCTTTGAAGGCAAAACCACGGGCACACCTATTGGGCTGCTCATCGAGAATGTCGATGCGCGCTCTAAGGACTACGGCGAAATCGCCGAGAAGTTCCGCCCCGGCCACGCTGACTACACCTACCAGGCCAAATACGGCATCCGCGACTATCGCGGCGGCGGACGCCAGTCGGCGCGCGAGACCGCCATGCGTGTCGCCGCCGGCGCCATCGCCCGCAAGGTGCTGGCGCATCGCCTGGGCAAGAAGGTCAACATCCGTGGTGCGCTGATCCAAGTCGGCCCGCACGCCATCGACCGCAAGCGCTGGGACTGGAAGCAGGTCGGCAAGAACCCGTTCTTCTCGCCCGATGCCAAGGCCGCCGAACTGTGGGCCGATTATTTGGACGGCGTGCGCAAGAATGGTTCGTCCACCGGCGCTGTCATCGAAGTCGTGGCTGAGGGCATCCCCGCCGGTCTCGGCGCGCCGGTCTACGGCAAGCTCGATGCGGATATCGCGTCGGCCATGATGAGCATCAACGCCGCCAAGGGCGTTGAGATCGGCGCCGGCTTCGCCGCCGCTGCCTTCTCCGGCGAAGAGAACGCCGACGAGATGCGCGCGGGAAAAAAGAAGGGCGAGGTCAAATTCCTCTCCAACCATGCCGGCGGCATTTTAGGCGGCATCTCCAGCGGCCAGGACATTGTCGCGCGCGTCGCGATCAAACCGACCAGCTCAATTCTTGCGCCGCGCAAGACCATCGACATCCACGGGCAGAACACCACCATCAGCACCAAGGGCCGCCACGACCCTTGCGTCGGCATTCGCGGCGTGCCGGTGGCCGAAGCGATGCTCGCGGTCGTGCTGGCCGACCACTTGCTACGCCATCAGGCGCAGTGCGGGACGTAGTAAACTTTTTGCGATCCCATCCGTTGCCCCTCGGGGGAGCGACATAACAAAGGAAACTCCGCATGCGCACGTTCGGTTTCATTGTGCTCGGAATTCTGTCGGGCTTTGGCCTCCTGGCGGTCGCCAGCCTCGTCGGCGTGATTTATGTCGCCTCTAGTTTCGAGGGCTTGCGCCGCCCGGTAGTGGCTGCTCCGGATAAGATTGTCCTCACCCTCGATCTCGACAAAGCCCTGGTCGAGGGCTCCGGCGGCCCAAGCCTGGAAGGGCTTTCCATCCGCACATCCACGTCGCTGCAGGATGCTTTGGTCGCGTTGCGCAAAGCCAAGGACGACACGCGCGTCGTGGCCCTCAAAGCCAACCTCAGCAACCCCGCACTCGGCCTCGCGCAAAGCCAGGAGATCCGCGACGCGGTCGCTGACTTCCGCGCCGGTGGGAAGCCCGCCTATCTGTTCTCTGAAACCATCGGCGAAGGCGAAGGGGCCTTGCCATCCTACTATCTCGCCTCGGCCTTCAGCGACATCTGGATGCAGCCCTCGGGCACTGTCGGTATCGCGGGCATCGGCACCGAAGCCTTCTTCCTCAAGACTTTTCTAGCGCGGTTTGGCGTGAAGGGCGCTTTCGTCGCCAAGGGCGAATATAAATCCGCGCCTGAGATGTTCACCAACACCGCCATGTCGCCCGCCAACCGCGAGGAGACGCAAGCCAGGCTCGGCTCCTGGTACGAGCAGATGGCGGCAGGGATCGCCGCGGCGCGCAAGATCGAAGTCGCGACGGTGAAAGGCCTCATCGACGAGGGCCCGCAGATGGCCAAGGAAGCGCTCGACAAGAAACTCGTCGACCACTTGGGTTACCGCGACCAATTCGACGACACGCTGAAGACGAGCCTCGCCGGCGCTCAGGACATGGAACTGCGCCGCTACGCCCGCGCACGGGTGCCGGGGGCGTCGACACCTTTGAAGCGCGTCGCGGTGATCAACGCCGTCGGCCAGATCGACCGCAGCGGCGGAGACGACGGCCCGTTCTCCGACCGCGATGGCATTCACGCCGACAGGATGGTGAAGGCGATCAAGAAAGCCGCAGATGACAGCAAAGCCGACGCGATCCTGTTGCGCATCGACAGCCCTGGTGGCTCCTATGTCGCCTCGGACACCATCTGGCGCGAGATCGTGCGCGCCAAGGAAAAAGGCAAACCCGTTGTCGTCAGCATGGGAGACACCGCGGCTTCCGGCGGTTACTTCATCGCCATGCCCGCAGACCGCATCTTCGCTTCGCCCGCCACCGTCACCGGCTCGATCGGTGTGTTCGCCGGCAAGATGGTGATCGGCGACGCGCTGACCAAGCTCGAGATCAACCGCGAACGTATCGCTTTCGGCGATTCAGCCGGCATGTTCAGTGCCACGTCCGATTTCTCCCCGAAAGACGTCGAGCGTCTCAACCGCATGCTCGATGCCACCTATGCCGATTTCACCGGCAAGGCGGCACAGGGGCGCGGCAAGACGGTGGACGAGATTCACCAGGTCGCGCGCGGCCGCGTCTGGACCGGCGAGCAGGCGATCAACGTGGGCTTGGTGGACGAGCTGGGCGGCTTCATGAAAGCGCTCGACTATACCAAGACCAAGATCGGCCTCAGACCCTCCGACCGCGTCTCCCTGGTGGAATACACCGACAGCCGCGAGTCCTGGCTCGACATCTTCCGCTTCTTCGACGACGCCGACGTCCCCGACGACGTCGAGACCTTCTTCCGGACGGCGGCGTGGTTCACGAAGACTTTCGCGCCGGTGATGCGCCAGTTTGAAGCGCAGACCGAAGGCCCGCAGTTGCTGATGGCGCCGGTGAGGGCGCACTAGCCGCGCACGACGCCGATCAGGAACTCGACGTTCCCCTCGGCGCCGGTGATGGGGCTCTGCGTCACACCGTTGACAGTCCACCCTGACTGCGCGTTCATCCACGCGCTGATCGTCTCGCAAACTTCGGCATGTAGCGCCGGGTCGCGTACGACGCCGCCTTCGGGCACGCGTTCTTTCCCCACTTCGAACTGCGGTTTGATCAGTGCGATTAACCACGCCCCCGCGCTGGTGAGCGCCATCGACGCTGGGAGAATGGTGCGCAAACCGATGAAGCTGGCATCGCAGACGACGGCGTTCAAAGCATCGGGGATGAGTGCCCCATCCAGCGCGCGTGCGTTGGTGCGCTCGAGAACGATGACGCGTGGATCGGTGCGCAGCTTGTGGGCCAGTTGCCCGTAGCCCACATCCACGGCATAGACTTTCGCCGCGCCGTTCGTCAGCAGCACGTCTGTAAAACCACCCGTCGATGAACCGAGATCGACGGCGATGCGCCCGCCCGCGTCGAAGCCAAAATGCTTGAGCCCGTGCGCGAGCTTCATCCCGCCGCGCGACACCCACGGGTGCTCGGCGGTGCGCACCGTCACGGGAAGATCGGCGGCCACCTTGGCGCCTGCGGAGGTCAGTTTCTGTTCGCTGCTGAAGACCACGCCAGCCATCACAAGCGCTTGCGCCTTCGCCGGACTCTCGGCGAGGCCGCGCTCGACCATCAATTCATCCAATCGGATTTTCGGCGTCTTCACGCGCGCGCGGACGAGCTCGTCACAGCCACACCCAAGGCCTCAAGCGCCGCAGCTGCGATTTGCGGCGCGGTCAGGCCGGCGGCAAGGAGCTGGTCTTCGGGCTTCATATGTTCCAGGAAAACATCTGGCATGCACAGAGTGCGGATTTTCAAACCCTTGTCGAGGCGTCCCACGCCCGCAAGGTAATGCAAGACGCTGGCACCGAAACCACCCGAGGAACCTTCCTCGACGGTCAACAGAACCTCATGCGTATCCGCCAGACGGTTGATCAGCTCCACGTCGAGCGGCTTGGCAAAGCGTGCATCGGCGACAGTGGTCGAGAGCCCGCGTGCGGCGAGATCGTCGGCGGCCTTCAGACATTCACCTAAGCGCGTCCCGAGACTCAGCAGCGCGATCTTGCTGCCCTCGCGCACAATCCGGCCCTTGCCAATAGGAAGCGGCGTACCGCCTTCCGGCAGAGCTAAACCAATCCCCTCGCCGCGCGGATAACGCAGCGCGATGGGTCCGCTGTCGTGCACGGCGCAGGTCGCCACCATGTGCATGAGTTCCAGCTCGTCCGCCGCCGCCATGATCACAAAGTTGGGCAGACAGCTCAGGTACGCGAGATCGAAAGAGCCCTGGTGCGTGGCCCCGTCGGCGCCGACATAGCCGGCGCGGTCCATGGCGAAACGCACGGGCAGGTTCTGGACGGCGATATCGTGCACCACCTGGTCGTAGGCGCGCTGCAAGAAGGTCGAGTAGATCGCGCAGAAGGGTTTGTAGCCTTCAGTGGCGAGGCCGCCGGCGAAGGTGACCGCATGCTGCTCGGCGATGCCCACGTCGAAACAACGCGTGGGGAACTTGTCGCCGAATTTGTCGAGGCCGGTGCCACTCGGCATGGCGGCGGTGATGGCGACAATTTTGTCATCGGCCTGCGCTTCGGCGATCAGCGCCTTGGCGAAGACGCCGGTATAGGACGGCGCCTTGGCGGCGACTTTGGCCTGAGTGCCCGAAACCACGTCGAACTTGGTCACGCCGTGATATTTGTCGGCGGAGGCTTCCGCCGGCGCATAGCCGCGCCCCTTCTGCGTCACCACATGCAACAGGAACGGGCCCTTGGCGTCGCTGTCGCGGATGTTGCGCAGTACCGGTACCAGGTGTTCGATGCGGTGGCCGTCGATGGGGCCGACATAGTAGAGTCCCAGCTCCTCGAACAGCGTACCGCCGGTCACCATGCCGCGGGTGTATTCCTCGGCGCGCTTGGCGGCCACGCCCAACGGCTTGGGCAAATGCGAGGCGATCTGCTTCAACAGCTCGCGGATGCCGAGATAAGATTTCGACGACAATAGGCGCGACAGATACGCGCTCATCGCGCCCACAGGCGGGGCGATGGACATGTCGTTGTCGTTGAGGATGACGATCAGGCGGCTTTTCAGCGCGCCGGCGTTGTTCATGGCCTCATAGGCCATGCCGGCGCTCATGCTGCCGTCACCGATCACCGCGATCACATGGTTGTCGCGTCCAGCAAAATCGCGCGCCACCGCCATGCCGAGGCCGGCCGAGATCGAGGTCGAGCTATGGCCGGCGCCGAAAGGGTCAAACTCGCTTTCGGTGCGCAGCGTGAAGCCGGAAAGACCATCCTTCTGGCGGATGGTGTGCATCTCGTCGCGCCGCCCGGTCAGGATCTTGTGCGGGTAACACTGATGGCCCACATCCCAGATCAGGCGGTCGCTGGGCGTCTCGAAGACGTGGTGCAAGGCAACAGTCAACTCGACCACACCTAGCCCCGCGCCCAAGTGCCCGCCGGTGCGCGAGACGCTGTGGATGGTCTGGGCGCGCAGCTCGCCTGAAAGCTGAGTCAGTTGCTCGATGGAGAGATTGCGCAGGTCGGCAGGCTTGGAGATGCGGTCCAGCAGCGGCGTCTGCGGCGATGGCGTGTCGGTCGTCAAATCGTGTCCACCCGAGGGGAGCCTTAGCGGCTTTTGTTGCAGTCTATCAGTTGCGCCGGTTGACCGCGAACAGGGCGGCTTCCTGCAGAAGCATGGCCTTTTTTCCGAAGGATGCCAAGCGGTTACCGGCTTCGCGCGCCAGGCTTTGGGCGAGGTTGCGCGCGCCTTCCAGGCCGAGGCGGTCGACAAAGGTCGCCTTACCGGCGGCCGCGTCCTTACCGGTGGCTTTGCCGGTCTCGGCGGCGGTGGCGGAGACGTCCAAAACGTCGTCGGCGATCTGAAAAGCCAAACCCATCTCCATGCCGTAAAGGCCCAACTGTTCGACGACACCGACGCTGGCACCCCCCAGCACCGCACCCAAGCGGCAGCCCACGGCGATGATGCAGCCGGTCTTGAGGTTCTGGAGGTGTTTCAGCCCCTCGTCATCAAGGCTCAAGGTCGCGGCCATCAGGTCGATCATCTGCCCGCCGACCATGCCGGCCGCACCTGCGGCGCGGGCCAGTTCCGCCACCAGGGTGGCGCGCACATTGCCGTCGGGATGCGTGGCGGGATCGGCCAGCACGGTGAACGCTTCCGTCAGCAGCGCATCACCCGCCAGAATCGCGGTCGCTTCGTCGAATTTCTTGTGCACTGTCGGGCGGCCACGGCGCAGGTCATCGTCGTCCATGGCCGGCAGGTCGTCATGCACCAGCGAGTAGCAATGCACCATCTCGACCGCGGCGGCGGCCCGCAATGACTGCGCGCGCGGTACGTCGAACATGTCGGAAGAGGCAACCGTCAGGAAAGGCCGCAGGCGTTTGCCGCCGTCGAGGGCGGCGTAGCGCATCGCCTCGACCACACGGCCCTCTGGTCCGGGGACCGGCGGCAAAAGCTGGTCTAAGGTCGCGTTAGTGGCGGCGGCAATCGCCGCGAGTTCCGTCTGGAAGGCGCTGGGAGTCGTCATGGAGGCTCGGATTGCGTTTAGTGTTCGACGGGCTCGACGCCCTTGCCGGCGCCGGTGATCTTCTCGACCTTGGCCCGCGCTTCCGTGAGTTTGCTCTCGCAATGTTTCTTCAAGGCGGCACCGCGCTCATAGGCTGTCACGGCTTCGTCCAGCTTGACCTGGCCGCTTTCCAGCTCGCGCACGATCCGTTCCAGCTCCTTCATGGCGTCCTCGAAGCTGAGTGCCGCGATCTCCGGTGCCTTCGCCATCAGTGGTCCCTCAGGGTCTCAACATGCGCGGTGACGGAATCGGCCAGCGCATCCAGGTTGTAACCGCCTTCGAGCACAGACACCAGCCGTCCGCCGCACAGTTTGCGGGCGGCATCCATGATGGCCGCCGTCGCCCAAGCGAAGTCGGTTTCGGTCAGGCGCAGCTGGCCCAGGGGGTCGTCCCGGTGAGCGTCGAAACCCGCCGAAATCACCACGAAATCCGGCTTGAAGGCCGCGAGCGCCGGCAGGATTTCGTCGGTCAGGCCGGCGCGGAAGACGTCGCCCCGATCGCCCGCCGACAGCGGCACGTTGACGATATTGTTGTGCGCCCCCCGCTCCCGCCGCGAACCAGTGCCGGGATAGAACGGATACTGGTGCGTCGAGGCATAAAAAGCATCGGCGTCGTTCCAGAACATTTCCTGGGTGCCGTTGCCGTGGTGCACGTCGATGTCGATGACGGCGACGCGCTTGTGGCCATGCGCCGCGCGCGCATGCAAGGCCCCGACAGCGGCATTGTTAACCAGGCAGAATCCCATCGGCTTGTCGGACTCGGCGTGATGGCCCGGCGGGCGTACCGCACAGAAGGCGTTGTTCGCTTCGCCCGCTGCCACCGCGTTGACGGCGCGCACCACCGCGCCCGCCGCGCGCAGCATGGCTTCAGCGGAACCCGGCGACACCACCGTATCTCCATCCAGGTGACGCAAGCCCTCGCGTGGCATCGCCCTCATTAGAGTGTCGAAATAAGCGCCGGGATGGGCGCGCGCGATTTCTTCAGGCGTGGCTTGCGGCGCATCCTCGCGCTTTAAGCCGGACAAGGCCGGCTGGTCGAGCGCTTTCAGGATGCTTTTGAGGCGCCCGGCATGTTCCGGATGAAATTCACCGGTGTCATGGGTCAGGCCGCTCTCATGGCTGAGGACAAGTGTGGTCATGGCGCCCTTTTAGCACGCGCGGCGCGCGCTCTAAAAGGCTAGGCCGCTTTATAAATATAAACACCGTCAGGCCTGACGGTGTGCGTGACGCTGCCGTCGGCCAGCAGATAATTGAGATGCGCTACGGTTTCCCCCAGCGCGAAGCCGAACTGGTAGGGATCGAGTTCCCGCTTGAACAGGACCTTGAGCACGTCGCCGGCGGTCGCGCCGGTCGCGCAAGCTGCGAGCGCCTCAGCAAGACGGTCGCGGTGGTGCTGAATCAGCTGATCGACGCGGGCGTGTAGTCCATAAAATGGCAGCTTGTGCGAAGGGAGCACGAGCGTGTCGTCGGGCAGCGCCCGGAAGCGGGCAAGCGTGCTGATGAAGCGTTCCAGCGGATTGCCGTTCGGTTGAGAATTACGCACGCCAATGTTGGGCGTGATGCCAGGCAATATCTGATCGCCCGAGATCAAGACTTTGCGCTCCGGCGAATACAGCGCGGCCATCTGAGGCGAATGCCCCTCGCCCACCACCACATGCCAGGTGGTCCCACCCGCGGCGATGGTCTGCTCCGGATCGATCGCAATGAAGTCGCGCGGCAGGGCATAGACCCGCTCGCGGTAACCACCGCCGTGCACTTTCATCGCCGCCGGGATGGCTTCGGCCACGCCCGCGCGCTCGTAGACCTTGGACGCTGCCGGCCCGGCGATATCCGTGGTCGTGTGCAGAAACGTCGCGGCGTCCATCTCGCCCGGCGTGATCCACATGGGAATCCGGTGCTGTTCCACCAGCCACCCGGCGAGGCCGATGTGGTCGGGGTGGAAGTGCGTGACGATGAGCCGCTTGACCGGCTTGGAGCTGAGCGGCCCGGCAATCAGCTGCGCCCATAATTCTTGCGTGGCCGGGGTGTTGATCCCGGTATCGACCAGGGTCCAGCCGTCGCCGTCGTCCAGCACCCAGAGATTGATGTGGTTGAGCGCAAAGGGCAGCGGCATACGCAGCCAGGCGACGCCGGGAGCGACCTCCACCGTCGTCCCCGACGCTGGTGCGGCGGCGAAGGGAAAGCGCAAAGCGTCGTTACCTTTGGCCTTCAGCGGATCCGTCATCGTCCTGAGGTGTCATACAAAGGCGGTATTGTCCATACGACGAACCGGAGTACCTTCCATGCGCAAACGTTTGTGCTGGGAGGACGCGGGGTGAACGAAAGCGTACGCATCGGGATCGACTTGGGCGGGACCAAGATCGAGGCCGCTGCTTTCGACCGTTCCGGCGCGGAGCGCTTCCGTCAGCGCCTGCCCACACCCAGCGGCGACTACGCGGGCACCGTCAAAGCCATCGCGCAGTTGGCTGCGGCAGCGGATGGCGCTTTGCGAACCCAGGCGTCGATCGGGGTCGGCATCCCGGGGACAATCTCGCCGGCCACCGGTCTCATCAAGAACGCCAACTCCGTCTGCTTGATCGGCCATGCCCTCGACAAAGATTTGGAAGCGGCAATCGGGCGGCCGGTGCGTCTCGCCAACGACGCCGATTGCTTTGCGCTGTCCGAAGCCATCGACGGCGCCGGGGCGGATGCATCCATCGTCTTCGGCGCCATCCTCGGCACCGGAGCGGGCAGCGGCGTGGTGATTAATAGGCAGCTGGTGCGTGGTCCTAATGCCATCACCGGCGAGTGGGGCCACAATCCCCTCCCCTGGCCGCAGGCAGACGAGCTTCCGGGCCCCGACTGTTATTGCGGCCTTAGAGGCTGCAACGAGGTTTTCATTTCCGGGACAGGCCTTGCCGGCGACTACGCGCGCGCCACCGGCAAGAATCTCACCGCCGCCGAGGTTGTCGCTCTGAGCGAAAGCAGCGATGCGGCAGCCGAGGCCAGCATGCTGCGCTACATCGACCGGCTGGCGCGCGCCACCGCCACGGTCATCAATTTCATTGATCCGCATGTCATCGTTCTGGGTGGCGGGGTTTCGAAGGTCTCGCGCTTGTACACCGAGGTGCCAAAGCTCTGGCCGAAGTATGTCTTCTCGGACACGGTGGTGACGAAGCTTTTGCCGCCGGTTCACGGTGACGCCGGCGGTGTGCGCGGCGCGGCCTGGCTGTGGCCGTAAGCCCTATTTCTTTCGGCAGACCGGCGGATCGAGACGGCGCAGACGATTGAGCTGCACGTTGATCTTGAAGTCGCGGAAGGTCTGGTCGAAGGATTCCGTCACGCCGCTGGCGTGATACTGCTGGAAGACCTCGGTGGTCGGCGTATCGCGCCGCTCTAACAGATTGAAGAAGGCCGTGCTCAGGCGCCACGACGGTTGATCCAGTAATTTGGGATCAACATTTGGCGTCGTCGGAGTCGTGGGCCCTGACATGCGCGGGCCGATGGCGATGGAGATCCTGCGCGGCCCCACCGAGGATTGGCCGTTGAGCACCACGGTGTTGTAAAGCGCGCTGCCGCGCTCGGCTGAGTTCACCAGTCCTTGCGAATGCGCCACCGGGAACAGCGTCCCCTGAGGCAGATTGATGTTGACGATACGGACGGCGTCGTCTTCCTGGCCGAACAGCGGGTGTAGCTCATAGTGCGCTGCACCTCCGCGCCGGTCCAAGGTGGCTTTGCCCTTGAAGTTCTCCTCGACCATATCATTCTTGATAGTCCTGACGGCGAAGGAGTAGTTGCGGCCGTTTTTGGATTCCAGAGACTCAAAAAAGCGTTCGTTGAGGTAATGCGCATCGCTGCTGAAGTGCAGGTTCATAACGGTGTGGGTCTTGGTTTCCCAACCATCGCAGGTCTCGGCGAAACGCCACTCCATGGTGCCGACAGCCGCACGCGGACCGCCGGTGGAGCTCGCTTGCACCAGGCGGATGTCGTAGACCGCTTCGTAAGACTGAAATTTCTCGGCGGCGCCCGCGGAGGCCGTTGCCAGCAACGGCAGCGCTCCAGTCAGCAGGGCGAGTGTCATCGCCTTAAGGCCGCGACCCAACCTCATCACGTCCTCCCCTTCTCACCACCGCCGCGCGTCCTCCCAGACACGCGAGAGCGTTCGGGCGGCTTTAGCAGCCGGGGCCTTTGATCGGCTCGACCCGGAGCGGCTTGAACGCCAGCGTGAACCCTCCGAAGTCTTGCATCATTGAGTGGGTGACGCCAGTCCCCAGTAGGTTCTGGGTGATCTCGTATTCGGGGAGGGCTTGGGTGGATTTGACCGGGAAATACGCAAGGCCAATGGGCCAATAAATCCCTTCTGCCAGCGAGCCCAATTTGCCGTCCTTGGACAGAACATCTGTGCCGGCCTTGGCTTTGGCCTGGGCCAGAGCGCCTTCGTGGGCCGGGGCGATCGCCGCGGTGACCCAGAACGGTCCTTGATCGAAGGAGCCGTCGATCACCATCTTGCCGATGAACTTCTCGCGAGCGGCGGCACTCTTGAGGAGTTGAAGGGTGTGCGCGGTCGACAGCAGCGTGCCGCGCGGCAATTCGAAGGTCTGGGTCTCGCCCGACTCATAGGTCGCGGTGCCGGTGCCGTCGTCTTTGAACTGGATGTTGCCGTGATAGGACTTGGCGACGCTGCCGTTCTCGATCACCTGGAAGCGGAAGGTCGACGAGCGCCCATCTTTCGATTCCCAGGCGGCGTAACGCTGCTCGACCTGGTTTTCGTTGCCGTTGGCAAACGCTAAGTTCAGCGACAGGTTGGTCTCGATGGTATAGCCGTCGCATTGGTCGGTGAGCGTGTAGGTCATCTCGCCGCTGGCGGCGCGCACGCCGTCGCTCTGCGACGTGGCCTTGGACAGCGACATGTCGTAGACCGCGCGGTGCGAGACCAAACTTGTGGGGCCGGACTTTTCGGACTTGGCGGCCACGGGGCCCGCGGCATGAACCAAACTTGCAGCGCTGCAGCTCATGAGGAGGGCAGCCGCAATAGCCCGCACGCCAAATATCCGCACGACCGAACGTCCTGACACCATGACTGCTAGTCCCCCAAACACGCCCTTGAACCTTCACACAATAACACCGAATAGCAGTGTGTCGCCTCACAGTGCTGCAATCATGGCGAATTTCTGGCGCCTTTTTGCAGCAATCTGAAATTGTTGCGCGAACGCGCGGGAAATTCGCGCACGCGATGCCGCTTCGAAGTTGCGCGCACTCCATCGCGCACTTTGAGCTCGCGTTCTGCGTCGAGCCGACTCAACAAACGCTTTTTGGGGAAGCGATCCTGCTCTCCCAAAAGATCGACTCTAGGGAAAACCCGACGAATCGGCGCGCCGGGCGCCGCCCAGGCTCGCCGCCGTCCGGTTTCGTGAGTGCCGATTTCTCTTTGTCCGGAGAGGATTAACCGCTGGTTGTGAGTCGCCAGCTTTGAAACTGTTGACCCCCAGAGCTGCGGCCAACAGAATGCGCCCGCCTATGGGGATGAGGAGTATTTATGGCGGGGTTGCCTGAAGCCCGGCGCGCCAGCGCGCCCGAGCCACAGCAGGACTCAATTGTCACGAAGCTGACGCAGCTCGTCCGCTTTACGGAACAGGTGCGTCCCGACCGCGCCGCCGAAGGTGCCGGCGCGATCACGCAGATCGCTGCCCTCGCCCACACCCTGGTCGAAGAGATCTCCAAGCATCTTAAAGAACAGAACAAGCGCATCGCCGACCTCGAGAATCTGGCCACCACGGACGCCCTGACGCGCGTCTTGAACAAACGTGGCTTCGAGGATTGTCTCGTGCACGAACTTTCCGTCGCACGCCGTCACGGCGTCGGCGGGGTGTTGATCTTTGTCGATCTCGACGAGTTCAAGCCGGTCAACGACACCTACGGCCACGCGGCCGGCGACGAGGTGCTGCGCACCGTCGCCAATCTGCTGCGCGGCCACATCCGTGACACCGACTACATCGGCCGCCTCGGCGGCGATGAGTTCGCCATCCTTCTGCCGCGCTCGAACAAGCGCAACGGCGTGCGCCGCGCCGAGGATCTCGACCGCAAGCTCAACAATGCTTACGCTTCATGGGACGGCAAGCAGATCGCGCTCAAGGCCAGCTGCGGCGTGCACATGTATGCCGCCCAGGCCGAAGTCGGCGAACTGCTCGAGGCCGCCGACGCTGCCATGTACAAGATCAAACAGGAACGTCGCGAGAAATTCGGCATTAAGGCGCGCTGACGCCGCCGGCCTCTCGCTGCACCCCGCCCGCGCTTACACCGCGGGCGTTTTTGTATCGACCTTGTTTTCCGCCTTCGCCCCGGATTCCTTCGGCAGGTTGAGCTTGATGTGCAGCTCGCGCAGCTGCTTTTCGCTCACCGTGTTGGGCGCCTGCATCAACAGGTCCTCGGCCTTGCCGGTCATGGGGAACAGGATGACTTCGCGGATGTTGGGCTCTTCGGCCAGCAGCATGACGATACGGTCGATGCCCGGCGCCGAACCGCCGTGCGGCGGAGCGCCGTACTTGAACGCGTTCAGCATGCCGCCGAAACGCGCCTCGACGTCGGCCTGCGTGTAGCCGGCAATCTCGAAAGCCTTGTACATCACGTCGGGGCGGTGATTACGAATGGCGCCCGACGACAATTCGACGCCGTTGCAGACGATGTCGTACTGATACGCCTTGATGGTCAGCGGATCCTGGTTCAACAGCGCGTCCATGCCGCCTTGGGGCATCGAGAAAGGATTGTGGCTGAACTCGATCTGGCCGGTGTCCTTATTGCGCTCGAACATCGGGAAGTCGACGATCCAGCAGAACATGAACTTGTCTTTGTCCAGCAAGCCTAATTCGTCGCAGATCTTGGTGCGCACGAGGCCTGAGAACTTGGCAGCGACCTCTTCCTGGTCGCAAGCGAAGAACACGCTGTCGCCAGGTCCGACGCCCACCGTCTCGGCGATCAGTTTGAGGCGTTCGGGCGACAGTTTGCCCGCGATCGGCCCCTTGGCCGCCATGCCTTCACCGAACACCACGTAGCCCAAACCGCCCGCGCCATTCTCACGCGCCCACTCGTTGAGCTTGTCGAACCAGCTGCGCGGCTGTTCGGAAGATTTCGGCGCCGGGATGGCGCGCACAACCGCGCCCTTGTCGATATTCTTGGCAAACAGATTGAAATCCGAGCCCTTGAAGGCCGCGGTCACATCGCTGACGCGGAGCGGATTGCGCAGGTCCGGCTTGTCGCTGCCGTACTTCGCCATGGCATCGGCGTAAGTGATGCGCGGGAACGGCGCCTTGGTCACTGGGCGGCCTTTGCCGAATTCCTCGAACACGCCGGCAAGTACAGGGGTAATGGCATCGAAGACGTCGTCCTGAGTGACGAAGGCCATTTCGAAGTCGAGCTGGTAGAACTCGCCGGGAGATCTGTCAGCGCGGCTGTCTTCATCGCGGAAGCAAGGCGCGATCTGGAAATAACGGTCGAAGCCCGAGGTCATCAGCAATTGTTTGAACTGCTGCGGCGCTTGCGGCAGGGCGTAGAACTTGCCGGGATGGATGCGCGACGGAACCAGGAAGTCGCGGGCGCCTTCGGGTGACGACGCGGTCAGGATGGGCGTTTGGAACTCAACGAAGCCCGCCCCCCACATGCGCCGGCGCAGGCTGGCGATGACCGCCGAGCGCAGCAGCATGTTGGCCTGCATCTTCTCGCGGCGCAGGTCGAGGAAGCGGTAGGACAGCCGCATTTCCTCGGAATACTCCTGCTCGCCGGCGACTTGCATCGGCAGCACGGCGGCCTCGGACAGCACTTCGGCGCCGCTGGCGACGACTTCGATACGCCCCGTCGGCAACTTGTCGTTCGCCGTCTCGGCGGCACGCGGCACGACTTTCCCGGTCACGCACAGCACGGTCTCAGGCCGCGCGGCTTCCAGGATCTTGAATACCGGGCTCGAAATATCGGCGACGCACTGGGTCACGCCGTACTGGTCGCGCAGGTCGACGAACAAGAGATGCCCGTGGTCGCGCTTCCTGTGCACCCAGCCGGAAATCCGCGCTTCCTGGCCGGCATGGTCGGCCCGGAGGGCGCCGCAGGTATGAGTCCGATAGCGGTGCATCGTCAAATCCCTAATTCCTTAGCAAAAGGACCCGCCGTTCGAGCCCTGGCGGAGCCTGAAAATCGCGGCTGAAACCACACTGAACGGCCCCATTTGTCAAGCGCTGCGGCGGTCCTGGGGTGGCCCGTCCTGGCCCGGGACAAAAGGTTGCAGGCCTTGGCGTTTTTCCGCCTCTTCGGCGGTTGCGGGCAGCCCCCGCAGCGATTAAGACAGGGCCTCATGAGTCACGGTACCAGCCTCATCACCGATACCGACACCCTGGCGGCCTTTTGCGAGCGGCTGAAGGGTGCGGATTTCGTCACCGTCGACACCGAGTTCATGCGCGAGACCACCTACTGGGCCAAGCTGTGCCTGGTCCAGGTGGCCGGCCCCGACGACGCCTATTGCATCGACCCCTTGGCGCCGGGGATCAATCTGAAGCCCCTCTATAACCTCCTGGCCGACCACAGCGTGCTCAAGATCTTCCACGCCGGCCGTCAGGACCTGGAAATCTTCTTCAACGCCATGGGCGAAGTGCCCGCGCCGGTCTTCGATACCCAGATCGCCGCCATGGTCTGCGGCTTCGGCGATCAGGTCGGCTATGAAGCCCTGGTCTCGCGCCTCGCCGGTGCGAACCTCGACAAGTCCCAGCGCTTCACCGACTGGGCCCAGCGCCCGCTCACAGAACGTCAGGTGACTTACGCGCTGGGCGACGTCACCCATCTGCGCAAGGTCTACCTCGCGCTGAAAGCCCGCCTCGAGAAAACCGGGCGCTCCTCCTGGATCGACGAAGAGGACGCGGTCCTCACGCGGCCTGAAACCTACAAGGTCGATCCGCGCGAGATGTGGCGACGGCTGCGGGCGCGCACGCGTGCGCCGCGCATGCTCGCGGTCCTGCGCGAACTTGCCGCCTGGCGTGAAATCACCGCCCAGGCCATGGACGTGCCGCGCCAGCGCGTCGCTAAGGACGACGCCATCTTAGAACTCGCCGCCAGCATGCCGGCGACCGTGGACGACATCAAACGCTCGCGTCTCGCCAAACCTTTGGCCAGCGGGCGTTTTGTGGAGGGCGTGCTTGGCGCCGTCGCCAAAGGCCGCGGCGTGCCGGATGCCGACTGCCCACGCCTCGACCGCGACGATAGTTGGGATAATCCCGCACCGCGCGCCGTCACCGAACTGCTCAAGCTTCTGTTGAAAGCGCGCAGCGAAGCCCACGATGTCGCCCAGCGCCTCATCGCCACCAGTGATGACGTCGACGCCATGGCGCTCTCGGACACCGCCGAGGTCCCGGCCCTCCAGGGCTGGCGCCGCGAGATTTTCGGCGAAGATGCCCTCAAGCTTAAACATGGTAAGCTGGCCATCGGCCTGTCGGCCAACGGCAAGCGTGTGGAAGTGTTTGAACGCTGACGCGCGGGATGCGGGAGTTGCTTCGGTTATGACCCTTCGGCTCATCCACGGCTTCCTGGCCATCGCGCTGCTTTCTCCTGCGGGCGCCTCTGCCCTGCCCGGAGACACGACGGTCAACGAAGCCACCGGCAGCAAGAACGCCGACTTGATCAAACAAGCCAACGCCGCCTTGGCGCGCAATGACTATGCGACCGCGCTCGCCGCTGCGCGGCAAGTGCAGGCCCAGACACCCGCCGACACATTCATCGTTCAACAGGTCGTCGCCCACGTCAGTCTGGCGCGCAATGACTTCGTGGGCGCTGCGGAAGCCTTGGAAGCGATGCATGCCACGGGCGAAGGCGCTTCCGCCGACCTGCAAGTCTCGCACCGCACGCTCGCCCAACTGCGTTACCAGACGAAGGACTTCGCCAAAAGCGAGGCGGCGGTGCTCAACTATCGCAAGCGCTTCGGCTACGACATCGATCTGGACGGACTATTGGCGCAGTCGCAATACGCCCAGAACAAATTCGCCGACGCCGCCCTGACGATCCGCGGACTGGTCAAACGCGCGGAGGATGCGAAGCAGATGCCATCGGAACCCGTGCTGGAACTGTGGCTGGCTTCGGAATTCAAAGCCACGAACCCCACCGGGGTCTATGACGCCCGCCGCGCGCTGGTGAAATACTATCCGACGGAAAAGCACGTCCGCGATTTCAAGACGCTGCGGGGGCTCACCAAGCCAGGCGAGTGATCAGACGCGGTCGATCCGCGCCTCGAGCCCCAAGTGATCGGCGATGCGCTTGACGCGCCGCAGGTAGGTGCCGCTGCGGAACATGGCGTCGTCCGCCGGCACCGTCAGCACCAGTGTTCCGCCGCTGATCTTCAGCGAGGTCTTCTTCACAACCCCCGGCGCGCCCGCCGATAAGGCGTAAGCCAGGCGCAGGGCAAGGCCGATGGTTTGCACCCGGTGCACCCGTGATTCATCGAACAACGCGTGGGCTTGTTTGATGATCGGCTCCGACGGTCCGCTGCCGTATCTGTAGTAGAGGGCCAACGCCAGACCGGCGCGGTCTTCGTGGCCCAGCCCTAGGAACGGCAAGCGCAGGACACGCAGGAACGCCTGCTCGGCGCGGTAGTCCGGGTGCTCCGTCCACCACACGTCGCGCAGCAGGCAGGCGGCCAGGCGCAGTTTCTTCTGGCGCGCGTCTTCGTCTTTGAATAGCGGCGACATCCAGGCGAATGTCTCGTGCCCCGCCTCGGGGGAACGGCCCGCACCGCGTGCAATTTCCTCCGCCAGGCTCACGAGGGGGTCCTGCCGGCGAACGTCTTCGGGCAGCGACTTGAAGAACTGGCCTTCACGCATGCCATAGATCGAGAAGGTCAGGATACGCGGCTTGTTGATCTCGAGCAGGCGTTCAAGCACGGCGGCGGCCAGCGGCAAGGTGCCCAACCGTCCACGCGAGATGCCTTTGATCTGCTCCAGGCTCTTAGGCGACAGGCGCGAGATCACGTCGAACAGCGAGATCGCCTCGGCGCGGTCGAGGGTGAAGTTGTCGAGCACGTGCAGCGGATAGTCCATCTGCGCGATGCAGACCCGCGCCAACGCGCGCCAGGCGCCGCCGACGGCGAACAGGGTCTTGTCCTTGGCTTTCGCGACCCACTTATGCTCATCGAGGGCCTTATTAATGATCGACAGGGCTTTGCTACGATCGCCATCGGAGGCTTCCGACAGGCGCAGGAGGCCGAGCGGCAAGGTCGTGTGCTCACTCATGTCGCCGCCGCCAATGCGAACCAGTTCGAGGCTGCCGCCGCCCAAGTCGGCCACCACGCCGTCGGCATCCGGGATGCCGCACAGCACACCCAGCGCCGAACGCCGCGCTTCCTGTTTGCCGGTGAGGATTTGCACCTGAATGCCGCAGCGCTTCTCGAGTGCCTTCGCAAAGGCGGCCCCATCCTCGGCATCGCGCACTGCAGCCGTCGCCAGTGTATCGATCCGCTCGACGCCTAAAGACCGGGCGATACGCACAAAGCGCGCCACGGTATCAAAGGCCATGCCGACGCCGTCGGAGTTGAGCTGACCGGTCTTCTCCAGGCCTTTGCCCAGGGCGCAAATGACTTTTTCGTTGTGCAACGGGATCGGTGTGCGCGTCTGGCCGCTGTAGACGACAAGGCGCACCGAGTTAGAGCCGACGTCGATGACGGCCACCGGGCTCTTCCGGCTGCCGTTCGCGTCCGCTTCCTTGCCTTTAACGGCGGCGGAAGCCTTTTTGCCCATCCTTGAAACCCTCTTCCCCCGGACGCAGCCGCATCCCGCCGGTGACCTCCGGCGTCTCGTCTTCCCGCGGCGCTTGATATCAGCTTTGACGGCGGCTGGGAACCAGCCGCGGCGTGCGCTTTTTTGCCGGCTCGACGGCGCTGCCCCGGCCCGACAGGCTGGGATTGGTCATGAAGTATTCGTGCGCCGAGAAAGGGTGATCACCGGGCGAGTCGCGGGTGTAACGGCCGTCGGACTCCAGGTCCCAGCTCTGCAGATTATCGTTGAGGCTGGTGACCATGATCTGGTCGAGGATCTGCTGGTGCACTGTCGGGTTCTCGACCGGCACGAAAGTCTCGACGCGCGCCTCGATGTTGCGCGGCATCCAGTCGGCCGAGGAGATGAACACCTTGGCCTGGCGCGAGGGCATCTCGGCGCCGTTGCCGAAACAGGCGATACGCGAGTGCTCGAGGAACCGCCCGACGATACTCTTGACCCGGATGTTTTCCGACAGGCCCGGCACCCCGGGCCGCAAACCGCAGATACCGCGGATCACCAGATCGATCTTCACGCCCGCCTGAGAA
>CANKHC010000023.1 GCA_947481595.1 Fidelibacterota bacterium
CCTCGCGCAGGTTGGCCTGGATCTCTTTCTCGGTGTGGGTATCGAGGGCGGAGGTGGCTTCATCGAACAGGAGGATCGGGGCACCCTTGAGGATGACGCGGGCGATGGCAACACGCTGCTTCTCGCCGCCCGATAATTTGAGGCCGCGCTCACCGACCAGCGTCTGATAGCCGTCGGGCAAGCTGGCGATGAACTGATGGATGTGGGCGAGCTGGGCGGCGCGGTCGATGTCGGCATCGCCGGCACCGGGTTTGGCGTAACCCAAGTTGTAGCGGATGGTGTCGTTGAAGAGCACCGTGTCCTGCGGCACCACGCCGAGGGCCGCGCGCACGCTGGCCTGCTGCACGTCGCGGATGTCCTGGCCGTCGATGCGGATCGACCCGCCGGAGATGTCGTAGAACCGGAACAGGAGCCGGGCGATGGTCGATTTCCCCGAACCGGTCGCGCCGACGAAAGCCGTCATCTTGCCGGCGGGCACCGTGAAAGAAATATCCTTGAGGATCGGACGGCGCGGATCGTAAGCGAAGGTGACGTGGTCGAAGACAACCTCGCCGCCGCTGACCTGCAGCGTCTGAGCGCCGGGCCGGTCCTCGATTTCCGGCGCGACCTCCATCAGGTCGAACATCTTTTCAATATCGACGACGGATTGTTTGATCTGGCGGTAGACGAAGCCGAAGAAGTTGAGCGGCTGCGCCAGCTGGATCATATAGAGATTGACCAGTGTGAAGTCGCCCACGGTCATGTTGCCGGCGACTTTACCGGCAGCAGCCATGGCCATCAGCGCTGCCAAGCCTACGGAGATGATCAAGGCCTGGCCGACGTTCATCATCGCGAGCGACGACTGCGTGCGCACCGCGGCGGTTTCGTATTCGCCCATGACGCGGTCGTATTCGCGGACCTCAAGGTCTTCGTTGCCGAAGGCCTTCACCGTCTCATAGTTGAGCAGGCTGTCGACGGCGCGGGTGCTGGCTTTGTTGTCGAGCGCGTTGCTTTCGCGCCGGTGTTTGAGCCGCCATTCGGTGACAAATCCCGTGAACACCACATAGATGATGACCACCGCCAGCGCGACAACGCCGAACCAGATATTGAAGGCCTTCCACAGCACCGCGAAGACCAGGGCGACTTCAAGGATCGTGGGTATGAGGTTGAAGAGTGAGATCGAGACCAGGCTTTCAATGGCGCCCCGGCCGCGCTCAATGGAGCGGGTCAAGGCGCCGGTGCGTCGGTCCAGATGGAAGCGCAGCGACAGGCGGTGCAGATGTTCGAGCACAAGGGCCGAGGAGCGGCGCACGGCGCGCACGCCGACCTTGGCGAAAATCGCGTCGCGGAACTGCGCGAATGCCTGGCCGAGGAAGCGCGCGCCACCGTAGCCGAGGATTAACGCCAGGGGGATCGCAATGGCGGCATCTGTGGCCGTGGGGGTTGCCGCAGGCGCCAGGGTATCGACCGCTTCCTTGAGAAAGATCGGCGCCAAGACGGTGAAGACCTTGGCCATGACGATGAACGCCAACGCCGCAACGACGCGCAAACGAATGTCCCACGCCCCTGCAACGTCGCGCGCAGGCCACAGGAACGGCAGCAACGCTTTGACGACCTGCCAGTCGCTGCGCTTCCGGCCAGCCTCAACCTGCTCGGGCGCGTATCCGCCGCCGTGCCTCAGCACTGGGAGCCTCCATTGGTCCAATTGTCATGGGCTTAGCGCGGATCAAGATGGGGGTCCAGAAGCGCCCCGGCAACCATCAGGCGTCCCGCCCGACAATAAAAAAGGGCCGGAAATCCGGCCCCTTCCCCAACGATCTTGCAAGAACCTTAGGCCGTGAGCGCTTTCACGGCGGCCTTCACGGCCGCAGCGGCGGCAGCGGCATGCGCATAGGCAGCGACCTGAGCGGCGGCCCGGGCGGAGGTGTCCTGCTGCGGCTGTTGTTCGGAGCCCGACGGCGTGTCGGTTTCCGTCTGTGCGACCTTGTCGTAGATCTTCTGTTCGCCCGTGCCGTCTTCAGAGACGGTGGTCGTCTTGACGTCGGCCTTCTCAGCGACCTTCGGTGTGTCTACGGCAAAGCGGCCGACCACGACCTCGGCACCCTGGCCAGCAAATTTCTTTGGTGCGTCGACAACACCTGAGGCAGTTCCCTCAGCCGCGGTCTGGACGAAGTGACGGCGAGACTGTGCCGCCCCGGGTACATCCGCCGGAGCGTACAGCTTCTTTTCCACGGCTACGGAAGAACCTGCGGGCGCCGCCGTGGGAGCGCCAACGCTAGGGGAAACGGTTTCGGCGGCGACGTCTTCCGCCACCGCGGTAACGGCGGCTTCGACGTCGGACTGGCCGCCTGCTAGGCCAGCAAAGGTGAACACGCCTTCGCGCGCAACACCGGCACGGGCGGCTTCGGCGAGATCGACACGGCCATCGCCGTTGGTATCGAAACGCTGGAGCACGTCCGGCGTACCGACGACTTCAGACGGTGTCAGGCCTAAGTCGATATGCTTGATCTCGACGCGCGCCTTCGATGGACCGGTGACCGGGTCGGGGCGCGGCGCGGGTTGTTCGGTGTGGCGGTTGACCGGATTCTGGTCGTCCTGCTTAGCGCTAAACTGCGGCAGGGTTTCAGCCGAAGTATCCGTGGCTGCGGCAGCGACATCGGCGGCAACGAAGCCGGCATCGACGCTCTGCCGTTCACCCGAAGGGCGATCAACGCCAAAAACCTGTTGCCGTTGGGCTAACAGGTTGAGCTGCGCAGATGCAGCAGTAGAGGTGACCACTTCAGTCATTTCATCGCCTTTCTGGCAGACGAAAATTCAGCACATCTTTCTGTGCTACGGTATCTATAAGCCATGAGGCCAGAAAACGCAAGCCCGGTCAGATAGAAATAAGGTGCGTTTTCCGAATCAACCCATTGAATTTATTGGGTTTATTGAGTCGTATATGGGTGAGAGTCGAAACCTTAACGAGCGCCCGAGCGACTTCTGACTGGAACTCGGTTGACTTTTGTCCAGTCGGCAGACCCCGAGTCGTTTGGCGGAAAAATCCTCTCCGCCGTCGTCTACAGCCCCCCAGATTGTGCCACCGGCCCTTTCATTAGGCTGGCCTTTTCATTAAGTACTGCCTTCCATATTCCGCGCCGGACACCGCTGGGCATGGGGCCCAGCAGGCCCGGACGGAACATCGAAGGACCCACCCATGGCAGAGGATCTTGCAAGCGCGCGCGAAAAACGCATCGCCGCGCTGATCGCAGCCCTCAAGGACCGCGTCCTGGTCCTCGACGGCGCCATGGGCACGATGATTCAGCGCCACAAGCTCGATGAGGCCGGCTACCGCGGCGCGCGCTTCGCTGCCCATCCAAAAGATGTGAAGGGCAACAACGACCTGCTGATCCTCACGCAGCCGCAGATCATCCTCGACATTCACCGCGCCTATCTCGATGCCGGTGCGGACATCATCGAGACCAACACCTTTTCCTCAACGAGCATCGCCCAAGCCGACTACGGCATGGAGCCGTTGGTCTATGAACTGAATTTCGAAGGTGCGCGGCTCGCACGCCAGGCCTGCGATGAGTACACCGCGAAGACCCCGAACAAGCCGCGCTTTGTCGCAGGCTCCATCGGCCCCACCAACCGCACCGCTTCGATCTCGCCCGATGTCGCGGATCCCGGCTTCCGCAACGTCACGTTCGACGAATTGGTGAAAGCCTTCCGCGAACAGGTTGACGGCCTGGTCAAAGGCGGCGCCGACCTGATTCTGGCGGAGACCATCATCGATACGCTGAATGCCAAGGCCTGTATGTTTGCGATCGACGAATACTTTGAAGACACAGGAATCCATCTGCCTGTCATGATTTCGGGCACGATCGTCGATCAATCTGGGCGCATCCTGTCAGGTCAGACGCCGGAAGCGTTCTGGAACTCACTGCGCCACGTGAAGCCTTTGTCCATCGGCCTCAATTGCGCCTTGGGTGCGGCTCAGCTGCGCCCCTACGTCGCCGAGCTTTCGAGGATTGCCGACGTCATGGTCAGCGCTTATCCCAACGCCGGCTTGCCCAACGCTTTCGGCGAATACGACGAAGAACCGCACACTACTGCCGGCCATGTCGGCGGCTGGGCAAAAGACGGCCTGGTCAACATCGTCGGCGGTTGTTGCGGCACGACGCCCGACCACATTCGCGCCATTTGTGAGAGCGTACAGGGCGTGACCCCGCGTAAACCCGCGCAGCTGCCGGTCGCCATGCGCCTGTCCGGCCTCGAACCTTTCCAGTTGGCCTCATGACCGAGCAAGATTCCGGCCAGCCCAAAGCCACCGCGACTTTCGTCAACGTCGGCGAACGCACCAACGTCACGGGTTCGGCCAAATTCAAGAAACTGATCCTGTCCGGCGACTTTGACGCCGCACTCGACGTCGCGCGCCAGCAGGTCGAGAACGGCGCGCAGATCATCGACATCAACATGGACGAGGCCATGTTGGATTCCGAAGCGGCGATGGTGAAGTTCCTCAACCTCATTGCCTCCGAGCCGGACATCAGCCGCGTGCCGGTGATGATCGACAGCTCGAAGTGGTCGGTGATCGAGGCCGGCCTGAAATGCGTGCAGGGCAAGCCGATCGTCAACTCCATCAGCATGAAGGAAGGCGAAGAAGCTTTTATCGCGCAGGCGAAGAAAGTCCGCCGCTACGGCGCCGCGGTCGTGGTCATGGCCTTCGACGAAAAGGGCCAGGCCGACACCGAGGAGCGCAAAGTCGAGATCTGCACCAAGTCCTATAATATCCTGACCGAAAAAGTCGGCTTCCCGCCCGAAGACATCATCTTCGATCCTAATATCTTCGCCGTGGCGACGGGTATCGAGGAACACAACAACTATGCCGTCGACTTCATCAATGCGACGCGACGCATCAAGGCAGCATTGCCGCACTGTCATATCTCGGGTGGGGTGTCGAACATCTCGTTCTCTTTCCGCGGCAACGAGCAGGTACGCGAGGCCATGCACTCGGTGTTCCTGTATCATGCGATCAAAGCTGGCATGGACATGGGCATCGTCAACGCCGGTCAGTTGGCGGTGTACGAGGATATTCCGCCCGAACTGAAAGAGCGCGCCGAGGATGTGATCCTCAACCGCCGCCCCGACGCCACCGACCGCATGCTGGAGATCGCCGAGAAATACAAGGCCGGCGCAGGCGCCGCCAAGGTCGCCGATCTCTCCTGGCGCAATGCGCCGGTCAACAAGCGCCTTGCGCACGCCCTGGTCAACGGCATCACCGATTTCATCGACGCCGACACCGAAGAGGCGCGCAGCGAGGCGGAGGCCCGCGGCGGCCGTACGCTCGAGGTCATCGAAGGTCCGCTGATGGACGGCATGAATGTCGTCGGCGATCTGTTTGGCGCGGGTAAGATGTTCCTGCCGCAGGTCGTCAAGAGCGCCCGCGTGATGAAGAAGTCGGTGGCCTACCTGATCCCCTTCATCGAAGCCGAAAAGGCCAAGAACGCGGCCTTGGGCATCATCGACGCCAGCAAGAACAACGGCAAGATCCTGCTCGCCACCGTCAAGGGCGACGTGCACGACATCGGCAAGAACATCGTCGGCGTTGTGCTTCAGTGCAACAACTACGAAGTCGTCGACCTGGGCGTGATGGTCTCCTGCGCCAAGATCTTAGAGACCGCGCGCGAGGTCAAAGCCGACATCATCGGGCTTTCGGGCCTGATCACGCCAAGCCTCGACGAGATGGCTTATGTCGCGCGCGAGATGGAGCGCGAGGGTTTCTCGGTGCCGCTGCTGATCGGCGGCGCGACGACGTCGAAAGTGCACACCGCGGTGAAGATCGCGCCGGGCTACAAGAATGCCACGGTTTACGTGCCCGATGCATCGCGCGCGGTCGGCGTCGCCGGCCAGCTCATGTCGAAGCAGATGCGCGACAGCTATGCGGCAGACGTCAAAGCCGACTACGCCAAAATGCGCGAGGCCCACGCCCGCCAGCAGCAAGGCAAGAAACGCCAAACCATCGTCGCGGCGCGTACCAACAAGGTCAAGATCGACTGGGCGGCCTCACAACCAGAAAAACCGCGTGTGCTGGGGCTAACGATTTTCGACGACTACGATCTCGCCGAATTGACCCGCACCATCGATTGGACGCCTTTCTTCCGCACCTGGGAATTGGCCGGCAACTATCCGGCAATCTTGGAAGATAGCGTGGTCGGCAAGACCGCGCGCGGCCTCTACAACGACGCGCAAGCCATGCTGCAGCGCCTGGTCGGCGAGAAGTGGCTGACCGCGAAAGCCGTCATCGGCTTCTGGCCGGCCAACAGCACCGGCGACGACATCGAACTCTATACCGATGCCAGCCGCACCAAAGTCCTGACCACGCTGCATAGCCTGCGCCAGCAGATGATACGCGACAACGCCCGCGCCAACATGGCGCTCGCGGACTTCATCGCGCCCAAGGACAGCGGCGTGCCTGACTATATCGGCGCCTTCGCCGTCACCGCCGGGATCGGCATTGAAAAGAAGGTCGCCGAATTCGAGCGCGACCACGACGACTACAACTCCATTCTGGTGAAGGCGCTCGCTGATCGTTTAGCTGAATCCTTTGCCGAGCGTATGCACCAGCGCGTGCGCAGGGAATTCTGGGGCTACGCTAAGGACGAGAAGCTCTCGAATGAGGAACTGATCGGCGAAAAGTACCGGGGCATTCGCCCGGCGCCGGGTTACCCCGCCTGCCCTGATCACACCGAGAAAGCGCTGCTGTGGAAGCTGTTGGAAGCCGACAAGAACGCCGACATCACCCTGACCGATAGCTTCGCCATGTTGCCGACCGCTGCAGTAAGCGGGTTCTACTTTGGACATCCGCAGTCCGAATACTTCGGTGTCGGCAAGATCGAGCGCGACCAGGTGGAAGACTACGCGCGGCGCAAGGGCATGAGCGTCTCCGAAGTTGAACGCTGGCTGGCGCCGAACCTGAACTACGATCCGGTCCGCTCGGACGCAGCCTAGCTGGCGACTAACTCCAGAACAGCGTCAGGATACTTCCCGATGCCAAACCAGCGCCGACCAGCGCCGCAATCGTGACGACGGCGAAGCGTCCCCACGAACCGACAAGCGCCGGCGATGTTGCGGCGTCCGGCTTGCGGTCGGCAATCATCTTGAGGCACCAGCCGGCGATGGCGCCGATCGACAGGCCCGCCACCAACATCGGGTAGCCGACGAGCCCCGACGACACCGCGAACATTGCAACGGCAAAGCCCAAGAATGCTCCGATAAAAAAAGCGCCGGCGGCCAGCGGTAAGTTGGCCCGCGCGATGATCCAGCGCCGGCGCCGGCGCCACCGGCTCACACCGTGGCGGGTCACCGCCTCCCGCGGCGCCACCAGCCAACCCGTGATCTGTTCCTTGACGACGGCGACGGCATCCGTGAGGTGCAGCACCTCACTGCGCAACGTCGCCGCGATCACGCGGAATTCGGCTTTGGCGGATTTGTCAGGCCGCGGCCGGACGATGCCGACGACATAGCCGCTGACATCGTCTTCGGCGATGAAAAAATCGCGCGGTCCTATGGGCGACGCATCGGACGCGCGCGCGAGCCACCACTGCTCGGCGCCGGGGGCCGGATCAGGTTCCGCGTCTTCCCAAATCAGGAAGGGCGGCGCGTTATAATGCGATGCGTCTTGTATGCCCGTACGCGACACCGGTGTCCTCGGCTCGTTGCGATCAAACCGGTTTAACGCCATCGGCACGCGGAGGCCACCCCAAAGCGGGGGGCGGCCTTCCGCTCGCCAAAGGTAACAGGATGTTTAAGGGTCGCTTTTAAGGAGCGGGCGGGAGCGTGAAGTGGAAGGCCGTGCCTTCCCCCGGCGCGGAATCGACGGTCACCGTACCGCCGTGGCGCGCGACGATGTCGTGGCATAGGTAAAGGCCGAGGCCAGTCCCGCGCTCGCCGCGGGTGCCGGGTGCAGAGACGGTCCGTTCCATATCGAACAGGTTGGCAAGCGCGGCACCCGACATGCCCACGCCGTCGTCGCGGACCGTGACCCGCACCATCGCCACACCACCGACCGACACCGGTGCCGCGGTCAACTGGACTACCCCGCCATTGCGCGAAAATTTAATGCCGTTGGAGACCAGATTGCGGATGACGATGCGCACCATCGGCTCGTCGCCCAGCGCCCCGATGCTATCGATACCGTTGGCGATGGTGATCCCCTTGGTCTCGGCCATGTAGGCCAGCGGCTCGAGACTCGCTGCGGCGGCGGCGGCGAGATTGATCGGTGCCAGTTTCAATGCGCCGTCGCGGATCTGGAAGGAGGCCCAAGCCAGGAGGTTGTCGAGCAGATCGTGTACGCCGGTCGCCGATTCGCGCACGATCTGGGCGTAGCTGACCGTCTGGCCATGCGACAAGTCGCGGGCATTGGTGACCAGAAGGTCGGCAAAACCGATGATGCTGTTGAAGGGGCTGCGCAGGTCGTGGGCGATGATCGAGAACAGTTTGTCTTTTTGCAGGTTCAGGCGCTGCAGCTCCAAGGTCTTGCGCTTGAGCTCCTCCTCGCTGCGGCGCAAAGCTTCGTGGGCTTCGCTGAGCGCATCTTCGCGGCGCTTGACCTCGCTGATATCCTGCGCCGTGGCGATGTAGCGCGACAAGGCCCCGTTTTCGTCCTGCACCGGATGGCCGATCTCGCGGATCTGTTTGACCGTCCCGCTGCGGGTTTTGATGCCGTAGGTGATGTCGTAGGGGCGCGCCAGGGCGATGGCTTCACTCACGGCTGTGCGGTAGGTGTCGCGGTCCTCGGTGGCGATGACGGCGGCCAGGAGCGCCGGATGCGTGAACTGGCGCAGGAACGTGCCGGGTGTCAGCTCGTGGATACGGGCCATCTCCTCGGAGCAATAGGTGAGCTGGTTGACGTCGCGCGTCCAGACCCAGTGGCCGAGTTGGGCAAGCTGCGCGGCCAGGTCCAGCATCTCGTTCTGGTCCTGCAGCTCGCGGATGGTGGCGAAGGCTTCGGTGACATCGGTGGTCACACCGAAAAGTGCCACGATGTGCCCCTGCGCATCCCTCTCGGCCTGACCAGTGCTGATAAGGGTGCGCACCACACCGTCGGCTCGGACAATGCGGAAGTCGAACTCGAAATTGGATTTGCCGGCGACGGCGTCGCGGATGGTTTTTTCAATGCGGGTGCGATCGTCGGCATGGCAGACATCGAGCACGGCATACAAGCTGGGCTTGTAAGTGGCTTCATCGAAGCCATACATGCGGAAGACCTGCGGCGACCAAGTCACCTGACCGGTGAGAAGGTCGGTGTACCAGTGCCCCATGCTGGCGACGTCTTCGGCCAGGCGCAGCATGTTCTGATCGCGCGCACCGGACGCGCGCTGAGCGCCTGGGCGCGCTGCGGGTGGCGGCGTTCCATCTTGGCTGTCCCGGGTTGCACGCACGGGCGCCAGCGATTGACGCGGAAGTGACGTCCTACGCATGTTCGGCCAATTAGTTTGTACTCAAAATCAATTATAGCGGTCTTTGCTCTGGGAAAGAAAGAGCCTGGGGCGAACCGGCCAAGTCCCTCAAAAACCATGCGATTTTAGATGGGCTCTGGGGCGGCGAACCCTTGCACGGGCTAGGCGCCTCTGTTAAAACCCTGCGCTCAAGTGGGGCCGGAATCGCCGACACGATTCCATAAAATAGGCCTCATTACGCTCGCGGGGGCGTAGTTCAGTTGGTTAGAACGTCGCCCTGTCACGGCGAAGGTCGCGGGTTCGAGTCCCGTCGCTCCCGCCATTTCTTCTTTCAGGCATTCTTCCAAAGACTTTTCGCTGCCATCGCGCTCTAGTCCGGAGGCAGTTCCTATTTTCGGAGATCCCCCCATGAGCGAATCGCGCGATGTCGTGTTTGTTTCGGCCGTGCGTACGGCCATCGGCACCTTCGGCGGCAGCCTCAAGGACGTTCCGCCGGCGAAGCTGGGTGCACTTGTCGTGCGCGAGGCCATCAAACGCGCGGGGATCGACGGCGCCGAAGTCGGCAGCCTGGTGTTCGGCCATGTCATCAACACCGAACCGCGCGACGCTTACATCGCGCGCGTGGTCGCCCTGGACGGCGGCATGGCGAAGGAATCCTCGGCCCTGACCGTCAATCGCTTATGCGGTTCGGGCTTGCAGGCGGTGGTTTCGGCTTCGCAGCAGGTGCTGCTCGGCGACGTCGACATCGCGATCGCAGGCGGGGCGGAGAACATGAGCCGTGCGCCTTATTCCCTACCCGCCGAGCGTTGGGGCCAGAAGATGGGCGACGCCAAGGTGATCGACATGCTGGTGGGTACGCTGAGCGATCCGTTCGCCGGCACGCACATGGGCATCACGGCGGAAAATCTTTCGGTGAAGCATCAGGTGACGCGCGAAGAGCAGGATGCCTTTGCGCTGGAAAGTCATCGACGCGCGGCCAAGGCGCGCGAGGCGGGCCATTTCAAAGGCCAGATCGTGGCGGTGGAGATCGACACGAAGAAGGGCAAGATCTCATTTGAGGCCGACGAACACATCCGCACCGACGTCACGGCGGAAAATCTGAAATCGTTGAAGCCTGTCTTCAAGAAGGACGGCACCGTGACCGCGGGCAATGCCTCGGGCATTAACGACGGCGCTGCGGCGCTCGTGCTGATGGAGGCGAAGACCGCCGCCAAGAAGGGTGTGAAGCCGATGGCGCGGCTGGTGAGCTACGGCCTGGCCGGCGTCGAGCCAAGCGAGATGGGCATTGGGCCGGTGCCTGCCGTGCAGAACGCGCTGAAGAAAGCGGGGCTAAAGCTCGCCGACATCGACGTGATCGAATCCAACGAGGCCTTCGCGGCCCAGGCGCTATCGGTGGCCAAGAATTTGGGATTTGATCCCGCCAAGACCAATCCGAATGGCGGCGCGGTGGCTTTAGGTCATCCGATTGGTGCCTCGGGCGCGGTCATCCTCACCAAGACGATTTATGAATTGAAGCGCACCGGCGGGCGCTATGGCCTGGCCACCATGTGCATCGGCGGCGGCCAAGGCATCGCGGTGATTGTCGAGAACCTGAACTAGGGCGAGACCAATTTAAGGCCGACGATCCCTCCAACGATTACGGCGAGGAACAGAAGGCGCAGCGCCGTGGCAGGCTCGCCGAACAGCGCGATGCCGACCAGCGCGGTGCCGACCGCACCGATACCGGTCCAGACAGCATAGGCTGTGCCGATGGGGATCCCCTTGATCGCCAGCGACAGGAACCAAGCACTCCCCGCATAAGCCGCCACGAAAATCAGCGACGGCCAGAGCTTGGTGAATCCCTCGGCGTACTTAAGAGACGTGGTGAAGCCGACCTCAAGCGCGCCGGCCACGGCAAGAAAAATCCAGGCCATCGTGGCCCTCCCCGAAATTCGTACCTGGTACAATTAATCTAGTAGGTGAGCAGCGCCCAGAGGCCCACGCGCTTGGCGTCCACGGCGGCGTAGGTTTTCTTAAAGCTGCCCATATCGCCGACCGTCGCGGCGATGAGCTTGCCGAGGTCGGCGCGCAAGATCCCGGTGAGGCCCACAGCAGAAGGCACATACGCCGGTGCGCCGGGCGTGCCTTCATTGAAGAGTACACCCGGACGTACGATGGTGTAGTCGAGGCCGCTAGCCTTGAGGTGGTCCTCAGCCGCGGTCTTGGCGGCGAAGTAATCGTCCATGAACAGCTTCACGTACCAGGGTGCGCCGGCGTTGCTGTCGCCCGCGCCCAAGGCCGTCACCAATATGATGCGTTCGAGGCCGGCGTTCTTCGTTGCATCGATGACATTTTTATTGCCTTCGATGTCTACACGATAATCGCCGTCACGGCCGCCGAGAGTCGAGATCACGGCGCGGAAGGGTGCCGCGGTAAAAGCCTTCTTGACGGAGTCCGCATCGAGCGCGTCGCCCTGGACAACTTCAACGCCGAGGGTCTTCAGCGCGGCGGTATCCGACGTGGGGCGTGCCATCACCGTGACGTGCTCTTTCTTCGCAACCAGCGCCCTGACGACTTCGAGGCCGAGGCCGCTCGTGCCGCCGAAGACGATGATCCCGCCGGCGCGCGGCAAAGACTCTTCCATCACACTGATGACGGGTGAGGCCTTGGGCGGCGGCGGCTCGGTAGGATCCTCAGCCGCCGAAACGGTGAGCCCGACGAGTAGCAGCTTGGCGAGCAGCAGCACGGCGAGAAGCGCTGATCTCATGCACACTCCCTTAATGGCGCAGATCGAGACGGACGGACGCACGCCGCAACCGGCGACTATGCCTACAGAATAAGCTGTGGCACGACAAGTCCACCAAGATTACAGGAGCAACAGAATTGCCGACCGGAGAGCACGTTCACGACTTGCGAAGTGCGTCCGCAAGCGTTTGCTTGTCGAGGATCGCGGCCGAGGCGTCGCGCACACTGCGCATAATGCGGCGGATCGAGCAGGACTTTTCGTCCTCGCAGTCGTCGCATTTGCGGTACGCCGTAAGGCTGGCGCAAGCCAGCGGCGCCAAAGGTCCGTCCGTGATACGCACGATCTCGCCGAAGGTGATCTTATTTGCGGGCCGTGCCAGGCAGTAGCCGCCGTTCTTGCCGCGCTTGGCGTGCAGAAGGCCGCGCTTTTTGAGGTCGAGCAGGATCAACTCGAGGAACTTGCGCGGCACTTTGCGTTGCCTGGCGATGTCGGCCACCAGCACCAGGTCGCCCGGTTTGCTGGCGGCGAGCATGGTCATGGCGCGAAGAGCGTACTTGGAGCGCTGCGAGAGCATTGGAATTCCCGATCAACTTTAAGGACAATAGCGGCAGGCAGGCGGTCAATTCAAGCCGCAATGCCCGCGTTAGTCGCCGGCGTCGCCGTTTTTCGGGCCGTCGACGGGGAAGACCCGCGCCGCGCGTGCCAAGATCCGGACGGGTTGGCCGATCTTCAGACCCAGCTCGAGATAGCGCGAGCGGCTGAGTTCGGCTTCGATCAGGGGCGAAATGCCCTCAACTGCCAACTCGATCCGGGCCATGGGTCCGGCGGCGGCGACGTGACGGACAACAGCCTTCGCCGCCGAAGCGTTCGCGTCACCGACGAATTCGACGTCGTGCGGACGCACATAGGCGTAGCCGGGAACCTTGCCGCGCGGTACCGGCGCGCCGTCTTGGGTTTCTGCCATCACCTTAGCGCCCCAAAGCTCGACCCCGCCATTGTCGATCTCGCAGGTAATGCGGTTGACGTTGCCGAGGAACTCGTAAACGAACGGGGTCGCCGGCGCGTTGTAGACTTCCTCGGGCGTGCCGATCTGTTCAATAGCGCCGTGGTTCATCACCACCACCCGGTCGGCGAGCTCGAGCGCTTCTTCCTGATCGTGCGTCACGAAGATGCTGGTCAGGCCCATTTCGTCATGCAGGCGGCGCAGCCAGCGGCGCAATTCCTTGCGCACCTTTGCGTCCAGAGCGCCGAAAGGCTCATCGAGCAGCAGGACGCGCGGCTCGATGGCTAGCGCACGGGCCAGTGCCACGCGCTGGCGCTGGCCGCCCGAAAGCTGCGAGGGATAGCGGCCCGAGAGGCGGTCGAGTTGCACCAGCGAGAGCAACTCATGTACGCGGCGCTCGATATCGGTATTCGACAAACGACGCTCGCGCGGCACCACGCGCAGACCGAAGGCAACGTTTTCCAGAACCGTCATATGACGGAACAAGGCGTAGTGCTGAAACACGAAACCGACACGGCGTTCGCCGACATGACGCTCACCGGCGTCCGCACCGTCGAACAAGATCTTGCCTTCGTCGGCGAATTCGAGGCCGGCGATGATGCGCAGCAATGTGGTCTTGCCCGAGCCCGACGGGCCCAGCAACGCCACCAGCTCACCGGGGTGAACCTGGAGACTTAAACGTTTCAGGGCCGTGAAGGCCTCGAAGCGCTTCGTGATCTGATCGATTTCAATAACCATACTGTCCTACCGCCGCGTCGCGGCCAATTCCTGGCCGTAGCGCCACTCGAGCGCGCCCTTGGCCAGCAGCGTCACAACCGCCAACGAGGCGAGCAGCGAGGCAACGGCAAAGGCAGCGACCATGTTGTACTCGTTATAGAGAATCTCGACATGCAGCGGCATGGTGTTGGTCAGGCCGCGGATGTGACCGGAGACCACCGAGACCGCGCCGAACTCACCCATGGCGCGGGCGTTGCAAAGGAGCACGCCGTACAGAAGGCCCCACTTGATATTGGGCAGGGTGACGCGCCAGAAGGTCTGCCAGCCGTCGGCGCCCAGCGAGCGCGCGGCTTCTTCCTCTTCGGTACCTTGCTCCTGCATCAGCGGGATCAGTTCCCGCGCGACGAACGGAAAGGTCACAAAGACCGTGGCCAAGACAATGCCCGGCACGGCAAAAATGATCTGGACGTCGAGGGATTGCAGCCACGGTCCCAACAGGCCCTGTGCGCCGAACAGCAGCATGTAGATCAGGCCGGCAATCACCGGCGAGACGGAAAAGGGCAGATCGATGAGCGTGATCAGCACGCTTTTGCCGCGGAAATCGAACTTGGCGATCGCCCAGGATGCGGCAACGCCAAAAATCAGGTTGAGCGGCACCGAAATGCCGGCGGCGATGAACGTCAGCTTCACGGCAGCGAGCGCCACCGGGTCGGAGATGGCTTCGCCGTAGGCTCCGAACCCCTTGGCAAAGGCTTCCGTGAAAACCGCAACCAGCGGTAACACCAGGAAGGCCAGAATGAAGACGAGCGCCAGCACGATCAGCCCGGCCCGCATGGCTGACGATTCCGTAAGCCCCGACATCGCACGATGCAGTTTCGCCGGCCCCACCATCAAGCCTCCACGGAGCGCAAGCGGCTCCAGCGCTGCAGGATGTTGATGGGGAGCAGTAACAGGAACGAAGCGACCAGCATGGTGGTGCCGATGGTGGCGGCTCCTGCATAGTCATACTGCTCGAGCTTGATGATGATCAGCAGGGGCGCGATCTCCGATTTCATCGGCAGGTTGCCGGCGATGAAGATCACCGAGCCGTATTCGCCCAGCGCACGCGCAAAGGCCAGGGTGAATCCGGTCAGCGCCGCCGGCATGATCGATGGCGCGATAACGCGGCGGAACGTTTGCCAGCGGCTCGCCCCCAGGCTGGCGGCGGCCTCTTCAACGTCCTTGCTCAGATCCTGAAGCACGGGCTGGACCGTGCGCACGACGAAGGGCAGGCCAATGAAGACCAGCGCGATGACCACACCCAGCGGCGTGTAAGCGATCTTGATCCCGAATGGCTCGAAAAACCGGCCGACCCAACCGTTGGGCGCATAGAGCGTGGCCAGGGCGATACCGGCCACCGCCGTCGGCAGGGCGAAGGGCAGATCCACCAGGCCATCGACCACGCGCTTGAATGGGAACTGGTAGCGCACCAGCACCCACGAGACGAGCACGCCGAAGAAGAGGTTGATGACTGCGGCAATCAGGGCCGCGCCGAAGCTGAGCTTGTAGGCCGCCAGTGCCCGGGGTGCGGTGGCAACCTCCCACATTTGTGGCAACGACAGCTCGAAGGCCTTCAGCACCAGACCGGCGAGCGGGATCAGGACCAGGATGCCGAGATAAAAGAGCGTAAAGCCCATCGTGAGGCCGAACCCCGGCAGCACGCTGGGCTTGCGCCAAAAGGAGCGCGCGCTGGCGGCGGGCGGCAGCGTCTCTTCGGTGCCGAAGTGCGGCGTACTGGTGGTCATGTGTCGGTTACTCTTACGCGTCCAATCGGGGGCGTCTCACAAGCGGGTGTTTATACCCGGCTCCCCCCGGGCATCCCACGTCATTGTTGCAAGTGCTTAAAACGTGGAACGGTTGCAGTCCGCGTGCGGCGGCGGCGTCATTCCGTGTAACGGCCTCAAAGGAAAGCGGATTCCCCGAACAAGGCGCTCAAGAGAATATTCTTCCCCGTCCATAGTCTATTAAAACGATAGGCAAATCGATATTACAGACCGCCGACGAAAGCAATACGGCCGGGGGAGCCAATCCGCCAGAAATCCTCCTCCCCAGTACGGCCAGCCCTAGCAGGACCTTTCGGGATTGCTTAGTCTGCGCGCCGCGAAATTTCTTTTTTCCGTCACGTCCCCATCAGCGTCTCAAGGAGAGCCGTCGTGACCCACCGCAGGCGACTGCACGCTGTGCTCTGCGCAGCAACTTTCCTGGTCTCTCCCGGCGTTGCCCTCGCGGACCCGCGCGACGACCGCATCAAGGCGCTGGAACAGAAACTGGAAGCGCTGGGCGCAGAGATCAAGGCGTTGCGCGCTGAGCAGGCCGCAGAAAAACCCGCGCAAGCCGCTCCCGCCGCCCCACCGCGCGTAACGGCGCAAGCTGCGGTCGCACCGCAGCCTGCCGCTGGCGGAGCAGGTGCTGCGATCCTGAACGTCGCCAACGGACGGCCCACCTTCTCCACGGCCGACGGTGCCACCACGTTGTCGATCCGCACGCTCCTGCAATATGACATGAGCTATTTCATGCAGAGCGGCCGCAGCGCCAGCGGAACCGATCTTGCCAGTGGGTCGAACTTCCGCCGCGCGCGCATCGGCGTCGAAGGCAAATTGTTCGGCGATTGGTTCTACAGCTTCCTTTACGATATGGGCAGCGGCGGTACCGAGGTAGCGAAACTCGCCGACGCCTATATTCAGTACGATGGCTTTGCGCCTTTCCACATCCGTACCGGTTCCTTCGTCAGCCCGCAGGGCATCGAAGACCAGACAGGCTCCGGCGATCTGTTGTTCCTCGAACGCGCCGCGTCGACGGATCTTGCGCGTAGCCTCGCCGGCGGCGACGGCCGCAAGAATTTCCTCAACATCTTTGCGCAGAGCACCGACTACTACGCTTCCTTGACCTGGAGCGGCGCAAAAAACGCCGATCCGCTGACCTTCGACCAACAGCAGGCATTGGTCGCGCGCCTTTCGGGGCGTGTGTATAAGGATAGCGACACCAACGTCGTGATCTCGGCGAACGGGTCGCACATCTTCAAGATCGCCGACACCGCCGCCAGCCCTGCTGGGCCTTCGGCGATCAACTTCCAGAACAGCCCCGAAAACACCGTCGATGGGACGCGTCTGATCTCGACCGGCGCCATCAACGCGAGCCGAGCCCTCGTCTACGGACTGGAGACAGCAGCCAATCACCGCAATTTCTATATCCAGGGCGGTTACTATGGTTACGGCATCACGCGGCGGGCGAGCACGCTCTCAAATCCACAGTTCGACGGCTGGTATGTGCAAGGCAGTTGGGTGATGACCGGCGAAACGCGGCCCTACGTGGCGGCGACATCGACGTTCGGGTCACCGCGCGCCGCCCACCCCTTCAATTTCAAGGGCGAAGGCATCGGCGCCTGGGAGCTGACAGCCCGGTTCAGCGTGCTCGATTTGAACTATAAAGCCGGCCTCGCCGGGCTTACTGCGGGTGCCGACGCCGTGCGCGGCGGTCGTCAAGAAGGCCTGACCGTGGGCGTCAATTGGTATCCCATTTCCGCGGTGCGCTTTCTGCTCGACTTCCAGCACCTCGACATCGACCACATCGCCCCGGCGACGCCGTTCGCGCAGATCGGCCAGAAAGTCGACATCACCACAGCGCGCGCGCAACTCGCGTTCTAGAAATGCGCCCTTAGGGTAATGCCGAAGGTGCGCGGGTCGCCTGGCTGACCGACGATCAGGCCCGTGCCACCCGACACCGGCGCCAACTGTTCGTAGTAGCGCTGGTCGGTCAAGTTGCGCACCCACAGGAAGGCGTCCCAGCCGTCGTCGGCGCGAAAGCCCACGCGCGCGTTGGCCAGGCCATAGCCGGCAACATTCAAGTAGCGCGATGCCGTCGGGCTCGATGAGAACGACGAACGCACACTGAAGTCGAGTGCGGCAAAAATGTCCCCCTCGCGGCCGAAGATATCGGCTGCTGTCGTGTATTCACCGGTCAGCGACGCCGACCATTTAGAGATACCGGGCAGGCGCGAACCGGAAATGTCCACCACACTTGGCCCGCCGGTCAGCTCAATGGGCGGCGGCGCGTCGGCAAAGGACACGTACTCGCCTTCGGTGTAGGCGACAGCGCCGTTCAAGCTGAAATGTTCTCCGAGCTGCGCGGTGCCGTCGAACTCGACGCCCCGCACCCGGACCTTGCTGGCATTGGCGAGATAGCCGCGCAGCACGCCGACAGCGGCATTTTGCACCTGGGCTTGGAAGTCTTTCACATCGGTCTGAAAGATCGCCAGGTTCGCGGTGACGCCGACGATCGGCGAGGTCTTGATGCCGACCTCGAAGTGATTGACGCTTTCCGGGCGCACCGAGGCGGCGCTCAGAGCCGGGTTTCCGGCAGCGTCGGCAGGCACGCCGGCGGTGTTCAAGCCTACCGACTTATAGCTCTTGGCATAGGTCGCGTAGGTGTTGATGTCATCACTCACCGCGTAAGCAACCGTGCCCTGATAGGACAGATTGGTGTCGGCGATGTCGGCGCTGTAGGTCTGCGGTGCCAGGATCGAGCGCTGCAGCGCAATCAGCGCGGCGTTGGTCGTCTGCAGGCCGCCGTAAATCTGATTATCGTAATTCACGCTCTTGCGGTCATAGTTGATGCGCAGACCCGGCAGCACCGCGAGCTTGTCGGTGATTTTCCATTCGACCTGGCCGAAAGCAGCGGCGGTATCGAATTTGGAAGCGACGGTGGTGCGTTGGCCATATCCAGTGAGCAGGCCAGGGGTATTGGCGTTAGCGCTCGGGGCAAGGAGGAAACGTGCGGCTGCCGCGCCCTGCTCTTGGGTCTGCACCGGGTCGGAATCGATGTTCTGGCGGAAGAGGAAGCCGCCCACCACAAAGTTCAGCGCCGGCGAAATCTCTCCGGCGTATCTGACCTCCTGAGAAAATTGCCGCTGTTTCGACGTGCCTGCGGAAACCGTGGTCACCGGCAGCGCCAGGAAGTCACGGTCGTTAGATGGATCCCACTTCCAGAAACGCCAGGCCGTGATCGACGTGAAAGTACCAATGCCGACGTCCCAGTTGACGCTCAGCGATGCGCCGCCCAAATCCTGATTGGCGCGCCACGGCGTATCGGTGTCGGTGATGCGATTGAAGGCGTTTGTGCTGGGCAGTGAATAGCCGAGATCGGAGATGATGGTGTTGAATTGACGGTTGGCCGGACGCAGAGTCGGGGCTATGCGCGTCGGCAGCTGCGCGTAACCTTCGGCGCGCTGGCGCGTAAAATCGCCGGCGGCGGTGATTTGCAGTGTGTCATTGGCCTTGAAGAGCACCTGCCCGCGCGCACCGAGGTTGTTGAGGTCGTTGACGTCGTCCTGCGTGCGAACGTTGTAGACGAAGCCGTCGCGCTGTGTGCCGGAGAACGACAGGCGCGCCGCCACCTTTTCCGACAGCGGTCCGGTCACCGAGGCTTTGGCCTGCGCGAATCCGTAGTTGCCATAGGTCAGCTCGACGTCGGTTTCCGGCGTGAACAGGGGCCGCTTGGTGGTGACGTTGACCGCGCCGGCGGTCGTGTTCTTGCCGTAGAGCGTGCCTTGCGGCCCGCGCAGCACCTCGATCTGCTGCACGTCGATGAAATCAAGCGACGCCGCGGCGGGACGGGCGTTATAGACGCCATCTATGTAGAGGCCCACGCCTTGTTCGAGGCCGTCATTGGTAAGACCGAAGGGCGCACCGATACCGCGGATGTTGAGCGCCGAGTTGCGCGGGTTCGAGGAATAGAACTGCACCGAGGGAATCATCTCCTTCAACCGGTTGACGTTGAAGGCGCCTGCATCGGCGACGGCATCGGCATTGAGCACGGTCATCGGGATCGGCACCGCCTGAGCTTCTTCTTCACGCCGGCGGGCGGTAACCACGATTTCCTCGACGCGCGCAGGCGCGGGTGCTGCTGCGGCCGCTGCGAGTTGCACCTCTTCCGCGGCAAATGCCGGCATCGCGCCGAGCAATGCCAAAGCGGCAGCGGAGGTCGAAAGGGCGCGGCGCAGAGGACGGCGGGCCGCGAGAGCGGAGGAAAAGGCCAACATGATAAAACCTATTGTCGATCTATTATTAGGGTAATAGGCGCACGAGGGCGCGGCACTAGGCCGCGCCTCGTCTGCTTCTGTTAGGGAACGTAGATCTTGTCGAAGATTCCGCCGTCGTCGAAGTGCGTGGCTTGGGCTTTTTTCCAGCCGCCGAACAGGTCGATCGAGAACAGCTTGATGTCGGCAAGTTTCACGGGCGCAGCGGAGGCTGCTTCAGCCGAGCGCGGACGGTAGTAGTTCTTGGCGATGATGCGCTGGCCTTCGGGCGAGTAGAGGTAATTGAGGTATTCCTGCGCGATCGTCTTGGTGCCGCGCGCGTCGGCGATCTTGTCGACCACCGCGACGGGCGGTTCGGCCAGGATGCTGACGGAGGGAACGATCACCTCGAATTTATCGGCACCGAATTCCTTGAGCGCGAGATAGGCCTCGTTCTCCCAGGCGATGAGCACATCGCCCAACCCGCGCTGGGTGAAGGTGAGCGTCGAAGCACGCGCGCCGGAATCAAGCACTGGCGCGTTCTTGAAAAGCTTGGAGACGAATTCTTGCGCCTTCTTCTCGTCGTTGCCGTTGGCCTGCAAGGCGTAGCCCCAGGCGGCAAGATAGTTCCAGCGCGCACCGCCCGAGGTCTTGGGATTGGGGGTAATCACCGCGACGCCAGGCTTCACGAGATCGGCCCAATCTTTGATGGCCTTCGGATTGCCCTTTTTGACGACGAACACGATCGTCGAGGTATAAGGCGCGCTGTTCTGCGGCAAGCGCGTCTGCCAGTCGACCGGGAGGGATTTAGCGCGCTCGGCAATGGCGTCGATGTCATATGCGAGGGCAAGCGTGACGACATCGGCCTTCAGACCATCGATCACGGAACGTGACTGTTTACCCGAACCGCCGTGCGATTGCTGGATGGTGACGTTGTCGCCGGTCTTGCCTTTCCAGTACTTGGCAAAGGCCGCGTTGAACTCCTGATACAGCTCGCGCGTCGGATCGTAGGAAACATTGAGGATGGTCTGATCGGCGGCGTGGGCGGGGCGGCCAAGACCAAAGAGGACCAGCAGTACAAAGACCAGTGCGCCAAAAACGAGCGCCTCGGCGGCGGTCTGGGGGCGGCGCTGATGAAGGGAAGCAAGTGCACGCATGTCACTCTCCTAAGATTTCGATGCGACCATGATCCCTAGCCGCGCCCAAAATGTCTGCCCCCTATTCCCCACTATTTCGATAGAGTTTATATATTAGTAGATTTTTCTCCCGGCCCCCCCGGCCGGCAGCAGGAAATAACCGTCTTGGTCCGGTTATGCCCAGATTTGCGCGATTTTGGCGCGTTGCTTCTCGTCGGGCAACGACCCGCGCGCCGCCGCTAAATTCTCGGCCATGTGCTTGGGGTTGAGGGTGGAGGGGATTGCGACGGTCACCGCCGGATGCCCGACGACGAACTTCAGGAGTAGCTGGGCGAAGGTTTCCACGCCCAATTCCTGTTTGGCCCACTCCGGCACCTGCTGGCCTTTGACGGCATCCAGCGCACGGCCGCGTCCCAGCGGTAACGCCACCAGCACCGACACGCCCTTGTCCAGGCACGCCGGCAGCAGGCGGGCCTCGGCCTCGCGTGAATCGGCGGCATAAGCGAATTCGACGAAGTCGAGGTCGCCCAGGTATTTGATCAGCTCGTCTTGGTTTCTCCCGGTGTCGCTGATACCGGCAAATCTGATTTTTCCCTTGGCCTTGAATTCTTTGATGTTGGGCAGCTGCGTCGGGATATCGATCATGTTGTGCACGAACATGACGTCGATCACATCGGTCTGCAGCGACTTGAAGGAGTTCTTCATCGAACGCACACCGGCGTCCTTGCCGCGCTCGCCGAACTTCGTGACGAGGAACGCGTCTTTGCGCCGGTTTTTCGCCGCCAACGCCTGGCCAATGACTTCTTCGGAATCCCCGCCGGTGTAGTTGGCGGCGGTATCGATCAGTTTGCCGCCTCCATCGAGCAATGTTGTGATCACCTCGGCCTGGCCGGCGACCGCCTTGGCGTCGCCCTTGCTCATCGACCGTGTGCCCAGTCCGATAACGGGGAGCTTCAGGCTAGGGTTTTTATGAACCGGCCTTTCGTTCAGCGGTCCGGCGGCGGCGAAAGCTGGCGTCATCCAGGGCACTGCCGCAAAAGTCAGCGCGGCGCCTGCCGTGGTCTTGAGGAAGGCAGCGCGGCTTAAACCAGTGGGCTTGTCCATGGCGGTTCCTCGCGAGATGGGAAGAGACACCACGGTCGATTCCTGCGTGTCCTTCGTCAAGCGAAACCGGGTAACGTGCGTGCCAGCGGCGCTCTGCGCCCGACGTTCCACCATGCCCCATCAGTCTGTTGAAAATACTGGTATTTTCGCGGGCCTCGGCGACATTAAATAGCTGTTATTGGGTTTCCACGCTGCCTTCACACGACTACCATTACCGCATTCAGGGGACGTGCTGGGCAACCCAGCAATCCGATACTCATTTGCCGCGAAAGGCACTGACATATGACTCGACGGATTTCTCGACTGCTGCCGGCTGCGGGGGCAGCGGTTGCGCTCATTCTCGGCACGTATGCGGCCACGCTTCCGGGCCACGCTGCGGATATCACGGTACCGATGAGCAACGGCATCCCCACCCTCGCCCCTCTGGTCGAGCGTGTGGCGCCAGGCGTCGTCAGCATTGCCGTCAAGACCAAGCTCGATATGGCGGACAACCCGATGTTCAAGGATCCGAAGTTCCGCCGCTTCTTCGACCTGCCCGAGAACATGCCGCCGCAGGAGCGCTCCTCGGTGGGCTCCGGCGTCATTATCGACGCCAAGAAGGGCTATATCCTGACCAATCACCACGTCATCGACGAAGCGACGGAGATCCAGGTCACCCTCAAGGACAAGCGTCAGCTCACCGCCAAAGTGATCGGCGGCGACAAGGACACCGATATCGCGCTGTTGCAGGTCGAGGCCCAGAACCTCGTGGCGCTGACCATGGGCGACACCACAACCATGCGCGTCGGCGACTACGTGCTCGCCATCGGCAATCCCTTTGGCCTCAGCCAGACCGTGACTTCCGGCATCGTCTCCGCTTTGGGCCGCTCCATGGGCGGCTCCATCGAAGGGTATGAGGACTTCATTCAGACCGACGCCTCGATCAACCCGGGTAACTCGGGCGGTGCCTTGGTCAACCTCAAGGGCGAACTGATCGGCATCAACACCGCGATCATCGGTCCCGCCGGCGGCAACGTCGGCGTCGGGTTCGCCGTGCCCACCACCATGGTGAAGGCGGTGATGAACCAGCTGATCGCCTACGGCGAAGTGCGCCGCGGCGTGATCGGCGTCAACATCCAAAACCTGACGCCGGAGTTGGCCAAGAACCTCGGCATCCCCGCCATGGAAGGCGCCCTGATTGCCGGCGTGATCAAGGGTTCGGCGGCCGACAACTCCGGTCTCAAGGCCGGTGACGTTGCCGTCGAGTTGAATGGAAAACCGCTCAAGGACTCTTCCGATCTGCGCAACCAGATCGGCATGATGACCCTGGGAACCAGCGTGAACCTCAAGGTCGTGCGCGACGGAAGCAGAAAAGATTTCAAACTGACCATCGGCAAGCCGCCGCAGCAGACGGTCGAGGCCAAGGCTGAAGAACGCCCGGCGCTCGCTGGCGCGACCTTCAGCAACCCAGAACCGGGCAGCAAGGGCGTGCGCGTCACCAACGTCGAGCGCGGCAGCCCGGCGGCGCAATCCAATCTGCGCGCGGGCGACGTCATCGTGTCTGTCAACCGCAAGGAAGTGACCAGCGTCGATGAATTCTCCGCGGCGATGAAGGCCTCGGAACGCCAGACCGCGCTGTTCATCAAGCGCGGCAATGAAGATGTCCTGGTGATCGTGCAATAGACCACGTCACCGGCAAAGTTCGACGGCGCCGCCCTGCTTAGGACGGCGCCGTTTTTCTTTCAGCCATCTTCCTATTAGAAGGGATCGGCGATCATCACGCCGCCGTCGATCACCAGTGTCTGCCCGGTGATGTAGCGCGCGGCATTTGAGGCAAGGAACACAGCAGCTCCGGCGATATCTTCGGCTTCGCCGAGCCTGCCTAAGGGCGTACGCGCGATGAAATCCCGCCCTTTGGCACCTTCCCAGAGTTTGGATGAGAACTCGGTCTTGATCAGGCCGGGGCAGATCGCGTTCACGCGGATATTCTGGGGGCCCAATTCAACCGCATAGTTGCGCGCGAGTTGAATGTCGGCGGCCTTGGAGATGGCATAGGCCCCGATATTCTTCGATCCCATCAGTCCCGCCAGGCTGGAGATCAGGACCACGGCGCCACCCCCGGCCGCGGCCATGCCGGGGGCGAGGCGGTTGATGAGGTGGATGTTCGCTGCGACGTTGGCGCCCATGACCTTGTCGAAAGCCCGGTCGTCGAGGTCGGCCATGGGGCCGTAAGCCGGATTGACGGCGGCATTGCACACAAGGGTTGAGACTGCGCCCAACTTGTTCTCGGCGGCGTTGATGAGGGCATCGATCTGTGCTTTGTCGGAAACATTGCAGGCGACGGCAACCGCGGTGCCGCCCGAAGCGTTGATTTCGCCGGCCACGGCTTCGCAAGCGTCGATCTTGCGGCTGGTGACGACGACTTTCGCGCCGGCCGCCGCCATGGCCAGGGCAATCGCTTTGCCGATACCGCGGCTCGAACCGGTGATGAGAACAGTCTGGCCGCTGAGGTCGAAGATTTTCAGATCTGGCATCGTCGTCACCAACTCCGTCATTCCAAGGTGTGACTATAGCCAAAGATTCGGCATACTGCGAAAGGGCAGCGCGATGTTGGGGATCCGCGGTTTGGGAATCGACGTGAAGTGTAGAAAGTTGAGATTTGCCGGGCAGGCCGCGATGGCTTTGGTTCTGGCCTGTGCAGCGGCACCGGCGCGCGCCGACGTCGAACGCATCGAGATTTACGACCGCGTCTTGCTGGCTGATGGCAAGGCTTTTGGCAACGTCGGTCCTTACGAACGCTTGCGCGGGCGGCTGACCTTCGCCGTCGAGCCGGGGGCGGTTGAGAACCAAACCATCACCGACATCCGCTTGGCGCCGCGCGATGCGGCGGGGCGGGTGATTTTCGCGGCCGACTTCATCCTCCTGAAACCGCTCGACCCCACGCGCTCCAACGGACGTTTGCTTTATGAAGCGCCTAATCGCGGCGGGCTCTCGCTCCTGAACATCTTCAACGACGCCGCTGCCGCCAACTTGCCGGCCAGCGACGCCGACGCCGGCAACGGATTCTTGATGGAGCAGGGCTATACCTTGCTCGCCACCGGCTGGAGCTGGGATGTAGCGCCCGGCGGCAACGACCTGCGGGCCGATGTGCCGGTGGCCTCAGACGCCGGCAAACAGATTTTCGGCCGGGTGAACGGCGAAATCTCGGTGACCGCACCCGCCGCCACCGCGCGGCAGTACAGTCCCGGTGCCATCGGCTATGAGCCGGTGAGTCCCAACGACGGCAGCGACGTTTTGACGGTCCGCGACAGCGCTTTCGGTCCTCGCACACCTGTCGCGCGCGAGCGCTGGCGCTGGGGCTATGAAAAAGACGGCCGCGCCGTCTATGACCCTTCGGTCATCACCCTCGACGGCGGCTTCAAACCCGGCTCCATTTATGCCGTGACCTACAGCGCGCGCGCGCCGCGCGTCGCGGGCCTCGGTCTTGCCGGCA
>CANKHC010000024.1 GCA_947481595.1 Fidelibacterota bacterium
AGCATTTGGGGCGGTTCCGGTGCCGCGTGTATATTGCAGCAACCCTATCAGCGCGTCGAATGCGAGGCGATTCCGCGTGAGGATATGCAACGTCTCAATGTCGTCGGCGCAGACGAGCTTGCAGACTACCGGGTTGATTTAGTGGAGCTGCAAAACGTTGTTGAAGCGGCGGTCAAGAACATCGAGACCCGCCAAAAACGCGACATGCTACAGATCTAAATCCGATGCCGCTCAACCTCATCAAGCTTGCCGTCGGCATCGAGGACCTTGAACACCTCGATAAGCGGCAAAGGCAATGGCGCCATAAAAAGGCCGGGCACTACCGCCATTGGACGCGCATGACGCCCAAGCGCGCGACCGAGCTCCTTGACGGCGGATCGCTCTACTGGGTGATCAAGGGCATGATCCTCGTACGCCAGCCCATCATCGGCTTCAGCGAGGACACCGAAGACGGCAAGCCGATGTGCGTCATCGAACTGGCACCCGTGCAGGTGCTGGTGCAGCCGCGCGCCCAGCGCGCGTTCCAGGGCTGGCGCTATCTCAAACCTGACGCAGCCCCACCGGATGTCGCCAAACACGGCAAGATTTTTGTCGATCCGAACATGCCCAAAGCCATGCGTTTAGAGTTGGCGAAATTGGGGTTGTTGTAGTTTTTGGTTTGCGCGCCTTCCGCGCGCGGGCGCGTCGAGCTCGCGAAACTGGGCCTGCTTTAGCCCAGCAAAACCAACGGCAGTCCCAACCCCATCACCAACATGCCAAAGACTTTAGGCGGTGTGATCGGTTCGCGGAAATAAGCGCGCCCCAAGATCAAGGCTCCGACGAGACCTACGGTGCGCTTGATGAGTTCCACCAACGCAACGAGCGTCATTTGGTAGGCGACAAGCTGCAGCCCGTAGCCGATGCCGGCCGTCAACGCCACGCCAATGAGCGGTTTCGCGGCCCCCGGCGGCAACACCAAAGCGCGCGGGCCTCCGCGCGCGACCAGCCAGGCCCCAGCGCCGGCCGTCAGGGCGACAAGTTGCGCTAATCCATGCGCGCCGACCGAGGCGTGGCTCAGGCAGATTTTGTCCACCGACGGCTGGATCGACCACAGCACCACGACTCCCAGCATCGGCAGCACGCCCGGTTCACGCGCCAGATTGCGCCATACGGCAAGGGGGTGGCGCGCGCCTTCTACCGGCACAAAGAGGCCGAAGAGTCCGATCGTCACAAAGATGATCCCCGCCGACTGCGCCAGGCTCGGCCATTCACCGAGCAGTGCACCGCTGACCAAAGCCGTCAACACCGGCACCAGTGCCAGCAGGGGAATCATCAGGCTCAGGGGCGACCGGCGGATCGAGACGATGAAAAGCAAGTTGACGCTAAAACCAATGACGACATCGATCAGGCCCGGGACGATGTAGCCCGTCTCCAGACGCTGGTCGCCCGACAGGATCATCCACAAGGCCAGGACCGGCGTTTCCAGCAAGAAGGCATAGAACAGCACCTGGATGGCCTCGATCCGCTGCGCGGCATCCTTGCGGAAAGAATCCGAGACCGAATAGGCAATAGCGCAAGCCAGACTGAAGGCGAGGGCTGGCAGGCTGAGGGCGAGACCGAACATGAGGGCTTGCCTAGCACAGGCACCACCCTTCCGTCAGGTTGCGTTCAACCACCGGACGAATCGCCCCTGGCGGCGCCATTGACCAGGCGGCGTGATATAATCATGGTGTCGCCGGGTTCACTCTCTACCGCAAAGTCATTGATCTAATGTCCGACTTCATCGGCAATATGCGCGAGCGTCTCTCAACTGCTTGGGAGAGCGCACGGGCACGTTTCACCCTTGCCCATGATGGCGATTCGATGTTGGACAACGGGATCGGGCCGTGGGTGGCGGCGGTGATCTTCGTGCTGGTGGTGGTCTATTATCCCGTTGGCATGATCCTCAATAACCATGTCGAGGATGATCTCAATCTCGCACCCGCGCGCGAATACGACATCCCGGGCGGCAGTAAGGCCATCGCCGTGGCGACAACGCTCGTGGCGCGCGACGCCGACCGTTGGTTGCCGAACGCCCCGTTCTGGCATCCCGCCGCCGCCTTGGACAATGCGCCGAACTTCCAGTTGGGAACCCTCTCGGCGGTGTCGCGCTTTGTGCTCGAGGCCGGCGACTACCTCGGCCGCCTGCGCGGCTCCTCCGCCATCGATCCCAACCTCGACAAGGCCGTCGGACTGCTGAAGTACGACGGACGGACCTGGTATTGGGGGCAAGGCAACATCATCCCCATGGCCAAGGCGGAATCGCAGTACGAGGACGCCGTCGAATACCTCGACCAGTACAACCGCGACGTCGCCGCCGGAAAGTCGACCTACGACAAACGCGCCGACAATCTGATCGCGTTCCTCGATCGCGCTGCCGCCGACTTGGGCTCGGCCAGCGCCGAGCTCGATGCGCGCGCACAAGCCGGCGGCGGCTATTTCGATTTCCAGGCCGACGACGTCTTCTACAACGCCAAGGGCAAACTCTACGGCTACTATCTGGTTCTGGCAGCACTCGGCGAAGACTTCGCGGTGGTGCTGAAGGAAAAGCAGGCCACGGAAATCTGGGCGAACATGCTGACCAGCTTGCGTACCGGCGCCGGCATGAACCCTTTGATCGTCGTCAACGGCGATCCCGACAGCATGACCATGCCCTCACACTTACGGGCGATCGGCTTTCCCTTGTTGCGCGCGCGCATCCAGATGCGCGAAGTCGCCGACGTCTTACAAAAATAGCGTCTTGCAGAAATAGCCTCGAGGCAATCATGGCCAAGATCGAAAAAACCGAAGAGCAGTGGCGCAAGGAACTCTCGCCCGAGCAGTTCCAGATCCTTCGGCAAAAAGGCACCGAGCGCGCCTTCACCGGGGAATACAATAATTTCAAAGACGAGGGCGTGTTCACCTGTGCTGGCTGCGGCACACCGCTTTTTGAGTCCGCGACCAAGTACAATTCGGGCTCAGGATGGCCGAGTTTCTTCCAGCCCTTGGGTCCCGCCGCTGTCGATGAGCATTCCGACCGCAGCCACGGCATGGTGCGCACCGAAGTCACCTGTGCCAACTGCGGCGGCCATCTTGGGCACCTGTTCCCCGATGGTCCACGCCCCACCGGTCAGCGCTACTGCATCAATTCGGCTTCGCTGAATTTTCAGGGCAAGAAAAAGTAGCACCGCTGCGCCGCCTCAACTTGTGAGGCAAGGCGCTGTGACATTCTTGCACGTCAACCGGAATATTTGGCGGACGTGAAATGAGATTCCTTGCCGCACGCCATTGCGCGCGTATTCTCCGGCCGTCGCGGTCCCCCCGATCGCAGACGATTTTAAGGGGGGGGGGACTTCGGGCCCAGCGCGTTCGCCGCTGCGGGGGTCGAAGTGGAGATAGAAGGGCACGGACGTCGCGAGATGGCCGTGCCCTTTTTTATCGAGCGCGCTCTAGCCGCGCCCGCGATACGGCGCCACACCCTGATCGGGAACCCACAGCCCCGCCGGCAAATTTCCCGTCTGCCAGAAAACGTCGATGGGGATCCCGCCGCGCGGATACCAATAGCCGCCGATCCGCATCCATTTCGGTGCGGCCGCTTCGACGATGCGCTTGGCGATCGTCAGCGTGCAGTCTTCATGGAAAGCGCCGTGGTTGCGGAAGGACGACAGAAAAAGTTTCAGCGATTTTGATTCGACGATCGTCTCATCCGGCGCGTAGTCGATGACGATATGCGCGAAATCCGGCTGTCCCGTGACCGGGCACAGGGACGTGAATTCCGGCGCGGTGAACCTGATCAGGTAATCGGTGTCCTGATGCGGATTGGGCACGGTTTCCAGCACGGCACTGTCCGGTGATGCGGGCAGGGCCGAGGAATTGCCGAGCTGGGTCAGCGTTTCTGTCATAGCTCCGCACCATAGCAGGACTTGTCAGCCTCGCCATCTCGGCTTACTTCACCGACATGCCTAATTTCTCTCCGACCTTTGTTCCGGGCGGCGCTGCTGAAGAAGATCCGGTGACCTCGCCCTGCGTCAGCGTGTGCGTGGTCGACAAGGCTCTCGGCATTTGCATCGGATGTTTGCGCACGCTGCAGGAAATCGGATCATGGCGCGCGATGACACCCGAGCAAAAGCGCGCGACGGTGCGCGCCTGCGACGAGCGCGCGAAAAACATGGCGCCCCGCGGCAAGGACGGCCTGCCGCTGCCATGACCCCCTAGCTTCGGCGGGAATTCCGTAAGCGAGTCCCGCGGGAACCACCGGAGCGATCGCGTCGTTGCATCTCAGGGAATGGTGGAGTTCCGCCGTCCCAATTCTACCATTTGTGTTTTATGACACGCAGGCTACAATCGGTAGTAGCGCCAATAAGGGACTGGTCATGGGCAACATCGCGGCTTCGGTCAATGTCGGCATGGGTTTCATCCCCCAGAGCAGCGTTGTCTCGCCCACGGGCCTCAACGATCTCGAAGGCATTGTGAGCCGCAGCGTCGCTGCTGCCCGCGCTCAGGGCCGCGACTACATGGCGCAGAACCGCGCCGCCGCCAGCGTGGTGATGTCGGTGCGCCCTGAACTGTCGTTGAGCGAAGCGCTCGACGTGGTGACCCGTCTGCGTCACGCCGCTTAGCTGCGTTTCGCCACCATAAAAATTCTACGCATCTGAAAAAGTACGCGCCCGTCCGGGCGTGGTGGATAAGCCGTGCCCGCGATGTCGGTATAGTCGGCGAGGAAGTCCTGCTTTTCGGCATCGTTCAGGACCGTGAGGTACGGCACAAGTGCGGCGCCTGCGACCCAAGCGGTCACGGCGAATTTATCGGCCAGCACGTGATGGTAATTCGCCTCCCAAATGTCGACCTCCGCGGCCAGCGGTGCGATCAGATCGTAATAGGCTGCAGCCTTCAGTGGATGATCATGGCTGCGCACACCGTCCAGCCGCGTGCGCCAGCGCGGCAGCGCCAGCACGCGGCGAACGCATTCGTGATAAAGCGCTTCGCCCGTCATGGGCATCTGCGCCGCCAGCAGGCCGCCGGGGCCGAGCGCATGCATCAACCGCGGAAAAACACCCACGTGGTCTGGCACCCAATGCAGGGCAGCGTTGGCAAACACCAGCGCGAAACGCTCCGCCGGAAGCCATGCGGAAATGTCGCCCTGCGTCCATGTGATGTCGCCCGCAGAGGCGCGCGCCTTTGCCAGCATTTCCGGCGATGAATCGAACCCGGTCACCGCCCGGTCCGGCCAGCGCCGCTTGAGTTTTTTGGTCAGATTGCCGGGACCGCACCCTAGGTCGATGACCGCACCCGGGACCGCGAGATCGAGGCGCGCCATCAAATCTTCCGCCGGCCGCGCACGATAGTCGGCGAACTCAAGATAGAGTGCTGGATCCCACAACGTCTTTGACATGCCGGCAGATTATACGGCGCGCAGGACGCCGAAAACCATCAGTGCATATGCGTCATGGCGACGTGCGAACGGCCGTTGAGGCGGGCTGTCTGCTTGGCCGTCAACATCGCTTGCCCGGCCTGCTGCAAAAGCCGCTCAGCGACGTCTTGCGCCGATGACGATACCGAAGCCTTCTGCGCGACGACACCGCCGGCCACCGTGACGACGTGCTTGCCGTCGCGGGTATCAACAGCGCCTGTGATGCCTTCGGCGATCTGGCGCGCCGCCGCGAGGGCTTGGCTCGCGAGAAGAAAATCCGTCATGACCACGGCGAACTCATCGCCGCCCAGGCGCGCGACCGTGCAGCGCGGGGCAGCTAATCCCTGCTCGCCGGGAATGACATCCTTGACGGCGACGATGCGCCTGCTGACGCAGCGCAGGACGTCGTCGCCGACGTTTTGACCAAAAGCCTCGTTGATGAACTTGGTGCCGTTCATGTTGAAGATCGCAGCCCCCACCATGCCGCCGCGCGCGACGTTGTCGCTGACGGCTTGCGCCAGGCGTTCGACGAAGGCCGCGCGGTTCGGCAGTCCGGTGAGCGCGTCGACGTAAGCCGCGCGCGCCAGCTCGCTTTCGCGCGCATGGCGGGCGAGCGTGTAGCGGATCGAGCGCTCAAGACTTTCGACGGTCATTTCACCCTTGATGAGAAAATCATAAGCGCCGTGTGCCAGCGCGCCGTCGTCGATGCTGCGGTCATCAAGCGCGGTGACGACGATGAACGGCACATCGACGTCGGAGCGCCGGGCTTCATCCATCAGATCGAAACCGGTGTGCGGGCGCAGGTGAAAATCCGTCAGGCAAAGGTCGACGCGTTCGCGCGTGAGAATCTGCAAGGCCGACGGAATCGTGTCGGCGAGATGAATCTGTCCGGCCGGCACGCCGACGGTACGCAAAAAGCGTTTGATCAGCGCCGCGTCCATCGCGTTGTCTTCAAACAGAAGCACGCGCAGGGCAGCGGGGGCATAGCGGCTGGAAAGCGAAGGGGTTACGGGCGAATCGATCATGACGGCTACGGGCTGCACCACTGTTGTCGGTCTCTCTCAAACGGCCGCGCTTGAAGCGTCGCGGCTCTTGTTCGTTGGCCGCACTGTACGGGTGGGGGAGTTGATAGTTCGTGAAGAGAACCGCGGCTCCCACGGGCATCCGCGATTAGCTTTGAACGGTTCCAATCCGTATGTGGGACACTGCCTCCAGCGGGACAACCGTCAGCGCTGCGGAGTCGGATAATTTCGTGCCGCTGAAAAAAAGGCCCGCAGAGCACACGCCGCAGACGCTCATTCCGGGTGCGCCTAACCATTGCAGTCGTGTAACGGGCTGTGACAGATACGTGCCGTTACGCGCTGGGGCACCGCACCGACACCCTCCACGCCTATGAAGTAAGGCTTGGATATTTCAGACGAATCAATTCAAGCCCCCGTTATTGCATGGCAATATGCTTTCGCTCAGCCCCCCTCAGACGCGGGAAATGTCATGATCTGGAAAAATATCGCAGCAAATCTCACCGCCTCATAGACATTCAGACTTGACTTAAGGCTGCCCATGCCGTTGGTTACGCCTCGCTAAATGGGTGGTTAAAGGGGAGTTTTACGGGGTGCGACGGGACCGATATCCATGATCGGCCTGAGTGAGGGAACGTATTGCCAAACGTGGCATTGCCCTGCTAGACGCCCTCAGCAAGATCCGACCTGACCACCGAGCAAACGACTACTACACGCAACAACGCCAACTTCAGTTTCGAGTGACCGCATGGAATATTACAGAGGCTCTGCTCCTCCTGCGACCAACTACCGGCGCCTGGGCGGTTTGGCTTTCGTCATCGCGCTCCACGTCCTGCTTTTCTGGGCGTTGCAGTCCGGTCTCGCAAAGACGCTCGTCAACAAGGTGATGGGCCCGGTCGAGGCAACCTTGATCGATGAGGCCAAGGAAGAAATCGAGGAGCCGCCGCCGCCGCCGCCGAAGTTCCAGGCGCCGCCGCCGGTATTCGTCGATATGCCTGACGTGGCGATCTCGCAAGAGGCGCCCAGCTCCACCATTACGGCGACCAACGCTCCGCCCAAGGCTGCACCGCCGCCGCCGAAGGCCGACGTTATTATTCCGCCGAAAGTCAATCCGCGTAACCCGATCTCGCAGCCCGAATACCCGACCATGTCTCGCCGTCTCGGTGAGGAAGGTGTGGTGGTCTTGTTGCTGACGGTGGATGAGGATGGCCGTGTCACGGCCGCCACGCTCGACACCTCGAGTGGTTTTGAGCGTCTCGACGAAGCCGCAGTCAAGGAAGCGATGCGTCCGCGCCTGTGGAGGTTCATTGCCGGAACAGTCAACGGCAAGGCCGCTGGCATGCAATTCAAGTTCGCAGTTCGCTTCAAGATCGATAAATGAGCGGCCTTGGGCAGCCGGGTGTCCGGCTGCGGGGTCAAATATCAAGTTTAGAGCGTAGTGAGGATCACACCATGAATACCCAACACACTTTTGGTTCCAAGTTGACGGCCTGGCTCTCGGCCATCGCCCTCGTGGCGATTATGGCGAGCTCGCCGGTTGCCTTCGCGCAAGACGCGGCCGCTCCGGCGGCTGACGCCGCCGCTCCGGCCGCCGACGCGACCGCCGCTCCGGCGGCTGACGCCACTGCTCCGGCCGCCGGCGGCGCGCCGACCGGTTCTGCTGCCGGAACCACCGTCGACAACCCCTACGGCATCGAGCACATGTGGGAAACCGGCGACATGGTCAACAAGGCCGTGCTCATCATCCTCGTCGTGATGTCGGCCGGCAGCTGGTACATCATGATCATGCGTTTGATCGATCAGACCATCCTGCTGAAGCAGGCGGGCACCGCTCAGACCAGCTTCTGGGCTGCCGGCAGCCTGAAAGACGGCATTGCCAAGCTTGAGCCCAACAGCGCCTTCCGCGCCATCGTCAGCGACGGCCTCAAGGCCGCCGAACACCACGACGGCAAGCTCACCGACCAGATCGACCTGAACGAGTGGGTCTCCATGTCGCTGCAGCGCGCCACCGACGCCATCAGCCACCGTATGCAGGCTGGCGTTTCGTTCCTCGCCTCGGTCGGCTCGGTCTCGCCGTTCGTTGGTCTCTTCGGCACGGTGTGGGGCATTCTGAACGCCCTGATCGCCATCGGTGTCGCCGGTCAGGTCTCGATCGACCGCGTCGCCGGTCCTCTGGGTGAAGCGCTCATCATGACCGCCATCGGTCTGGCGGTCGCGGTCCCGGCGGTGCTGGGCTACAACCTCATCGTCCGTCGCAACAAGGTTGCTCTGGAACGCGTGCGTAACTTCAGCGCCGACGTCCATGCCGTGTTGCTCGCCGGCGGCGCCAAGCGCGCCTAAGTAACGGTCGGTAGAAGGAGGCAATTGCCATGGGTATGAGTGTTGGCTCCTCGGGTGAGGAAGATCAGGTCAACTCGAGCATCAATACGACGCCGCTCGTCGACGTCATGTTGGTCCTGCTGATCATCTTCCTCATCACGATCCCGGTCGTCACCAAGACGATCGAGCTCAAGCTGCCGACGATTTCGAACGAAGTGACCGAAACGAAACCGGAAAACATCGTCATCGAAATCGCCAAAGACGGCAAAACGTACTGGAACCAACAGCTGGTACGCCTTGATGGTCTGGCCGCTCGCGTCTCGACGACAGCCGTGATTGTGCCGCAACCCGAAGTCCACATCCGCGCCGACCTGGATGCTCGCTACGAGTATGTCGGCCGGGTGATCGCCACCGTCCAGCGCGGCGGCATCATGAAGGTGGGTTTCATCACAGATCCCGAACTGCGCGCGCTCCCGCCGGCTAATTAAGCCGGCGGAGTACGCAGCTCGATCGTTCAGAGAGAAAGCGGAGAATTAAGTCATGGGTATGAGTGTTGGTTCCGCGAGTGGCGAAGATGAAGTGATGGTGGAAATGAACACCACGCCGTTGATCGACGTGATGCTCGTCCTGCTGGTCACCTTCATCATGACGCTGCCTGTGCAGACTCATGCCGTGAAGCTCGACATGCCGCGCCCGAATGCGAACCCGAACAAGCCCCTCAACCCGCCTGCGGTTGTTGATCTTGAAGTCGACTTCGACGGCACTATCTTGTGGAACGGCAATATCGTTGAGTCCTACGACCAGTTGGCGCGCTACCTCGCCAGCGTCGCGGCCAAAGACGTGCAGGACGAAATCCATCTTCGTCCCAACCGCTTGGCGAAGTACGACGTCGTTGCGAAATCGTTGGCGATCGCGCAGCGCCTGGGCGTGAGAAAGATCGGCTTCGTCGGCAACGAGGCGTTCCTGCAGTAGCAGCGAACCCTCTCGGGTAATAAGGCCATAAAACGGCCGGAATTGCCGACGAAGATGTGGTTTAGGGAAACAGGGAATGCCGTATCGGGGTGTCCGGACGGCGTTCCTATTTTACGTTTGAGAGAGGGCATTATGAAACTGAACACAACTGTATCTCGCATTGCGTTGTCCCTGGCTCTGGCGATTGGTGTTGCCGGCGCTGGTCTGATTGCTGCTCCGCTGGCGATCGCCGCGGAAAAGCCGCCGACGGTCACTGCCGCGGTCGGCAAGCCGCTCACCGAAGCCATGAACCTGCTCAAGGCGGGTAAGGCGAAGGAAGCTCAGGTGGAGGCTCAGAAAGCCGTCGCCGCGTCCAAGACGCCGTATGAGCAGCTGGTTTCGAACCAGATCCTCATCAACGCTTCGCTCAAGGCCACCGACTACAACTCCGCCGCGAAGGCCATCGAAGCCGCCATCGCTACCGGTCAGTTAAAGCCGGAAGAATCGATCTCCTTCAGCAAGACGCTGACTCAGATCTACTACCAGCAGAAGAACTATCCGAAGACCATCGAATCCGCCCAGGCCTACCTCAAGGCCGTGCCGAATGATCCGGAAGCTTCGGTGCTGATCGGCCAGAGCTACTACCTGACGAACGACTTCAAGAAGTCGGCTGAGTTCCTGAAGGGCTACATCAAATCGTCCGACTCCGCCGGCAAGCCGGTACGCGAAGACACGCTGACGCTGCTGATGAGCGCCGATTACAAGCTCAACGACGACGCCGCCGTGCGTACCGACCTTGAGATGCTGCAGACTCGCTATCCGAAGCCGCAGTACATGAAGGACTTCATCCAGATGACGGAGAAGGACCTTCGCGCGGCCAACCTCAGCACCAAGAACACGCTCGATGTCTTCACCGTCAAGTTCAACGCTGGCCTGATCACCGAGCCTAAGGACTATGCCGGCTTGACCGAACTCGCGCTGCAGGACGGTTTGCCCGGCCTGGCGAAGAAGGTCATGGATAAAGGTATGGCCGACGGCGTGCTCGGCACCGGTGCCCAGAAGGACCGTGAGCTTCGCATGGCGACCATGGCGAAGACCCAGGCCGAGACCGACCAAAAAGGCTTGGCCGCGGGTGAAGCCGAAGCCGCCAAAGCCAAGACCGGCGAAGCCTTGATCAAGTACGGCGAAGCCTATGCCACCTACGGCATGTTCGATAAGGCCGTGGCCGCTACGGAAGCCGGCGTTGCCAAGGGTGTGGCCGATAAAGACGATGGCCAGCTCCGTCTCGGCATCGTCTACATCCAGGCCGGCCAGCGCGCAAAGGCCCTGGAAGCTTTCAAGCAGATCACGCCCGGCACGCCGGCTGCGAAACTTGCTTCTCTCTGGCGCCTCCAGAAGTAGCAACAGGTCTGTTACCGACTGCAACGCCGGGCCAGTTTACTGGTCCGGCGTTGTTGTTTTTGGGGCTTGAAGCGGTCCCCGCGCAACCAGGCCGCTTCCGCCGCATTTTGTCTGCAATCGGGTGTCAGTATGTATTCGGTGAAGGTTGCATTACACTGACGGTACAAAACGAGGGTATCTGCCATGCTCATCCGTCATAAACGCCGTTCCGACGTCGCCTCGAGCGAGATCACGCCTGAAGGCGTGTACCTCAACCGCCGGAAATTCATCCAAACCTCCGGCCTGATCGCGGGCTCGATGATGTTGGGCGGCCCCGCCGCCGAAGCTGCCGTCATGCCCGGAGCCGGCAAGAAATTCGCCGACGTGAAGCCGGGGTTCAGCAAGCTCGGCGAAAACGATACCCCGGCGCCGCTCGATGCCGTTGTCACCTACAACAACTTCTACGAATTCGGCACCAACAAGTCGGATCCGGCGGACAATGCCGGCCCGTTCAAACCCCTGCCGTGGACGGTGAAAGTCGACGGCATGTGCGCCAAGCCCGGCGAGATCGGCTTCGAAGACCTGATCAAACCGCACGCGCTGGAAGAGCGCATCTACCGCATGCGCTGCGTCGAAGCCTGGTCGATGGTGATTCCTTGGGTCGGTTTCCCCTTGGGCGACCTCATCAAGCGCTTCGAGCCGCTCGGCAGCGCCAAATACATCCGCTTTGAAACCGTCGTCCGCCCCACGGAGATGGTGGGCCAGCGCAGCCGCAATATTCTGCCGTGGCCTTACGTCGAAGGGCTGCGGTTAGATGAGGCCATGCATCCGCTCGCGATTATGGCCGTCGGTTTATACGGCCAGCCGCTCTTGGGTCAGAACGGCGCGCCGATTCGCCTGGTGGTGCCGTGGAAATACGGCTTCAAGGGCATCAAGTCGATCGTGCGCATCAGCTTCACCGACATCGAGCCCAAGAATACCTGGCAGATCATGATTCCCGGCGAGTACGGCTTCTACGCCAACGTCAATCCGAAGGTCGACCACCCGCGCTGGACTCAAGGCTCGGAACGCCGCATCGGCGGCAGCGGCCTTTCGGCGCTTCTCGAGCCGCGCCGCCCGACCCTGATGTTCAACGGCTACGAGGAAGAAGTCGCGCAGTTGTACTCCGGCATGGACCTGCGCAGGAACTACTAGCCGGCAAGACGCCGGACTTCCAAGATCAGGGCCTTCCAAGATCAGGGATTTCGTCATGCTGGTCCGTCACAAGCGCCGTTCCGACGTCGCGTCCCACGAGATCACACCGCACAGCGTGTATCTCAACCGCCGCAAATTCATCCAGGCCTCCGGCCTGTTGGCGGGCTCTCTGCTGTTCGCAGGGCGCGGTGCGAAGGCCGCGGTGGCGTTAGATGATTCCAAAAAAATCGCCAATCTCACGCCGGGATACAGCAAGCTGGGCGCCGACGATGCCCTGACACCCTTCGAACACATCGCCACCTACAACAACTTCCTCGAGTTCGGCACCGGCAAGGGCGACGCGTCGAAAAATGCCGGCGCCTTCAAGCCACTGCCGTGGACCGTCAAAGTCGACGGCCTGTGCGCCAAACCCGGCGAGATCGGCTTCGAAGACTTGATCAAGCCGCATGCCCTGGAAGAGCGCATCTATCGCATGCGCTGTGTCGAAGCCTGGTCGATGGTGATTCCCTGGGTCGGCGTTCCACTCGCCGATATCATCAAACGTTTCGAGCCGCTCGGCAGCGCGAAGTACGTCCGCTTTGAAACGGTCGTTCGCCCGGCCGAAATGCCCAGGCAGCGCAGGAACACCAGCGATTTCCCCTATGTCGAAGGCCTGCGCCTCGATGAAGCGATGAACCCCCTGACCATTCTTGCCGTCGGCCTGTACGGCCAGTCGCTGCTCGGCCAGAACGGCGCGCCGGTGCGCCTGGTGGTGCCGTGGAAGTACGGCTTCAAGGGCGTCAAATCGATCGCGCGCATCAGCTTCACCGACATTGAACCAAAGAACACCTGGCAAGTGATGAACCCGCGCGAGTTCGGTTTTTATGCCAACGTCAATCCGGGCGTCGATCACCCGCGCTGGACGCAAGCCAACGAACGGCGCATCGATGCCAACGGCGGCTTGAAAGCCATGTTTGCGAAGCGCCGCCCGACTCAGATGTTCAATGGCTACGCGGAAGACGTCGGACAAATGTACGCCGGCATGGACCTGCAGAAGAATTTTTAGGGCTCACCCGCCGATGCCGGCCGACGTCACGTCTCCCTCACCTCCTGCGTTCAGCTGGAACAAGCTCATCAGCCGGGGCCTCAAGCCCGTGGCCCATGTGCTTTGTCTTCTACCGCTCGCGTGGCTGCTGTATTTGACGTTCGTGACGGGCAATCTTGGCGCCAATCCGGTCGAGTACATCATCAGGTATCTCGGCGATTGGGCTTTGCGCTTTCTGTTAATCGCCCTTGCGGTCACGCCCGTGCGCATTCTGACGGGCTGGCTGGTGGTGGCGCGCCTGCGCCGCACGCTCGGGCTTTACGCCTTCTTCTACGTCCTCCTACACATTAGCGGCTACGTCGTCATCGATCACTTCTTCGACTGGAAAACCATCTGGGCCGACATCGTCAAGCGTACCTACATCACCGTGGGCATGGCTGCGTTGTTGATGCTTCTGCCTTTGGCGGTGACGTCGACCGACGGCATGATCCGCAGGCTGGGCGGCGAGCGCTGGCGCAAGCTGCACCGTTTGGTTTATCCCGCCGGTGTCGCCGGCGTGATCCATTATTTCCTGATGATCAAAGCCGGCTATCAGCAGCCGCTGCTCTACGCCGTGATCCTGACGATCCTATTGGGGATTCGTCTGTACCGCCGCTGGACGTAAGGCGCGGATTCGCAGCGCAATGCGAAGCGCGCCGTCCGCGCCGGACCTTGCGCTCAAGGGGCGGTATTTCACCGAAAAGCGCGGCCGCGGCCGCCTGAGCGGCCGGTTGAGGATGACCCGCTGATTCGATTTCCTGTTCATGAAACCGGCCAATCCGGGTGGGCGGGGTCTAGTGCCGCGTTGCGAACTCGGCCTGGCGCCCCAGGCGATTGACCACCTGAAGCCACAGCGCGCAGTGCTTCCAGGCGGCGGAGCGGAGGTGTTTCTTCGCGGTTTGCACGGCGACGTCGAACGCTTCTTGTCCATGCGTACGGCGCATTTCATCGGCCAGGGCGTCGATGTCGGAGCGGTACAGCGGATCGGCCATGTGAGCCTCCAAAGGCGAGGTCGAGGGAGTAAATATAGACTCGAAACTATTGTCCGGAATAGCGCGGATTTATGAAAAAGGGACGTTTTGACCGCGGCCGGCATTCCACGGAGCCCCCTAGGTTTTTTCTAAGGCCCTGTATAAGATGGCAAAACGGCGAGTAAATCCTTGTCAACCCTGGGTTATTTCCCATCGGCTGGGGACAGCGGCCAAGCACATATGCCGGGAAAAAAGAAAGCTGGGGCAAAAAGAACCGCGAAGCCGCCGGAGCCTCGCATCGCCCACTTGGCAGTCTCGCCCTTAGCGGATTTGACCGACTCGCTGGTCTGCGATTGCCTCGGCGAAACCATCACCGCGATCAACAGCACTGGCTTTGCCATGCTGGGTTTCAAGCGCGCTGCGAAGACCAAGTCGGGCGGCACGCCGATCGGGCAATCCCTCGGCACTGTGCTCACCGACGCCACAGGCAAGCCGCTGAAGAGCATCGCGGCCTTGCTGAAGGGGTCGCCAGCCCAAACGCGTCACGCTGCTGTGTGGCCAGGGTCAACGCGTTGACGTCGATGTCACCGCCAAGAGCCTCGGCGGCACCGGCGCGAAAGCCCGCACGGTCATCGTCGCACGACCCTCGCCGGCGCCTGCCGTGCCGGCCCGCGTGCCTGTGCCAGCCAAAACCATCGCGGCACCGTCCAGCATGACGGCCCAGATCTTAGGGGCAGCCTCCAATGGCATCGTCGCCCTCGATGTATCCGGCATCATTACCTTGGCGAACCCCGCGGCCGCGGATCTCTTGAATCGCGACGCGTCATCCATGGTCGGCATGCCGATCGAACGAGCGTTTATCTTCGGCAACGCCCATCCCCAATCTGGCCAGCCGATTCCCATCAAGGAACAGCTCAAGGGCGGACCGTATTACGTCGACCAAGAGGTCCACCTCGGCCGCACTGATGGTGAAAGTTTCGAAGCGCTCTATGTCATCGTGCCGGTCACCGAAAACCGCCAGACCATCGGCTACGTCATCACCTTCCGCGACATCACGCTGCGCCGCCGCGCCGAAGCGGAAATGCGCCTCGCGAGCGTGGTGTTCGATCACAGCCCGGAAGGCATCATCGTTGCCGACGCCAAGGGCCGCGTCACCAAGGTCAATCCGGCCTATCGGCGCATCTCGGGCAACGAAACCGGCACCTTGGTCGGCAAGCAGCTCTCCGAGCTCCTGTTTGTCGATGCAAAATCACCCACCTCGCTGCCCGACATGCTGCAGGGCAATGACCAGACGCAGTGGGAACAGTGGTGCAAGGGCCCGACCGGGCGACGTTATGCCGCGCGCACCTCGGTTTCGGTCGTGCGCGATCACACCGGTAACATCCAGCAATACGTGGCCCTGATCGCCGACGTGACCCAGCGCAAGCTGGATGAAGAACGCATCATCTATCAGGCCAATTACGATCAGTTGACCTCGCTGCCCAACCGCACGCTGTTCATGGACCGCCTGACGCGCCTGGTGCTTGAAGGCCGCCGCGCCAAGACCAGCATCGGGTTGATGTTCATCGACCTCGACGGGTTCAAGGCCATCAACGACACCTTCGGCCACGACGCCGGCGACGAGCTCTTGCGTTCGACGGCACGGCGCCTTGAGAAATGCGTCCGCGAGGCTGACACCGTGGCACGCCTCGGCGGCGACGAATTCACCGTCATCATGCCGCTGATCGACAATTTCGAGGCCGCCGGCTTCGTCGCCGCCCGTATTATCAAATCTCTGACCGAACCGTTCGACCTCGGCGGCCGCGAGGGCCGGGTTTCCGCCTCGATCGGGATCTCGCTGTTGCCGGCGCAGGCGCCGGATGCCCCGTCGCTTCTCCATAACTCCGATGTCGCGATGTATCACGCCAAACGCCAGGGCAAGGCCAACTATCAGTTCTACCGGCCGGAGCTCGAAGACATCGTCAAGATCAAGGACCGCGAGATTTAAGCCTCCTCCCGGAGGCCCATTTCCCCTTGCATTCCAACCCTCTCCAGGCCACAAGCTTGCTCATTCGCTGGGGCCGTTCGATGACGCCGCGCATGCGGTCAAGTCATTGATAAATATGTGAATTTCAAGATGAATCACGCCGCCGCTTCCGTCTCTCACGTTGCCATGGCCAATGCCATCCGCTTCCTTTCGGCAGACGCCGTGCAGAAGGCAAATTCCGGCCATCCCGGTATGCCAATGGGCATGGCGGATGTGGCGACGGTGCTGTTCACACGCTTCCTGAAGTTCGATGCCGCCGATGCGCGCTGGCCGGACCGCGACCGCTTTGTGCTGTCGGCCGGTCACGGCTCGATGCTGCTCTACAGCCTCATGTACCTGCTCGGCTACAAGGACATGACCCTCGAGCAGATCAAGAATTTCCGCCAGCTCGGCGCGATCACCGCGGGCCATCCCGAACACGGCCACGCCTCCGCCGCCGAGACCACGACCGGACCGTTAGGGCAGGGCCTCGCCAATGCCGTCGGCATGGCTTTGGCTGAACGGCATCTGGCCGCACGCTTCGGCAGCGTCGTCGATCACTACACCTACGTCATCGCCGGCGACGGCTGCCTGATGGAAGGCATCAGCCACGAAGCGATTTCACTGGCCGGCCACCTCAAGCTCTCAAAGCTCATCGTCCTTTTCGACGACAACAACATCACCATCGACGGTCCCACCGATCTCACCGTGTCGGATGATCAGCGCAAGCGCTTCGAAGCGTGCGGGTGGAACACCTGGGCGGTCGACGGTCACGACCCTGAGGCCGTCGCGCGCGTGATCGCGGAAGCGCGCACCAGCGACAAGCCGGCGATGATCGCCTGCAAGACCACCATCGGCTACGGCGCGCCGACATTGGCGGGAAAATCAAAGGCGCATAGTTTCCCGTGGCCCGACACCGAAGTTCCCGGTCTGCGCACACAGCTTTCCTGGCAGCATGCGCCTTTTGAATTGCCCGACGACACGCTCAATGCGTGGCGCGCCGCCGGCAAACGCGGTGCGGCCGCTCATGCGGCGTGGAAAGATGCGGTCAGCAAACTCGAAGCCGCCAAGCGCGCCGAGTTTGAACGCCTGATGGCCGGCAAACTGCCCGTGGGCTGGGAAGACACCATTACCGCGCAAAAGAAGAAAGCTTCCGCGGAAACGCCGAAGGTTGCCACCCGCGCTGCCTCGCAAACCCTGCTCGATGCGCTGGTTCCCGTCATGCCCGAACTGCTCGGCGGTTCGGCTGATTTGACTGGCTCCAACAACACCAAGGCTGCCGGCACCAAGCCGCTGACGGCGAAGGACTACGGCGCCGGCTATATCTACTACGGCGTGCGCGAGCACGGCATGGCCGCGGCCATGAACGGCCTCGCGCTACACGGCGGGATCATCCCGTTCGGCGGCACATTTATGGTGTTCACCGACTATCTTCGCCCCGCCCTGCGCCTGTCCGCCCTGATGGAACAGCGCGTGATCTACGTCATGAGCCACGATTCCATCGGCGTCGGCGAAGACGGTCCCACTCACCAGCCCGTCGAGCATCTCGCCGCGCTGCGCGCGATCCCCAACCTCTACGTCATGCGCCCTTGCGATCTGGTCGAGACCGCCGAGTGTTGGCAGATCGCCATCGCCGCCACAAAAACGCCGTCGGTGCTCGCGCTGACGCGTCAAGCCTTGCCGACGCTGCGCACCACGCACACCGACGAGAACCTCTGCGCCAAGGGCGGCTATGTCCTGTTCGAGGCCGAAGGCAAACGTCAGGCGACGATCATCGCCACCGGTTCAGAAGTCTCGCTCGCCATGGAAGCCTGCAACGCTTTGAAGGCACAAGGCATCCGCGCCGCTGTAGTATCGCTGCCGTGTTGGGAACTGTTCGACGCTCAGCCTGCGGCCTACCGCGCCCAAGTCCTAGGCGACGCGCCACGTGTCGCGGTGGAAGCCGCGAGCACCTTCGGATGGGAACGTTACGTTGGTGCGAACGGCGCGATCGTCGGCATGACAACCTTCGGCGCCTCGGCTCCGGCGCCGGCACTCTTCAAACACTTCGGCATCACCGTTGATGCCGTCGTCGCCGCGGTCAAGGCGCGCGTTTGATGGTCAAGATCGCCCCTAGCATCCTTTCCGCGGACTTCGCCAAGCTGGGCGAAGAAGTCCGCGCGATCGACGCCGCTGGGGCTGATTACATCCACGTCGATGTCATGGACGGCCACTTCGTGCCGAACCTCACCATCGGGCCGCTGGTGGTGAAGGCCCTGCGCCCCCATACCAAGAAAATTCTCGACGTCCACTTGATGATCCAGCCGGTGGATCCCTATCTCGCCGCCTTCGCCGAGGCTGGCTCCGACATCATCACCGTGCATGCCGAAGCCGGCCCGCACCTCGACCGCTCGCTGCAGGTGATCAAGTCGCTTGGCAAGAAGGCCGGCGTCTCGCTCAACCCGTCGACGCCCGAAAGCGTCATTCAATACGTGCTCGACAAGCTCGACCTCATCCTGGTGATGAGCGTCAATCCCGGCTTCGGCGGGCAGTCCTTTATCGCGAGCCAGGTCGACAAGATTGCGCGCATCAAACAGATGATCGGGACCCGTGCGATCGAACTCGAAGTCGATGGCGGCATCAACGCCGAGACGGCTGCTTTGTGTGTGAAGGCGGGGGCCAGCGTGCTGGTCGCCGGCACCGCCGTTTTCGGGACCAAGGACTACGCCGGCAACATCAAGAAGCTCCGCGGTTAGGCGAATCGCCGCGGCCTTTTTGCCGGCTCCCTGCATGCCCGCAGGCGGGAGTCTTCAATTTGTCATCCTCCGCCGGCCCTGATCTTACCGAGGGCGTCGGGGCAAAAGAATTAACCCACTGTTATTACATTGATTTCTTCAACCTCCGGGGCTCCTTACCGCCCCATAGACTGTCATAAAACAGAAACATTTCTGTCACAAAAGGTATGGTGTCCCCCGATATTGATGGAGCTGAAAAGGCATCATTTCAGCGGGAGATTACAGCCATGCTTAAGCACTTCGCAGGCGCCGTCGCGGTTGCTGGCGGCTTTGTTGTCTGTGCGGCCTACGCCCTCGAGGTCGACCCCGCCCTCAAGGACTACAAGAAGCAGGCCGGCGTCGAAGGCAGCCTGAAGTCCGTGGGCTCCGACACCCTCAACAATCTCATCGCCCTCTGGGCCGAGGGTTTCAAAAAAGAATACCCCAGCGTCAAGATCGAGGTCGAAGGCAAGGGCTCGGGCACCGCCCCGCCGGCACTGATCGCAGGCACCGCCCAGTTCGGCCCCATGTCGCGGCCCATGAAGGGCGGCGAGATCGACGAGTTCGAAAAGAAGTACGGCTATAAACCCGCCTCGGTGCGTGTCGCCGTCGACGCGCTGGCGGTGTTCGTCAACAAAGACAATCCGATAAAGTGCCTGTCGCTGCGCCAGCTCGACGCCATGTTTTCGAAGACGCGCCGCCTCGGCGGCAAAGAAGAAATCAAGACGTGGGGACAGCTGGGTGTCACCGGCGAGTGGGCCGCCCGGCCGGTTTCCCTCTACGGCCGCAATTCGGCCTCCGGCACTTATGGCTACTTCAAGGAAGCAGCACTCGGCGACGGCGACTTCAAAGACAGCGTCAAGGAGCAGCCGGGCTCGTCGGCGGTGGTGCAGAGCATCGCCTCGGACAAATTCGCCGTCGGCTACTCCGGCGTGGGCTACAAGACCGCCGACGTTCGCATCGTGCCGATTTCGGCGCGCGATGGCGCCACCTGCTATGAAGCAAACGCCGAAGCCGCTTATGCGGGCGACTATCCGATCACGCGCTTTCTCTACGTCTATCTGAACGCCAAGCCCGGCGCGAAGCCCGATCCGCTGCGCACTGAGTTCGTGAAGTACATGTTGTCGAAGCCCGGCCAGTTGGGCGTGATCAAAGACGGCTACTTCCCGATTCCCTCGGCCGTTGCCGCTCAGGATCTCAAAGCCATTGGGGCAGAGTAGAGCGCGGATGTCTCCCAGCCGCACCGACACCGAGTCAGAATCGCCGGCGGCCGCTCAGCGTCCGCGCCGGTCGATGAAGACCGCGCGTTCGGTGATCATCGCCGACAAGGTCGCCGACTGGACGATCCGCATAGGTGGGCTGGGCGTCATCGCCGCGGTTTTCGGGATCATGATTTTCCTGACGGTCGTCGTCGTGCCGCTGTTCACCGGCGCGCGCCTCGACGGTGCGGCGACGTCCGCCTGGACGGTCCCCGGCGGCAAGCCGCTGATGGACATCCTGGATGATTACAAGACCCTCAGTGTCTCGGTGGATGAAACCGGTGCGGTGCATGCGTTCCATATCAAGTCGGGCGCGGCTGTTGATGTTCCGCCGATCGATTTTGCTGGCAAGACCCTGACGGCCTTCGGGCGCACCTTGAACGGCCGCGATATTGCCTTTGGCTTTTCCGACGGCACGCTGCGGCTGGCAACGCTGAAAGTCGGCGGCGCAGTGATCAACACCACCGATGTGCCGGCTAATCTGCGGCGCCTGACCGACGCAGACGCCACCGACGGGCGCGCGATCTATACCAAGGTGAGCGACGACCAAACCCGGCGGGTGTCGGTCGACATAGCGCTTGGCGCCGAGCAGCAAGTCGCCCCCGCGGGCACGGCGATCGTCGCCGCCGATTATCGTATGGGTGGATCGGCCGAACGTCCGACCATCTCCTTCGTGACCGTCGATGCCGAGGGCGTGGGCCGCGTCAGCCTGAGCCAATCGCGCACCAATATGCTCACCGGTCTGACGACGCTCTCGCTGACCTCATCGGAACTGCCCGGCCTTGCCAAAGGTGTGACGGTCCGCAACGTGCTGATGACCGACGCCGGCGATCAGGTCTACGTCGTCGAGGCCGGCGGTACGGTTTACCGCTACGACACCCGCGCCTTCGACGCTCCGGTATTGGCGGAAACCATCGACCTCCTGCCCGGCGATGGCACCGTTGGGGCCGTGAGTTTCTTGATTGGCCAGCAGTCGTTGGTCATTGGCGGATCGGACGGCAGCGTCAACGTCTACTTCCGTCTCCAGAGCCCCGACACGCGCAATCCAGATGGTTACGCGATGACGCGCGGCCACACGCTCGCTTCTCAAGGGGCCGGCATCGTCGCCATGGATGCCTCGCAGCGCGGCAAGATGTTCGTCACCGCCGATGCCAACGGCGAAGTCTGGTTGCGGCATTCGACCAGCGAGCAGGTGCTGCTCAAGCTCAAGCCGCAGCAGGGCGCGCCGCGCTACCGTGCTGTGGCCATGGCCCCGCGCGAGAACGGCGTATTGGCTGTCGGCGAAGACGGCAAGGTCTACACCTGGGACGTCACAGCGCCTCACCCGGAAACCACCGTGGGCACGATTTTCGGCAAAGTCTGGTACGAAGGTTATCCCGAGGCCGACTACACCTGGCAATCGTCCTCCGGCACCGACGCCTTCGAGCCTAAGTTCTCGCTTGTCCCGCTGATCTTCGGGACCATCAAGGCGACGGTCTATTCGCTGCTCTTTGCGATCCCCATCGCGCTCGGAGCCGCACTCTATACGTCCGAGTTCGTGCATCACCGTGTGCGCGCGGTGGTCAAGCCGACCATGGAGCTGATGGCGTCGCTGCCGTCGGTGGTTCTCGGCTTCATCGCCGCCCTGATCCTTGCTCCCATCGTCGAAACCTGGGTGGCCGCGGTTTTCCTGGCCTTTGTCGTCATCCCGCTCGGATTGGTCTTCAGCGCCTATCTCTGGCAGCTACTGCCCTCCACCATCGCGCTGCGTTACGGCGGCTTGCCAAAGTTCATTCTCAACATCACGAGCCTGCTGGTCTTTGGCTACCTCTCCCTCCTGCTGGGGCCGCTGTTTGAACGTCTGTTCTTCGCCGGCGACCTCAAAGCCTGGGCCAACGGCGACATCGGCTCGTCGGTGCCGTTCACCACATTAGTGGTTCTTCCCTTTGCTTATTTAGCGATCCACTTCGGCACCGAGGACATGGTCTCGCGCTCGATCGGCTACATCCTGCGCGGCGAGGACCGCACCCGCGCCGGGCTCGCCGATATCCTGCGCTGGCTCGTCACCCTGACCGCCGCGATTGCCGTCAGCGTTGCTGTCGCCTTTTTATTGACCGGCCTGGGCGCCGATCCGCGCGGCGGCATGGTCGGCACCTACGTTCAGCGCAATACCCTCGTCGTCGGCTTCGCCATGGGCTTCGCCGTCATCCCGATCATCTACACCATTTCCGAAGATGCCTTGAACACGGTGCCCGAGCACCTGCGCGCTGCCAGCCTCGCGTGCGGAGCGACACCCTGGCAGACCGCCATCAGCGTCATCATGCCGACCGCCATGAGCGGTATTTTTTCGGCGATCATGGTCGGTATGGGTCGCGCCGTCGGCGAGACCATGATCGTGGTCATGGCCGCCGGGAACACGCCGCTGATGGAATGGAATCTGTTCAACGGGCTGCGCGCGCTGTCGGCCAATATCGCGGTTGAGCTGCCAGAGGCTGTGCGTGATTCGACCTTGTACCGCATGCTCTTCCTTGCGGCCCTCACGCTGTTTGTCATCACTTTTGTCGTCAATACCGTCGCCGAGATCGTGCGCCAGCGCTTCCGCAAGCGTACGGCACAGATGTAAGAGCACCATGAGCGCCATGTCCGACGTCATCGAAATACCCGCCGCCTCAGACGCACAGTCCCGCGCCGCAGGCCGGCGCACCGACCTGCGCAGCCGCGGAGAGCCGGCGCTGTGGAGTCTCGGCGGTGCTCTTGCGGTTGGCATCACCATGATCCTCGGGTTCTTGGCCCTGGTTTTCTCCAACGGCATCGCCACGTTCATTCCGAAGCCTTTGATGGTCATCACCACGACCGAGGGCAAACTCGTGGCCGGCGAGCCCTTCCGCTCCGAGACCTACAAACCCGCCGCCGAAGACCTCGCGAAGGCCACCCCCGAGTGGCAAGCGCGCATCAAGGCGGCAGACGGCTATGCCGACCGCACCCTGTACCGCGTCGGCAACTTCGACCTCTACGGCGAGGACTTCGTCTGGGTGCCCGATTTCACCATCGCCAAATCCGAACAGCCCAAGAACCTGATCTTTGTCGAGCGCATGGAATGGGGCCCGTTCATCGGCACCATCGCAAAATTCAACATCGACGGCACCGAACGGGCGTTCACCAGCCTGGACGACACCGCCTTCCAGAAGACCCATGACGAGTCCCGCGCCCGCGCCCGCGATACCCAGAAAATCGAACGCGGCGAGATCGGCGAAATCAATCACCGGTTGGAAAGCGAACGCCTGGCCCTGCGCAAAATCGAACTCGGCGCCGGCCGGAACAGCGCTGCGTACAAAACCGCCCAGGAGAGTTTCACCGCGCTGTCTGCCGACATGCAGAAGCGCTACGAGGTGCTCGCGGCCGATGTCGTCCGTCTGCGCGACATCAATGCTCGCAATACACTCACCCTGGTCGACGTCGGCGGCCAGGAAAAGGTTATCGACTTCTCGATGCTGGTGCGCGCCTACGCCGCCAATGACCTGAGCTTCATGGGCAAACTGGGCGTCTACTTCTCCCGCTGGGGTGAATTCCTCGGCAGCGAGCCGCGCGAAGCCAATACCGAAGGCGGCGTGTTCCCGGCGATCTTCGGCACCGCCGCCATGACCTTGCTGATGGTCGTGGTCGTGGCCCCCTTCGGCGTCATCACCGCACTCTATTTGCGCGAGTACGCCAAGCAGGGCCGCTTGGTGTCGTTTGTGCGCATTTCCGTCAACAACCTGGCCGGCGTGCCGTCGATCGTTTACGGCGTGTTTGGCTTGGGTTTCTTCGCCTATGTCCTCGGCGGCTCGATCGACGCACTGCTTTATCCCGAGCGGCTGCCGAACCCGACCTTTGGCACGGGCGGACTGATGTGGTCGGCCCTGACCTTGGCCCTGCTGACCGTGCCGGTCGTCATCGTCGCCACCGAAGAGGCGCTGGCCGCCGTGCCGCGCTCCATGCGCGAGGGCTCGCTCGCCTGTGGAGCTTCGAAGTGGCAGACGATCAAGCACATCGTCCTGCCCCGGGCCATGCCCGGCATCATGACCGGCGTCATCCTCGCCATGGCGCGCGGCGCCGGCGAAGTGGCGCCGCTGATGCTGGTGGGTGTCGTTAAGCTCGCCCCCGAGCTTCCCGTCGACGGGATTTTCCCCTTTGTGCATCTCGAACGCTCGTTCATGCACTTGGGCTTCCATATTTTTGACGTCGGTTTCCAATCTCGCAACGCCGAGGCCGGTAAACCGATGGTTTTTGTCACGACCGTTCTGCTGATCGCTCTCGTTACCACCGTCAATGCGACCGCCATCATCGTTCGCAGCCGGCTGAAGAAGCGCTTCGCAGGCAGCCAGTTCTAGGAATCGTCATGGACGCAGCCACCATCGCCCGCACCGAGGTCACCCGCGACAACCCCGTGGGCGATACCGTTTATCACCTCAAGGCCGGCGGCAACGGCACGATCCTGGGCATCAACGATTTGAGCTTGTGGTACGGCGCGGCGCAGGCGCTTCATAACGTCCAGATGTCGGTGGAGAAGGGGCTGGTCACCGCGTTGATCGGGCCGTCCGGCTGCGGTAAGTCGACCCTGCTCCGCTGCATCAACCGCATGAACGACCTGGTGGACGGTCTCAAGATCACCGGCGAAATCACGCTGAACGGCGAGGACATCTACCATAAGAGCGCCGACGTCATTGCGCTGCGCAAGCGCATGGGCATGGTCTTTCAGAAACCGAACCCGTTCCCCATGTCGATCTACGAGAATGTGGTCTATCCGCTGCGCGTCGACGGCGTGCGCGACAAGGCGACGCTGGAGGAAACGTGCGAGCGTGCCCTCAAAGGGGCTGCCCTCTGGAATGAAGTGAAAGACCGCTTGGATCAAAGCGCCCTGGGCATGTCGGGCGGTCAGCAGCAGCGCCTGTGCATCGCGCGCGCCATCGCCGCCGATCCGGAAGTGCTGCTGATGGACGAGCCTTGCTCGGCGCTCGATCCCATCGCGACCGCGAAGATCGAGGACCTGATCAACGATCTGGTGGGCCATTACACCGTGGTGATCGTGACCCACAACATGCAACAGGCCGCGCGCGTCTCCGACAACACCGCGTTTATGTATCTGGGGCGGCTTGTCGAATACGGCGATACGGAAACCATCTTCCAGACGCCGAAATCGCCGCGCACGCAAGACTACGTCACCGG
>CANKHC010000025.1 GCA_947481595.1 Fidelibacterota bacterium
CGACATCTTCGATCGCGGCCTCGACATCCCGCGCGGCTTTGTCTTGCCGCTACAGCGCCGGCACGAGACGTCTGGCGCCACCTGGCAATCGAGCGCCTGGCCGACGCGGCGCGAGCGGCTGTACTTGATGCCGGGCGACAGCGCCATCGGCTACCGTTTACCCCTGCAATCGCTGCCTTGGGTCGCTGCCGCCGACTATCCCTACACCTTTGAGCAGGATCCCTTCGCGCCGCGCGCCCCGCTCGCGCCGCGCAAGATGGACGCTGCCCCCGTAGCCGAAGCACCCCAGCGCCACATCAAGGGCGCTCCCGCCGAGAACAGCAAAAGCGGCACACAGTCGCCCATGGGCAGTCTGCGCAGCGGCAGCCTCGCGCGCGGCGAGTCTGCCGCCTGGGTGGTGCGTACGGCCCTGGCGGTCGAGCCGCGCGGCGGCCGGCTGTATTGCTTCATGCCGCCGGCGGAAATGCTTGAGGACTATCTGGAGCTCATCGAAGCGATCGAGGAAACCGCCGTCGAGACCGGCCTGCCGGTCATCATCGAAGGTTATCCGCCGCCCAAGGACCCGCGCTTAGGCTCGCTGGCGGTCACGCCTGATCCCGGCGTGATCGAAGTCAATGTGCACCCGGCCGCCAGTTGGCGTGAACTGATGAGCATCACTCAGGGTGCTTATTCCGAAGCCCGCCTCTCGCGCCTGTGCACCGAAAAGTTCATGGTCGACGGCCGCCACGTCGGCACCGGCGGCGGCAACCACATTGTCGTCGGCGGCGCCACCGCGGCCGACAGTCCGTTCCTGCGCCGCCCCGACCTTCTGCGCAGCCTCATCACCTACTGGCAGAACCACCCGGCGCTGTCTTACCTGTTCTCCGGCCTGTTCATCGGCCCCACCAGTCAGGCGCCGCGCATCGACGAGGCGCGCGACGACGCCCTCTACGAGCTCGAAATCGCCTTCGCGCAGATCGACAAGATCGGTGCCAACCCGGCGCCTTGGCTGATCGACCGCACACTCCGCAACCTGCTCACCGACGTCACCGGCAACACCCACCGCGCCGAGTTCTGCATCGACAAGCTCTACTCGCCGGATTCCTCCAGCGGACGCTTAGGTCTGGTCGAGTTCCGCGCCTTCGAGATGCCGCCGCACGCCGAGATGAGCCTGGCGCAGCAGCTCCTCCTGCGCGCCCTCATCGCGCGTTTCTGGAAGAAACCCTACACCAACAAGCTGGTGCGCTGGGGCAACGAGCTGCACGACCGCTTCATGCTGCCCTTCTTCATCGAGCAGGACATCGCCGACGTGCTCGCCGAAATGCGCGCTGCCGGCTACGGTTTTCAAGACAGCTGGTTCCTGCCGCACATGAACTTCCGCTTCCCGGTGCACGGCTCGGTCGCGGTCAAGGGCCTGCAGATGGAGATCCGCCACGCTCTCGAGCCCTGGCACGTGCTGGGCGAAGAGGGTGCCGCCGGCGGCACCGTGCGCTATGTTGACAGTTCGGTCGAACGCCTGCAGGTGCGCGTCAAAGGCATCGCCGGCAACCGCTACACCGTCGCCTGTAACGGCGTGAAGTTGCCGCTGCATCCCACCGGCGTCGAAGGCGAGTTCATCGCCGGCTTGCGCTACCGTGCCTGGGCGCCGCCGTCGTCGCTGCATCCGACTATCCCAGCGCATTCGCCTCTGGTTTTCGACCTCATCGACACCTGGTCGAACCGCTCCATCGGCGGCTGCACCTACCATGTCAGCCACCCCGGCGGGCGCAACTACGACACCTCGCCGGTCAACGCCCACGAGGCTGAAGGCAGGCGTTTGGCCCGCTTCCATGCCGACGGCCACACACCAGGGACCTTCGACCTGTGCGATCCGGGACTTAACGCCGACTTCCCGTTCACGCTAGACTTGCGGCGTGTCTGACCTCCTCAACGCGTTTTACACGCCCAAACCGGCCGAACGGGTCTTTGACGAGATCGTCACCGGTACAGGCAGCATGCGTGCCCACTGGCAAAGCCTGCTGGGCCGCTTGGCACCGCTCGACTCCCCGGCCATGGCCGAACGCGTCGAGGAGTCCACACGCCTCCTACGCCAGAACGATGTGACCTACACCGTCTACGGCGACGCCGGCAGCGGCGAGCGCTTGTGGCCGCTCGACATCATGCCGCTCTTGATCCCCGCAGACGAATGGCGCGCGATCTCCAAGGGCGTGCTGCAGCGCGCGCGCCTGCTCAACGCCCTGCTCGCCGACCTCTACGGCGCACGCCGTGTCATCGCCGAGGGCAATTTTCCGCCGGCGCTGATCGAAGCCAACCCGGGATTCTTGCGGCCCTGCGATGCACTCCAGCCCACCAACGGAACCTTCCTGCATCTCTACGCCTGCGACCTGGGCCGCGCTCCCGACGGCTCCTGGCGCGTGCTCGCCGACCGCACCGAAACGCCCAGCGGTGCCGGCTACGCGCTCGAAAACCGCAGCGTCATCGGCCAAGTGCTTGGCGATTGCCTGACGGACGCGCGCATCGCCCCGCTCGCCCCCTTCTTCACCGCCCTACGCGACGGCCTCATGGCGGCCGCGCCCCCCGGCCGCGCGTCGCGCGATGCACCGCGCGTGGTCTTGCTCACGCCTGGCCCTTACAACGAAACCTATTTCGAGCACCTGTTCCTCGCGGGCCACCTCGGTATCACTTTGGTGCAGGGTGCCGACCTCACTGTGCGCGATAGCCGCGTCTTCATCAAAACCGTTAGCGCCCTGGAACCGGTGGATGTGATCCTGCGCCGCGTCGACGACAATTTCTGCGATCCGCTCGAGCTCTTCCCCGACAGCGCGCTCGGGGTACCCGGCCTGGTCGAAGCGGTGCGCGCCGGCAACGTCACGGTGGCCAATGCGCTCGGCAGCGGCGTCGTCCAAGCCATCGCCTTCAAGCCCTATTTCCCTGCCCTTGCCCGCATGCTGCTGGGCGAGGACCTCTTGCTGCCTGATGTCGTTACCTGGTGGTGCGGCACCGATGAGGCGCGCAACCACGTGCTGGCTAACCTCAATACGTTTGCTGTGCGCCCGGCGTTCGCAACCGTGAGTGTGCTGCGTGGAACGTCCGCCGCCGCGGGCGATGCCGAAGAGCTGGCCGCGCGCATCAAGGCCCGTCCGTTTGAATATGCGGCGCAAGTCCAGGTCTCGCTCTCCAATGCGCCAGTCTGGGAGAACGGCAAGCTCGAGCCGCGCCCGGTTTCGCTCAGGGTCTACGTCGCCGCCGGGCCCGACGGCTATGTCATCATGCCGGGCGGCCTCTCGCGCACATCCATTGTCGGCACCACCAATGTGTCGATGCAGTCGGGCGGTGGCAGCAAGGATACCTGGGTGCTGAACGATGCCCTGTCGCGGCCCGCCGAAGCCGCGCCGTCCCCCGCTTCAACTTCAAACGTCGTGGCGATGTCCGAAAATGCCTCACGCCGGCCCGCGATGGGGGCACTGCCCAGCCGTGCCGCCGACAGTCTCTACTGGACGGGGCGCTACGCCGAGCGGGTCTCGGGCACGGTGCGCCTGCTGCGCGCCATTGTCGCCAACCTCACCGATCCCGTGCGCCCCTGGTCTCTGGCCGACGCGGAGCCGCTGCTCAATCTCACCGGCTACTTGTCGCTGCTCCCCTGGATCGAGCCGCTGGAGGCCACGCCGCCCCAGGTCATCGGCCTGGTGCAGAAAACCCTTATCGATCCCAAACACCCCAATGGACTGCGCATGCTGCTCGCCCGCCTCACGGGCGCCGCCGGCAATGTGCGCGATCGCCTGCCGTCCGACTGCTGGCGCGCATTGACCACCCTCGGCCGCTCACTCCAGTTCGTCGGCGAACGCGCCAGCCCCGTGCAAGTACTGTTGCGCTTGAACGAGGCCATTACGCTTTCCACGTCGCTGGCCGGTGCCATAGACGAATCCATGCCGCGCGGCGACGCCTGGCGATTCCTCGAGGTGGGCAAGCGCGTCGAGCGGGCGATCCACCTTGTCGCCATCCTGCGCGGCACGGCCGACGTGCGCCGCGACAGCGCCGATCACATCGTCCCGGTGCCTGAACACCGTCAATTGCAGGCCATTCTGGCGCTCACCGGCATCCCCCTCCAACGCCGCGAGCTTGACCGGCGCAGCGTGCTCGAGGCGGTGCTGATGAACGCCGACGATCCGCGCACGCTGTTGCACCAGTTGGCGGCCTTGAACACTCAGCTTGCCTGCCTGCCGCGTGTCGTGAGCAAGGACGGCGACGGCGCCATGGCCCAGGCGGCGGTGATGGTGGGCGAGGCTATGATCCTGTTGCGCGAGGGCCTTGCCATCGCCACACGCCCGAATCTCAAGACGCCGCCGCGCGCGAATCTCAAGGAGGCCGAGAACAATTCACTGCGCGCGGCATTTGCCTTACTGGATGCTGTCCTGCCGGACATTTCCGACCGCCTGGCGCGCGCCTATTTCACCCACGCTCTCGCACGGCGGGCTTAAGGGCCTGATAAAGCTGATGGAGACGAAAGCGGTGCGTGACGTTACCCTGGATCCCATGGACACGAATGCGAGCGCCGAACCCGCGCCTTCACCCGCTCCGGCTGCGAATCTGCCGATGCGCTACCGCATCCGCCACATCACCACCTGCACGTATACCGCCGAAATTCAGCACGCCCAACACACGCTCCACCTGAATCCACGGGCGTTGCCGCGCCAGACCTTCACCAAGAACGAGATCACCATCGAACCAAGGGCGGCACGCTTGGTTGAACACACCGACTATTTCGGCAACCCGATCACCTATCTGGCACTCGAAACGCCGCACAAGAAGGTCTTGGTGCAGGTCGACTTTGAAGTGGAGGTCACGCCGGCGCCGTCGATCGCGCTTGATCAGACACCGGCTTGGGAAACCATTCGCGACACCATCAAGGCGCCTTACGACAATCTGGCCAAGGACTCGAACCTGTTTGCCTTCGCCTCGACCATGATCCCGCCGCTTCCAGGGTTGGCGGAATACGCGCAAGTCTCGTTCACGCCAGGGCGTCCGATCGCCGGGGCCGCCTTCGATCTCATCAGCCGCATCCACCGCGAATTCACCTTTGATCCGGTCGCGACCACCATCGCCACACCGCTCGCCGACGTGCTCGCCAATAAACACGGCGTCTGCCAGGACTTCGCTCACCTGGCCATCGGTTGTCTGCGCGGGCTTGGCCTTGCCGCGCGCTATGTCTCGGGCTACCTGCGCACCATTCCGCCGGCCGGCAAACCGCGCTTGATTGGCGCCGACGCCAGCCACGCCTGGCTCAGTGTCTGGTGCGGCGGCGATCTCTGGCTCGACCTCGACCCTACCAACGGCACACTAGGCTCCACCGATATGGTCACCTTGGCCTGGGGCCGCGACTACGACGACGTCAGCCCCATGCGCGGCGTGCTGATCGGGGGCGGCGACCAGACCCTGAAAGTCGCAGTCGACGTCGAGCCGCTGCCGCTTTCCTAGAATAAATTCAATAATATCAGTTGTTTGCATAAGCCTCGACGCGCCCGCGGCGGACTTCGCGCGCCTGCGCGCAAGGGTGGTCGGCGCCCCTAAAACCGTGTAAAACGCGGCGCAATTCTTCCATATTTTCCAGCGTCTTGTTGAACCTTGCCATGAGCCAAGAACCGCTTGTCATTGCCGTACCGAAGGGCCGCATCCTGGATGAGGCCCTGCCGATCATTCGCGCGGCCGGCATTGAGCCTGAGCCCGATTTCGGCGATGAGAATTCGCGCAAGCTCAAGTTCGCCACCAACCGCCCCGAGATCAGCCTGATCCGCGTGCGCTCTTTCGACGTGGCAACCTTCGTTGCATTCGGCGGCGCGCAGCTCGGCATCGCCGGCAACGACGTGTTGATGGAATTCGATTACTCCGAGATTTATGCGCCGCTCGATTTGGGCATCGGCAAATGCCGCCTCTCCATCGCCCAGCCCAAGGACTTGGCCGACGGCCTGGCCCTCGACAAGCTCAGCCATGTGCGTGTCGCTACCAAGTATCCGCACATCACCAGCAAATGGTTCGCCGACCGCGGCATCCAGGCCGAATGTGTGAAGCTCAACGGCGCGATGGAACTGGCGCCCGCGCTTGGTCTGTCTCCACGCATCGTCGACCTGGTCTCCACCGGCAGCACGCTCAAGGCCAACGGCCTGGTGGAGGTCGAGACCCTGTGTCAGGTGACCTCAAAGCTGATCGTCAACCGCACCGCGCTCAAAGTACGCTCCCAGGAACTGAGCGGCTGGATCGAAAAATTCCGGGCAGCGGTGAAGGCATAGTCATGCCGATCAAACTTTCCGCGCGTGATGCGAACTTCGCAGGGGCCTTTGCTGCTTTGCTCGCCAAAAGCCGCGAGGAACAAAGCAACGTCGACGGCGCTGTGGCTGAGATCCTCAAAGAAGTGAAAGCCAAGGGCGACACCGCAGTAATTTCCTACACCGCGAAATTCGATCGCCAGCAGCTCACGCCCGCCACGCTTGCCTTCAGCAAGGCCGAGATCGCGGGCGCGGCCGCGCAATGCGACGCCAAGACGCTTGCAGCGCTCAAAGATGCGGCGCAACGCATCCGCGACTATCACCTCCGCCAGCTGCCCAAGGACGAGTTTTTCACCGACAAACAAGGTGTCGGACTCGGTTGGCGCTGGACGTCGGTGTCCTCCGCCGGCCTTTACGTGCCGGGCGGGACGGCAGCCCTGTTCTCCTCGGTGCTGATGAACGCCATCCCGGCCAAGGTCGCGGGCGTGCCGCGCCTCGTGGTGACGATGCCCACGCCCGACGGCAAGACCAACCCCCTGACGCTTGCAGCTTGCGCCGTCTCGGGTGTTGACGAAGTCTACCGCGTAGGCGGCGCCCAGGCCGTCGGCATGCTCGCCTACGGCACGGCGACCGTGCGCGCGGTTGATAAGATCGTCGGCCCCGGCAACGCCTACGTCGCCTCGGCCAAGAAACAGGTCTTCGGCACCGTTGGCATCGACATGATCGCCGGCCCCTCCGAGATCACCGTGGTTTCCGATGCTGCCTCCAACCCCGACTGGATCGCTGCCGATCTCTTGTCCCAGGCCGAGCACGATCCGTCGTCGCAATCGATCCTGATCACCGACGATGACGGTTTCGCCGACCGCGTCATGGCAGCGGTCGACAGACAGCTGACGACACTGCCGCGCCGTGAGACCGCCACCGCTAGCTGGCGCAACAACGGCGCCGTCATTGTGGTGGCGAAGATCGACGATGCGGCGGCGCTGGTCGACCAGATCGCACCGGAGCACGTCGAACTCGCCGTTGCCGAACCCCGGGTATTGATGAACAAGATCCGCCACGCCGGCGCGATCTTTCTCGGCCGCCACACACCGGAAGCCGTCGGCGACTACATTGCTGGGCCCAGCCACGTATTGCCGACGTCGGGAACCGCGCGTTTTGCTTCGGGCCTCGGGGTGCTCGACTTCATGAAGCGCAGCTCGATCATCGACTGCAGCGGGCCCGGTATCGCGGCCATCGGCCCCGGCGCGGTGGCCATGGCCGAGGCTGAAGTGCTCGATGCCCACGCGGCCTCGGTCGCGCTTCGTCTGAAGAAACCATGACGCCCGCCGACGACGAGGGTTCGGGCGAAAGCCGGCGCTCGATCGTCAAAGTCCAGCTTGACGAAAAATCCTTCCTGCGCCGCCGGCCCGAGGTCGAACACGAGCGCGAAGTCGCCCTCTACGATCTGCTCGAAGAGAACATGTTCGTGCTCAAGGGCGAGGCGCCTGCCGCCGGGCCCTTCCACCTCAAGCTGGCGCTGGCCGACGACCGCCTGGTCTTCGTGGTCAACGACACCGACGACCGCCTCTGCCGCGAGATCACGCTGGGCGTCAAAACCTTCCGCATGATCATCAAAGACTACTTTGTGGTCTGCGAAAGCTACTACGACGCCATCAAAGCCCTGTCCTCGCAGCAGATCGAATCCATCGACATGGGCCGGCGCGCCCTGCACAACGAGGGTGCGGTGATGCTGCGCGAGCGCCTGTCCGAGCATGTGGAGCTGGACGCCGCCACGTCGCGGCGCTTCTTCACGCTGCTCTGCATCCTTCATATGCGCGGGTGAGGGGGCAATGATGATCCTGCCATCCTCCGTGCTGTTCTGCTGCACGTTGAACCAAATCCGCTCGCCCATGGCCGAAGGCATTCTGAAGCGCTTCCACGGCGCCCATGTCTTCGTCGATTCCGCCGGCGTGCGCGAAGGTGAGCTCGATGCCCTCATGGTCGAAGTCATGGCCGAGATCGGGGTCGACATGCTCAAGCACAATCCCAAGACTTTCGTTGGCCTGGCCAACGAATCCTTTGATCTTGTGATTGCGCTTTCGCCCATGGCCCATGCCGCCGCCAAGGAGCTGACGCGCTATATGCACTGCGATTTGCGCCAATGGAGCATTCAGGATCCGTCGCAGATCGAAGGCAGCCGCAGCGCCCGCCTGGCCGCCTACCGCGCCACCCGCGACCAGATCCAGCAGAAGATCCTCGACCTTTTCCCCAGGGGCGATTGATGGCAGATAAAGGCATGACCTTCGTCCTCGCCTCCGCCTCGCCGCGCCGCTTGGCGCTCCTTGAGCAGATCGGCCGCAAGCCCGATCTCGTCGCCGCCATGGACATCGACGAGACTCCGCTGCCCGCGGAGTCCCCCGGCCACCTGGCCCGGCGCCTCGCTTGCGAAAAAGCCGCCGCGGCCGCGCATCTCCACCCCAATGCCGTCATCCTCGCGGCTGACACGGTGGTCGCTTGCGGCCGGCGCGAGCTGCCCAAGACCGACGATCCGGCCCAAGCGCGCAAACACCTCGAACTCCTCTCAGGCCGCCGCCACCGCGTCTACGGCGGCATCGCCGTCCGCGCTCCTGACGGCAAGGTGTGGCAGCGCACGGTCGTGACCATGGTCAAGCTTGCCCGCGTCTCAGACGCAGAGATGGAAGCCTATCTCGCCAGCGGCGAATGGAAGGGCAAGGCCGGCGCCTACGGGATCCAAGGCTCCGCCGGCGCCTTCATCGAGGCGATCAACGGTTCCTACACCAACATCGTCGGTCTTTGCATCTATACCGCACGCGGCCTTCTCACCGCCGCCGAAGCCCACGCCAAGCGCTGATTAAACCGTTGTTAACGCGGCACTCCTAGGCTGGGCATTCACCAGAGTTCCATCACGCCTGTTGCGTAACCGCTCCGCCATGGCCGTTGTCATCGACGATCTCGCGCTCGTTATCCTGGCGCACAACAACCCGGGCTTTTTGGCGCGGAGCGTCGACTATTACCGTGACCTCAAATGTCACAAGATCATCGCCGACTCATCGTCCCAGGCGATCTACTCCTCGGAAACGGCGCCGGCCGGCTATGACTACCGTCACCTGCCCATCGGCTACTACGCCAAGCTTCGGCATGTGGCCGCGACACTCACCTCGCCCTTTGTCCTCGCGGCCGGCTGCGACGATTTTTTCGTGCCCGAAGCCATGGCGCGGTTCGTCGCCTACCTCAAGGCGCACCCGGACGTCGTTTCCGTCTCCGGCCAGCATATCGGGTTCAAAGCCGTGAACGGCAATTACGGCTATTTCCTCAAGCACTCGAATGAATACCTTCATCTGGTCGCGCGCGGATTGACCGACAATGTCTATCACCGCCTGAGCACGTCACTCACACCACCCTATGGGCTTGTCTATTCCGTGTTGCGGACGGAAGCCTGGCGTGAAGTCACCGGTTCGCAATATACCCGCAGCGCGCTCACGCACACCTCGCTCCACGACCGCTATGTGCCGCTGATTCTCGCCGCACTCGGCAACATCGTGGTCCTGCCCGAATTTTTCCTCGCGCGGTCGGTTGTTGATACGCCGGTGGTCTACGAAGGTTACGGCCGCATCCACATCCGCGAGCTCATGGTGGATTGGCCGGCGGGCGCCAAGGATGAATATTTCCGCGTGCTGGGTTCCATCGCCGACATCCTGCACCGCAATCACGGGGTCCCTCTGCCCGAGGGCGCGGCTTTCGTCGACGGTGTCTTCAGTCGCGCGATTTGGGGAATGCAGCCTTGGAACGAGCGCAAGGCGGGCGGACTCTCCGATGGGGGCGGCCGCGCCGACGCCATCGATGCGGAACTGGCGGTGAAAGGCAAGCTGTTGGTGTCGCGCCGCGACCGCATGACAACGCCTTTCCCGGAAGCCGAAAAACTCTTCCCGGTCTATCAGGCCGAAGCCGCCGTGCGCGACATTCAGGCCTGCGTCGCACGCCATCCCGTCGAACGCAACGGCATGCGCTAGCCGAGCAATCCCGCCAGCGCTTGCGGTGCGGCTTCCGCACGCATATCGACAAAGTCATCATCCAACGGCGTTCGTCCCGCCGCCAGGCATTCCCGCACATGCGCGACCAGGCTTTCACCCGTGACTGTCACACGGCAGATTCCGCGCGCGACATACTTGGCAAACGTGCTGGCCCCGACTTCGTCGAGCAAGCTGGTGCGCAGATCAAACGACGCCGCTTCCGTGACCACCGACGAGAACACCGTGACGTGGTGCTCGCAAAGCCGCAGCAACAGATACAGCGGCAACGTCGTGGCACTCTCGATCTCGAAGTTGCGCACGCCGGCATTTTCCAATAGCCGCTTGATCTCAGGCGCGGTCTGGCGGCGCAAGGGATGCAGGCGCAAAAGCCACAACCAGTCAGCAGGCGCCTGCTTCATGGCCGCGATCAGCGGCGCGGTCACGGGCGTGTCCAGAGGCTGCAGGCTGACGAGAATTTTGCGCTTGTCGTGTGTGGCGGCGACGAAGGCCGGCGCCTCCGGCGGCTCCAGCTCCTTGAGATCGCCGTGACGCCATTTGGCCAGCCAGGCGTTGCCGCCGACCACGCCCATATGCCGCGTACAGCGCGGGTTATTGAACGCGGCGATGTCGCGTTTGGTCGGCTCCCCCCAGCACCACACCCGGTCCGGCAGCAGCGCGTAGCCGTCGGGGGGCGCAACGGTGAGATGGGTATAGTTGCCGTGGATCGGACCTAGGCGGCCGTGTTGCAGGTCGACCGAACGCACCCCAGCGCGGCGGCAAGCCAGCATCCAGGCGTTGCCCACCGGATGATAGGACACCGACAGGATGAACAGACGCGGTTTCAACGCCCGCAGGATTTTTTCGAAGATCGCCGCGAAATAAAAAATCTTGCCCATATCGGTCGCGAGCGCCTCGTGATCGAGGACAAAGCCGTCGGCGTATTTCGCCGCGGCAGCGGCCACGTCTGCGAAGTTCTCCAGCGGTCCCGGCGGGTCGAAGGTGACGTCCTGTCCGGCCATGCCAAGATCCAGGAACAGCGAAGGATAGCGCCGCACAAAACCTATCACGCGCGCATCGGCCAGCTCGATCTTGGTGGCTGGCCCCGCTGCCACGGCATGGGCAAAGACGCTGTCGATGAAGCGCGCATAGGATTTGCCCGCGACCTTGTCGCTGTATTCCTCGGGCCGCGCGAAGAACAGCACATCGGGGTTCAGTTGCGGCGCGCGCGCCGGCGTGGCGGTGAGCAGCCCCAGGTCCTGCGGCCCTGCGAGTGCCGCGTTCACCTGGCCGACATCAGCCCACTGCGGCCCGGTGTTGCTGACCGGCGGCGGATCGCCTTCGCCGCGCGCCGCCAGCAGCTTACGCATCAGCCCGCCCCAGAGCTTCTGGCGGCAGATGGGCCAGTAAGACACCCCGCGCGTGGTCAACGTGCTGGTGTCGAAGGCCTGCTCGATATCGGTGATGGCTTTGATGATCTCGGCGTGCATCGCGGCTTAGCCGATAATGCCGGCGTCCACCATCGCGGCGGCGACGATGAAATCGGCATCATTGTCGATGTCGACCACGAACTTGCGGTCCATCAGATAGGGAACGGCGCCGTCGTAGAAGGTCTTGAGTTCCGGTTTGGCCAGGTCGGCCACCGCGCGCACGTAAATCCCGCCGTTAGGATGATAAGCCGGCTTCTGGTCCTGGCTGCGGGTGTTGCCGGTCTCCATGGGGCCGGGCGGCATGACCGCGCGCCAGTCACCGCCCTCGTCGATATTGAAGGCGAAGGACACGGCAAAGCCGTATTCCTGGGCCGAGAACACCGGGCGTTTCTTCGCGCGGTACAATGCGATGGAGTCCTCGATGTGTTTTGAAGTGCGGAACGGCACCGTCGGCAGCCCAAGGACAAACGTGTCGTCGCCGGGGCCGAAGATCTTTTTGTGCGCGTCCTTGACGTAGTCGAAGATCTTGACCTTATCGCCCGCCTCGTCGGACGATCGCCGGTCGAGGCGCAGCTTGCCCTCGCCCAGGTGGCGCACCGCCAGGTCCCAATATTCTTGCGAGTCCGTCGAGAAGATCACGCGGTCGATGGACGGCGCTTTGACGAAGGCTTCCAGCGTCCACAGGATCAAGGGTTTGCCCGCCAACAGCTTGACGTTCTTGCCCGGCAGGCGCTTGGAGCCCGAACGGGCAGGGACGAAGCCGACGACGCTCACTTATAAAGCTCCTGCGCCGCGGCGTTGACCTGCTGGTAGGTTTCCTCCACCAGCGCGTATTCGCTGTCGCTCAAATGCTTGAGCGGCATACGGTCGCGGCGGTGCATGAAGCCCGCCGCCTGCAGCAGCGCCTTGTTGGTGCGGTGCCAGCCGTATTTGCCGCAGCATTTGTCAAAGAACGGCGCTTCTAGCTTCTGCAGGATGAAGTCGATGGCCTTCTGGTCGCCCGCCTCATAGGCGCGCCAGAAGGCCTCGCCGATTCGCGCATCCAGCATCGAGATGCCGTTGAGGTAGGCGCGGGCGCCGTGCGGCTTGAATGGCATGAAGGCCGACTTGCGCCCGGCGATCACCACGCGGATGCGCGGCTCCAGGCCCAGGGCGAACACGGTAGTGTCATAGTCCTTGGCGTCTTCCTTCAGCGCCACGATCTCGGGGACCTGCGGCAGCTTAGTGAAGAGTGACTTGGGCCAATGCATCTGCAGGCCGTTCATGCCTGAGAGGAACGGCATCTCGTGCACAAGAATCCCCAGCTTGGCGTCGCGGCCCACTTCGGCGAAGTGGTCCATGATCTGGTCGTCGCTGAAATACTTTTCGCGCACGATGAGGGAAATGAGATCGCAGCCATGGTCCTTGGCGTGGCGCGCGAACTCTGTGGACTCCTTGGTCGAGCAATGGATCGGGTCGCCGACGATGACCACGTTCTGGGGATCGAGCGCCTTCACCTTGCGGATGCAGAATGCGTTCAGCTCCAGGATCTCGTCATGCTTGAGCTGCGAATAACGCGAGTTATAGGCCATGGCGTAGAACTTGCGCCCGCCGGTCGCGTAGATGTGCGTGAGGTAGCGGTCCAGCGCCTCGTAGTCGACCTTCTCCTCTGCGTCGAAGGGCGTGAAGACGGTGTAGACGCAGCCCGTCAGGCGCTGCTTGATATCGTCAAACATTTGATTTCTCAAACATGGGTCATTCCGTTTTTGCGGCGGTCGATGTCGCTCTTTACCATCTCTTCGGCCACGGCGCGCGAGCCCTTAAAGCCGGTCGCTGACTTCAGGCGCGCCGGGTTCCCGATCAGGGGCGGGGTGTCGAAGGGGCGGAAATACTGCGCGGCGACCGTGGCCAGCACGGTGCCGGATGTGGCGTCGCGGCAGATAGCCTCCAGGCCAGCGCCCTCGAACTCCGGCTTGAACCCGGCGGCTTCGGCCGCCAGGCGCAGGAAATCCTTCACCGCGGTTTTCTGGCCGGTGGCGAAGCAATAGTCCTGCGGGGGTGCGAAATCGAGCGCCGCCGGCATGGCACTGACATAGTCCACAGCCGAGCCCCAGTCGCGGCAGGAGTCGAGCGAACCCAACTGCACCGGCGCCCCGCCTTCGGCTTTGAGGCGCGCCAGGTGATAGGTGATCTTGCGCGTGACGAAGTTGCGCGCGCGGTAGGGGCTCTCATGGTTGAACATCATGCCGCAGACGGCGTGGATCTTGTGCCGATCGCGATAGGTGCCGACGAGCTGCTGCGCCGACAGCTTGGAGATGGCGTAGGGGTTGATAGGCCGGTGCGGGCTCGCCTCATCGAGCAATTGTCCTTCCACCGGCGTGCCGAAGACTTCCGAGCTCGAGGCAAAGAATAATTTCGCCTCGGGCGCCATCAGCCGCATGGACTCCAACACGTTGAGCGTGCCCAGCACGTTGGTCTCCATGACCGAGCGCGGCTGATTGTAGGAGTCCGCGACAAAGCTCTCGGCGGCGAAGTGATAGATGTGATCCGGGCGCGCGGTGGTGATGGATTCGACCACCTGGAAGGGCTCGTGCAGGTTCAAGTTGATCAGCTCGACTTTGCTGCGGATGCCGAGCTCGTCCAAGCGCCAGAGTTTGGTGTTCTCGCCGCGCCTAAAGCCCCCGCGTACGCGCCAGCCTTCGTCCAGCAGTTTGCGGGCGAGCAGGGCGCCGTCCTGGCCGGTGACGCCAAGAATGAGGGCGGTACGTTGGCTCATTTTGTTTTGCTCATAGGAAATTGCTTTTTGAGATCGAGCACGGCTTGGGCAAAGCCCGCGCCGCCGTTGAGGTGGCCCTGCCAGACTTCGATGACTTTCACGCAGTCCATATCGAGCGCGGCTTGGATGGCGGCGCGGTTCTCGGGTTCACCCTCGCCGAAGGCCACGCCCTCGCCGTCATATCCCAGCGCGTCGGCGATGTGCACATGGCCGGTGTAGGGGGCAAGGTCGCGCACCACGTCGGCGGCGTCGAAGTCGAAAACCTTGTCGCCCATCAAGAGGTGGCAGATGTCCATGCAGATTGGCAGCTTGAGCAGCTTGATGTATTCGACGTCAGCCACGTTGTTCATGGCTTCCAGGCGCACCGCGCCGCCGAAATACCAGGCGATGGGCGGCAGCCATTGCGGCATGATCGACACGCCTTGTTCGCGGTAGCGGTCGAGCAGGGCAGCGTGCTTGCTGAAGAACTCGGCCAGTTTCTTGTGCACCACGGAAAAGCTGCCGACCACCGGCACTTCCGCGCCGGTCAGGTCTTGAAGGCGCTTGGTGAAATCGACGGTGCGTTCCAGCACGCGCAGGCTCATGGCGCGCTGGTCTTCGGAGGGCGAGAAGGGGTCCATCAGCAAGGTCGGGCTGACGTAATCGGGCAGATGCACGCTGTAGCGGTTCGTCGCTTTGAACGCCTTCACATCGATCTCACGTTCCACGTCACCGAAAGACAGATGGAACTCATAACGTCCCAGCGGCACACGAGCTTCCATGGTCGCCAGGTCATGGAAGCGCACCGGCAATGAAAGTTTGCGGGCGAGCGCATAGTCGAGCGCATCGGCCGGCAGTTCGACGGGTTTCTCAAATACCGCGCGGTCGATGACGGCGCCGCGTTTGATCGGCTTCACGGCCGGCTTACCGATGAAGCCCCCGGTTTCTTCCTGGCCCAAGCCGATGCGCGGCCCGCGCAAGATGATCTTGTCCGCCGTTACGATTTCCCCGGCGGCGATGTCGCCCTTGGCATAAGGCGAGCGGCCCAAGTTCTGAAGGTTGAGCAGTTCGCCCTGGTTGGGCACACGCGGCCCGTTGCCCGCTGTGATCAGCGGCATGTTTTCGGCGAAGCGCGCCAACTTCAGGAACTCATCGGGCGTCGAACTGGAGGAATGATCCAATCCATCGGCGTTACGGTCAAAGGTGATATGGCGTTCGAGCACACTGATGCCGATGTCGAAGGCCAGCAAACAGGTTTCCCAATACTCGTCGTGGCTGGAGTAGCCCACGGGCCCGCCCCACAGCTCGCGCAGATGGCGGATGTAGCCCAGTTTGGGATTGGCAATATTGACGGGATAATTGGACACACAATGCAGCGGCACCCAGCGCTTTTTGTCGAGCTGGCCAAGGGTGCGTTTGATCGCCGCTTCGGTATAGGCCCCGGTCGAGATCAAGCCGTACTTTCCGAAAGTCTCCAGCGCTTTGACCAGCGGCAAGTTGGTGAACTCCACCGACGGCACTTTGAAGAACTCGAATTCATCGACGTGCGTGCCGAAGTCCTTGATGTCGTCGGGCGTGAAGAAGCTGATGCCCGGTGCGATGCCCTTGGCGCGCGCGTGCCGGGCAAGTTCGAGGATGGCTGCCGGCGAGAGATAGTTGCGCCGAATTTCCTTCTGCAGGATCTCGTCGCCCAACTCGCGCGCGTCTCCGGCATAGGCGTTGTCGAGATTGCGGTACTGGAACTTGACGCCCCACGCCCCTGCGTTGGCGGCAGCATTGATCAGCGCCCCCGCGGTGTCGGCGGAGCCGTTATGATTGATGCCGATTTCGGCGACGATACGAACGTTCGACAACGCAGCCCCACGTAGCGCTTGGTTGAACCCCAAGCTCTTGAAAGATTGGAGAGAGTTTGAGCCAATTGGCAGGGTAGGCGGCGGCGGTTAACAAGTGGCAAAGTCAGGCCGCATGTGGCGCCTCGAAGTAGGCAAAAGTTAACAATGGGTTGGTAAAAGCGGACCATGACCCTGGTTTCCCCCTCTCAGGCCTTCGGCGGCACCGCCGTTTCGCCGTCACCGGCGACAATCTGGGCGTGCACTGCGTGACCATGCCCGTGGCCGACCCCACTGCAAACATCGTTGTCGCGTCGCATCGCCGGTCCGGCACGCACCTCGCCATCGACACCGTGCGCAACAACATCCTGGGCGCCAGCGACCAGTTCCTGACCCTTGAGACGCTGCTGCCGCAGCACAAGGACCATGTGGCGCTCACGGTGTTCGAGGAACGCCGCCGTTCGCCCGGACGGCCCATCATCAAGACCCACGATTTTCCAGGCATGGGGCTGTTCGCCGCCGATCCGGCGCTGTCGGATTATGCGAACACGCTAATGCGTAATAGCCGCATCATCTACGCGCTGCGCGATGGCCGCGATGTGATGGTGTCGTTTTACGAGTACCGCAAAAAGATCAATCCGAATGTCCCAAGCTTCTCGGAGTTCATCCGCGCCCCCTACAGCGGCTACGCCAACCCGGCGGCCCACTGGGCGGCGCACGTCAAAGCCTGGTTGAATACGCCCGATGTCCTGCCGGTGTACTTTGAAGACATGCACGACGACTTCGCCGCGACGGTTAAGCGTATCGCCGCTTTCGTGGATCTGCCGCAGCGCCCGCAACTTTTTGACTCGGTCATTTCAAGGAATGCCGCCGCCGCTCAGGCCTCCACCGCCGTCCTGTTCCGGCGCGGCAAGGTCGGCGACCACGTCGACTACTTCTCCGCCGACGATACGATGTTCTTCGCGCGCGAGGCCGGCGAGGGCATGGACCTTTACCAGGCGCATAGAAAGTCGCGCACGTCTGCGCGCACCGTACCGGCCCAGGCGCGCGGCACGCGCTTCCTGCAGATCAACACCTTCTATCCGGCCTACCTCTCGGACTTTTACCAGGCTCGGCCGCACCTGATGTCGGCGTCTTACGATACGCAGATCGATGCCTTGCTCGATGACGGTTTTGCCGATCCGCATATCTTCACCCGTCCGCTGCGCGAGCACGGCTTCGAGACCATGCAGGTCGTCGCCAACAACGGTCTCTCACAAAAAGCCTGGCTGCAGGAACAAGGTGTCAGCACGGGCGACAAGGTCGATTCAGCCGCTGTGACCTTGCAGCAGATCGAGAATTTCGCGCCCGACATCGTCTACACCACCGACGTGGAAACGCTGCATGCAGGCTTCTTCAAGCGCCTCACCAAACGTCCGCGTGTCATCGCCGGCTGGCGCGGTTTTCCACTGTCGCCGAAGACCGACTTGTCCTGCTATGACCTGATCCTCACCAGCTTCGACCGCATCTTCGAGGAAGCCACCGCGCGCGGCGCTAAACACGTCGAGCGCTTCCATCCCGGTTTCCCGGACACCTCGCCCGTCCTCAAGGAGCCGCGCAACGCCCTCTGGGACGTGGTGATCTCAGGCACGGTGACACACGAGCATATGCGCCGCGTGCAGATCATCGACATGCTGGCCGAGTTGAGCCGCGACCCAGCCGCACCGTTCTCCCTCGGCCTGTTCATGCCCAATGTTTGGGCGCTGGCCCCCCTGGCGCAATCCATGAACCGCGGCGCGCAATGGGGCCGCGATATGCTCAGGCTTCTGCGCAGTGCCCGGATCATCGTCAACATCGACGTCGATGCTTTCGGTGCTCAGCCGCCCAACATGCGCCTGATCGAGGCGACAGGTGCCGGCGCCTTCCTGCTGACCTCGCATCATCCCGAACTCGGCAAGTTCTTCACGCCCGGCGAGGAGATCGAAACCTTCCGCACGCCGCAGGAGTTGGTGTCGAAGATCTTCTATTATCTGTCGCAGCCCGCCCAACGCGACGAGATCGCGGCCCGTGGACAAGCCCGCTGCCTGGCCGAACACGGCCTGACCAAACGCGCCGCCTGGTTTGCCGACTTGATGCGTGATGCGCTGAAGCGTTCTCAGACCTGAGACTTCTGGACCCAGCGCCAGGCGTCCGTCACCTGCTGCTCCAAGCTCGCGCGCGCTTCCCAGCCCAAAGCCTTCATCGCCCGCGCCGGATCGGCCACCAGCACCGGCACGTCGCCCGGTCGGCGCGGCTCAACCGTCACCGGGATTGGCTTGCCGGTTACACGCCGTGCCGTGTCGATCACCTCGCGCACCGAATGCCCGGTGCCGGTGCCCAGGTTGAAAATGTGCCCGCCCGTTTGACTCTCCAAATGTTTGAGAGCCAAGAGATGTGCCGCCGCAATATCATTCACATGAATGTAATCACGCACGCACGTTCCATCCGGCGTCGGATAGTCATCGCCGAACATCTTCAGCGTCGGCCCAATCCCCGCCGCCGCGCGCAGCACGTTAGGCACCAGATGCGTCTCCGGCTCATGCCACTCCCCCGTTTCCGTTTCCGGATCCGCGCCTGCCGCGTTGAAGTAGCGCAAGATCACATGCCCGAACCCGCTTTCTCCCAGCAACTTCTCCATCGCCAATTTTGAATCCCCATACGGATTAGCCGGAGCAATGGGCGCATCTTCGGTGATGGGGCTCGGCGCCAAGGTGCTGTAAACCGCCGCCGTCCCCGAGACGATGATCCGGCTGACATTCTGCTTTCTCATTGCCGTGAGCACCGCAGCGGTCCCCCCGACGTTGGTGCGGAGATAACCCTCGGGATACAGCACCGACTCCCCGACCACCGTCAGCGCCGCGAAATGCATCACCGCCGCCGGCCGATGCTGCGCCATGACCTCCGCTAGTCCATTAGCGTCGCAGACGTCGCCGATCACCAGCGGGCCCCACTTCACCAGCGCGCGGTGGCCGCGGATTAAGTTGTCATAGGTCACCGGCGTGAAACCCGCGCGCGCCAAAGCCTTGCAGACATGACTGCCGACATAGCCTGCACCGCCGGTCACCAGGATGGTTTTCTCAGCCATGGACGATCATATCCTGGTAAAGCGCCATGTAGGCGCGCGCATTGGCCGCCAAAGTGTAGTCACGTTCGACCAGCGCCCGTGCGCGCTGCCCGCAGGCGCGGCGGTGTTCGTTGTCCGCGAAGGCCTTCATGAACGCAAGGCTCAAGCCAGGAACGTGCCCGGCGGCGGCAAGGAAACCGGTTTCATCCTCGCGTACCAGGTCGGGGATGCCGCCGACGCGGAACCCCACCACAGGTGTCCCGCAGGCGAAGGACTCAAGAATCGTGTTGGGCAGATTGTCCTGGCGCGAGGGCAGGGCGGTGACGTCAGCCGCGGCGTAAATCATCGCTGTCATGGCGTCGTCGTTGACATGCTCGACCTGCTGAACTTTGAAAGGCGCGTCCACCGAAAGGATGTGGCTATCGCCAACGCCGACGAGCAGCAAGTTCTGTTGATCAGGCATCAGCGACAAGGCATGCACCAACTCGCGGAAGCCTTTTCGTGCCAAGCGGATGTGGTTGGAGACGAACAGGACGATTTTAGCATCCTGCGGCAGCTTCAAGGCTGCCCGCGCCTGGGCCTTGTCGATCGGCTTGAAAACATCGGTTTCGATGCCGTTCGGGACCACGCTGGCTGCGAACCTGCCAAAGAGTGCGCTGCGCTGTGCTTCGCCGGCCAGCCACCGACTGGGCGTGACGATGCGCAAGCGATCCGCCGGCCAATCTTTCAGCGCTTGAGCTTTCGCGTTGAAGATCCGCCGCGAAAGGTCGGTCTCGTCGCTGCTGCCCAGCAGCGGGCAGGCGCCACATGCAGCCGTGAACTTGCCGCAGCCGGCGTCGTAGTGGCAGCCGCCGGTGAAAGGGTTCATGTCGTGCAGCGTCCAGACGACGGGCTTAGCCATACGCGCTGAGAAAAAAGTCGGCACGTCGACGAAGCCGGCCACCCAATGCAGGTTGACGACATCGGCGCGCGGCATTTGGGTGAAGAAATCCTCGCCGCCGTCGCCTTGTTCCTGACTGAACAGTTCGATGTCGGGGCTGCGCGTGGCGGCATAAGCATCATAAGCCGCATCGCGCGCGATTTTGCGTACGGCGCGCTGCACCTCGGTCGCCGGGTTGGGCACAAAGCGGCGGATGGAGGGATCCGGGTTCTGCTGGTCGCGGACGTAGTAGGTGCTCTCGACGCCTTCGCCGCGCAGCCCTTTATGCAGACGAAAGGCGGCGCGTGCGGCGCCGCCTTTCATATCCATGGTATTGACTATCGCAACCCGCATACCGGCACTCGTCCCGTGCGGGCGTGGACCACGTTAAATGCCGCAGGTCTGTTCCGCACCCGACAAGCCGTAGCCGCTTTCGTCGATATTCAGCTTTTCGACGGTGCCGTCATTGACCACCATCGACCAGCGCTTGCCGCGCACGCCGAGGCCTTTGCCCCGCAGGTCGAACTCCAGCCCAAGCTTCTTGGCGTAGTCGCCGTCGCCGTCGGCCAGCATCATCACCTTGTTGCCGACATTCTGGCTCTTGCCCCAGGCGTCCATGACGAAGACATCGTTCACCGCCATGCAGGCGACCGTGTCGACACCCTGGGCCTTGATCTTGTCGAAGTTGTTCACATAGCTCGGCAGGTGCTGTTTCGAGCAGGTCGGCGTGAAAGCGCCCGGAACCGAAAACAGCACCACTTTCTTGCCCTTGAAGAGCTCATCGGTGGAGACGTCTTTCGGGCCTTCCGCGCCCATGACCTTGAACGTGCCGGCGGGCAGCTTGTCGCCTTGTTTGATTGCCATGTTGTCCTCAATGGTCCCTGTTGATGGAGGCGGCTTACCGGAAGAGGGTGCCGCGTTCCGCTAAGGTAAACACGCCCCCGGCAATTTCCAAATGAATTGGCGTATCAGTTGGAGTAGGGGCGGCGCACCACGTAGTGGTCGCCCTTGAACTCGCTGAAATAGGCGGTCACTTCGGGATGGCGCACCGGCTCGCCGGTTTCGTCGGCGAGCAGGTTCTGCTGCGAGACATAGGCGACGTAGTGGGTCTGCGCGTTCTCGGCCAGCAGGTGATAGAAGGGCTGGTCCTTGTGCGGGCGTTTATCCTCAGGGATCGCCATCCACCATTCCTCGGTGTTGGCGAATTCGGGGTCGACGTCGAAGATCACGCCGCGGAACGGAAACGAGCGGTGTTTGACGACCTGGCCGATGTTGAACTTGGCGCTACGCTGATCCATGCGCCTCCAAAATAGGAATCCGCCCGGAAAAGGTCTAGGGACCATGGGTAAGCCCTTGAAATAAATAACATTAGTACCATGGGCCAGCCTTGATGGAGTCCCCTGGAAGGCCGGTGTAGAGTTTGGCCGGGGAACTTGCTTGGGCAACGTGGGGTCGGCATGGCGGTTCGCGCCAATCCGAATTTGAAGCAGCGCACGCTGATGGTCGCCGGCATGGCCATCGCGTTCATCGCAGTCCTGGTGGCCAACCAGGTCTGGACGACCTACGACGTCACCATCGCCACGGCGCGCCGCGACGTCCAGCAGTTCACTCAGATCCTAGAGGCAAATACCGACGTCACCTTCCAGTCGGTCACCTTGATCCTCGACCACGCGGTGGAGACGGCCCAAGACCGCCGGTCCTTGGCGGGCTCGAGCTCAGGCATCTCCGACCGCTTTGTCTCCATCGCCGACAACTATGCCTTGGTCCATTCCGTCATCCTGATTGGCGCCGATGGCATGATCCGCGAAGGTGCCGCGCGCGGGTCCGACGGCCGCCTGCACGCGATTGCCGCACCGGTAGACGCGACAGAGCAGGCGATCTTCCGGTTCCATCGCGACACAGCTTCCCCAGAAGCGCGCGCCTTCTATATCGCGCGGCCCGGGCCGGACCTGCTCTCGCCCACGCCGGTGATTCACATCACCCGTTCGATTTCGGACGCCGAGGGCCGCTTCCAGGGTGTGTGTATCGTCACGCTGGCCCTCGACAAGTTCACCCGCGTCTATGCCGACCTGTTGCCGGCGCGCTATTCAGCCGTCAACCTTCTGCGCCGCGACGGCATCCGTTTGAGCAGCACGGAAGCCCAGCGCCCGCGCGACATGACCGACGCCGAGCGCCAGCAGTTCCGCGACGTGATCGCCAAGGCCCCCTCGGGCTTCTTCCGCCAGACCGCGCTTGAAACCGGTTCGACCAGTCTTGTCTCCTACCGTTCGCTCGAGCGCTATCCGATCGTCATCGCGGTGATCGCCGACTGGCTTCCCTTCATGGAACGCTGGCGGGAGTCGACCATCGTGCTCGTGGCCTCGGCGCTTTTCGCGGCGCTGGTGATCGCCGGACTGACCTGGTGGCTGATGCGGCGCATCGCCGCCGAGCAGGTCACCAAACACGCACTGATCGAGAATGAGCGGCGCATCACCGAATCCCAGCGCCTCGCCGGCGTCGGCTACTACGAGAGCTTCGTGCATGAGCGGGAATTGGCCTGGTCCTCGAACATGTTTGAGATCCACGGCCTTGAACCGGCCACCTTCAATCCGTCGCAAGACTCTTATATCCACCTCGTCGTGCCCGAGGACAAAGCGCGCGTGCTGGCGGCTTGGGAGGCCTTTGCCCTGAACCCGGTTCCCGGTGCGCTCGAGTGCCGCATCGTCCGCCCTGATGGCGATCTCCGCCACATTCGCTACGCCTGGCGCATCTTAGAGAACGAGAGTGGCGGGCGAGCGCGGATCTTCGGTGCGGCGCAGGACGTCACCGCCATGCGCGAGGCCGAAGATATCATCCGCGACGATGAGGAACGTCTGCGCGACATCGTCGAGTGTTCGAGCGACTACATCTGGGAACTCAGCGCCACCGGCGCGCTGACTCATTTCGGGGGCGGCTCCGTGGCGGCGCTCAGGGTGTTGACCGATGAAAACGTCGGCCAGGATGTCGCCGACGTGGCTGTTTTGCGCCGCTGCATCAACGGCCGCGTCAAGTTCCGTAGCTTGCTGGTCCCCGTCGATAACAACGCCGGCGAAGCACGCTGGGTGCGGCTGTCCGGAAACCCGCGTTTTGACGCGCAGGGCCGTTACCTGGGCTATCGCGGGGCGGGCACCGACGTCACCGAACTCTATCTGCGACAGGAGCGCGACGAAGCCCACCGCAAGGCTGAAGCGTTAGGGCGTCTGGCCAGCGGCATGGCTCACGAGATCAACAACCTCCTCCAGCCCATCGTCATCTACGCCAACCTCGGCAATGCCCAGAGCGAGGAGCCGGTTGGCGTGCGCCGGTATTTCACGCGCATCGGTCTCGCCGCTGAACGCTCCATGGCGATCGTCAAGAATGTGCTCGCTTTCGCGCGTCAAAGTCCGCCCAGCCGCGAAAACTGCAACGTCATGGAGATTGCGCGCGAAACGGTGGACCTCATCGGGGGGCTTTGGCCGCCGGCACCGTGCTCGAGGTGGATGAGGCCGAAGACGATCTTATCATCCGCGTCGACCGCACCGGGATGGCGCAGGTCATCACCAATCTGCTTACCAATGCCGCCGAGGCGCTGCCCGGGGGCGGGCGGATCGGCGTGCGCATCAACGCGGTCAATCTTGCGGGTGATCCGGCGCGCGACTTGGGCTTAGCGCCCGGCGTTTACTGCCGCGTCATGGTCGAAGACAACGGCCGCGGTATCCCGGCAGATCAGCTCGGCAAGGTCTTCGATCCATTCTTCACCACCAAATCCCAGGGTAAAGGCACCGGGCTCGGTCTATCGGTGGTCTCGGGTCTGGCCAAAAGCTGGGGTGGAACGGTGGCGGTGGAAAGCACACCGGCCGTGGGGACCTGCTTTACGGTGTTTGTGCCCGTCGCGGAGCGCCATCTTCAGGCGGCGCAGTAAAAATCGCTTCTTTTTCGCCGCGTGATTTCTGCCTATCCTGATAATTCATATCCGTGCCGTTTTTCTTACGACGCTTGGAGCTGTGCATGTTGGAATCGTTACCCGCGAGCGAAGGCAATCTGGTCTGTTTCCGCGCCGTCGGCACGCTCACCGAGGAGGACTACACTGACATCTTCATCCCGGTGATGACCGACGTCTTGACGCGCTTCGAGGTGTTCCGCCTTTACTGCGACCTGAGCCGCCTCCTGGGGTGGGACGAAACCTCGAGCTGGGAAACCGGCGAGGTTTTGCATTCCAACCTGCACAAGTTCGAGCGCGCGGCTGTGGTCGGCGGTCCGTCGTGGGCGGGGCTGGCGCTGGTGCTGCGCGACTCTCTGCCGCGCGGCGCCTATGAATTCTTCACCGACGGCAACCAGAAGCGCGCGCTGGCTTGGGTGAAGACGTAAAACGCACCCCTCGTGCCCATCACCCATCCCTCAAAACTGCTGCGCGGCCTGTTCGACACCGCCGTTGCCGCCGTGCAGCCCGGCCCCGGCATGTCCGGATTCTTTCCGCCGCGCCCGGCGGGGCGCCTGATCGTGCTCGGCGCCGGCAAGGCCGCCGGTGCGATGGCTGCGGCGGTGGAGCGTCACTACGGTGCTGTTGAGGGCTTAGTCATCGTGCCGGAAGGCTACGCGCGCCCCTGCACGTCGATAGAGGTGATTGAAGCCTCCCATCCGGTGCCCGACGCCCGCGGTGCCGAGGCCGCGGCGCGAATCCTGCGACTCGCTGAAGGTGCGGGTGCCGGCGACCTGGTGCTGTGCCTGATCTCGGGCGGGGCGTCCGCGCTGATGGCGCTGCCGGCACCCGGAGTGACGCTCGCCGACAAACGCGCTCTCACGCAGGCGCTGCTCAAGAGCGGCGCGACCATTAATGAGATCAATTGCGTGCGCAAGCATCTCTCGGCCATCAAGGGCGGGCGGTTGGCGCAGGCGGCCGCGCCCGCGCGCGTCGTCAGTCTTGTTGTTTCCGATGTCGTCGGCGACGACCCGGCGGTGATCGCCTCCGGCCCCACGGTCGCCGACCCTACC
>CANKHC010000026.1 GCA_947481595.1 Fidelibacterota bacterium
ATCGCGTCGGCGATTGAGCGCCACGCCAAAGCCTGTTGCGCTTTGCCTTCCATGATCGAATCCCGATATCGGCTGACCGCTTCCGTCAACGCGGTGCAGCCAAAGCGTTCAACGAAGGCCTCTACGGCGGTTTGAAGATCGCGTTCCATTTTTGATCCGCCTCCCGGACGAACAATTGGGGGTATTTGAGGTGGGGAACAACCGCGCCTTGCGGCGCCTGACCCCATACAGAACTTCAACTGTCGGTTCGCCCGAAGGTTCCCGGGTGGAGCAAAAAACGTGCTCAACCACATAAATGTGAAATAAAAGCGGCGATTTCCACGGCAGTCCGCGGGCCAAAGCATTGGAAATCGCCGCTTCCGCAGGCTCAGGTCCGGAAAAGTCCCGCGATCTTTTCCGCACCCGCTCTGTAACCTCCTAATCGCGGAAGACGGTTCCGCGCCAGGTCGCCCGCTCATGCCGGCATTCCGGAGATTCCGTTACGCCGTATGGGGGGATAACCGGCGGGGCGCTCGGGAAGTTCCGTAGCGTTACGTAGGGTTTGAAGATCGTTTCAGGTGCGCGCGCGATGCGTGCGCAAGCGGCCAGGTACGGGGTTTTCCGTACCTGGCGCGAACCCGCGAATTACTTCGAGGTGCTCTTGTCCTTATCGGACGAGATGCTGGCCGTTACGGGGTTTTGGCCCGTGGTGGCCGAAGCCTGGCTGCTGCGCCAGTCGTTGAAGTCCTTGTGGAACTGATCCTGGCGGGATTTGCGCCAGGTGCTATAGGCCGTGTCGTAGTTGCTCGCTTGAGCCGCGCGCCAGTCGCGATAGGCGGTGTCGTGACGGGTCAGCTCATTTTCACGCCAATGCAGATAGTCCGGATCGAAGCCGTGATCCATGCGCTGCGTCGACGGGACGCTGTCTTCGTTAAGCTGACCGCCCGTGAACAGCGGACGATCGACATCGCTGTAGGGATTGATGGAGGTCTGTTCGCGCTGGCTGTGCGCCGGGTGGCTCCGTGGGCCGTAGCTCTGGGCATGGCTGCGGCTATAATCGTTGTCGCGGTTCTGCCAATAGCGCCGGGCTTCATTGGCTTCGTGGTCGTCGTGATAGCTGCGGCGCGGAGTGTCCATGGCACTGCGCCGGGAATAGTCGCGGTCTTCACGCGCCTGGCGCGACTTGTGGTCGCCGTAAACCGCTTCGTCGAAATCCTGGTAGGCGCGCGGGTCGTCGAACTCGCGGTTGGTATCATCGCGCAGGTAGCGGTCCTCGGGCACATCGCGGCGACGAGGAGGTTCATTGTCGAAGCGGTTACGCATACGCTTTCTCCGGATTTTTGGTGTCTGGGATGCGACCGCCGAAAGCAATCGCAAAGGGAACAACGGGAAGGATGCGCCGAGGTTCCACGCCTCGCCCGGCATTGCGGTTCTTTCACATACCCGAAGTTTTTCTAGCCCCCGAAGACCGCGGGGTCAGCTTTTGTCAGGGCGGAGAGGGGAAGGTGGTAGTCGCCGTTGCGCCCGGCGGCGCTGCTGGAATCCATGTCCCCATACAGCGTATGGAAGGTCGCGTCGCAGCGTTTGACCAGCTTGGCCATGCTGCGCTCGCCGCGCAGCATGGGGCTCGCGATCATCAGGATTTGGCGGGCATGGATCGCGAAGAGCAGGTTGGTGAACGCCGCACCTTCGACGCCGGCGATGTGGCTGGCGCGGGCGAAGAGCAGGACCTGTTCCTCGAAAGGCAAGGGGCCGGGATTGACCGCGGTATACCCGCGCGCTGTGAACCAAGCTTGGACTTCATCTTGGTTGACCAGGTTACGCCCGGTGTTGGCGCCTTCGCGGCGGATGAAGACCTTGAGGGGCCCGCGTTCGCGCTGCGGATCGGTGAGGCCGTGTTTGCGAAAGACAAAAGGCAGCAGCCAGCGGCGCACGGCGACACAGGCGAACTCAGCCGGAGCGATGGCTGGAAAGACGACGTCCTCCAAATCGTAAACGCCAGGTTCAAGGACAGAGATGTCGACGGGCGGGTTGGGCACCATAGTCGCCAACAGCTCGCGCAAGGTGTCGTGCACGGACGGCGGCATACCATTGCGGATCGCGACCGCACCGCGGTCGCTGGCCTCGGGCAGAAAAGCGAACATCGGAAAGTAGTTGGCGAGGAAATGATAGTAGTTGCCGTTGCCGCCGACGAACATCGCGCCGCGAAGGGCAGACGTCGCCTGTAGCGGCCGGTCGAGCAGCCCCGGAAATTTTTGCAGTTGCAGGTCCATGAACTGAGCAACGCTGGTCTTGTTCCCGACAACAGGAAGTGCGGCCTCGTTCCAGATCAACAATTTGCCCCGGCGCACGCGCAGCGCCGCATAGGGGGCCGTCAGTGTGTTCTTGCCGACGGCGACGTGGACCGGCAACGACAGGACTTCGGCGTCGCCGGTCTCGGCCAGCGGCCGCAGGTCCGCCACGTTCTCGATCACTTTGGATTTCCTTGCAGGCCAGTCCCCAAGCACCCCAAAGTCTAGCAGATGCTTCTGCAGCGGAGCTATGGCGCGAAAAGCCGAACTGCTAAACTCGCATGATGACCACGTTGAGAGTGACCGCGGCCGCATTGTTCTGCTTATTCGCCCCGCCGGCGAGGGCCGCTGAATTCACCGAAGTCCCCGAGCGCGGGGCTTTCACGCTCAACGAAGAACGCCAGATATACCCGACCAACCAGCGGTCGGGCTTCGGGCAGATCGACCTCGACAACCCAACGCCCTATGCCGTCACGATCTGGGTGGTGGAGGACCGCGGAAAGGAGGTCTGCCCGGCAACGGACACCGAACCTAAGTGCAAGGCGACGGCCATTTACGCCCGGGTCGCCAAGGAAACCGCACCCCCGCGCCGTTTCGCATTTCACACCGGCGACGGGTTTCAATGGTGGGTCACGGCTTTGGATCAGCGTTCGGCGGATGACGGGACGCCCTGCGTGCACATGGTGCTGGAGGAGGAGATGCGCCAGGGCGCGATGCCCGCGTCGGGCTGGCCGCGGCGCGCGACGCAAGTCTGCGTCGGGCCGGCGGGTTTCGTCGAGGCAAAACCCGCACCGTGACGTCAGGCGGTGGGCCGCCCTGCCATATGCACCATATTGAGCCAGGTCATGATGCGCGGGTCCTGGCCGGTGATCATCTGCTGGAAGGCGGCTTCGCGCGGCTGCAGTCCATCGCGCAGCTTAAAGAACCGGTGGCCGAGCAAATACATCATGCCCTTGAGGATATTGCGGAGCGTCTCCTCTTTCGTTGTATCAACCCCAACCGCCTGAAACATCTTCAGCACCAAAGACTGAAAATGGGCATAGCACGCGGAAAATTGCGGCGAGAGCAGGAGGAAGGGCGGCACCAGGTAGTTGATGCCTCCTTGTCTTGCCGTCGTCGACGTGTTGCGGTCATGCACCCCCCGGATCATGTAGAGTTCCTCGCACAGCGCGACCTTACCGGTGATCACCGCGTAAACGTCGCCAATGCACTCGAAGAACGCTCCGTCAGTCGAGTGCTCCTGCATATCCACCATATATCGCGCGCGTTCGATGAATTGGTCACGCCGATAGATGGCGTGCCATGAGAAGGTGTAGTGCTTCATCAGCGTGGCAAAGCGCTGGACTGGATTGCTCTCCAAGGCATCCCACAAGGGGAAACCATCTCCCTGATAGTGCTCGCCGTCGGCGCTGACCTTCAAGTTCATCGCCCGCCCCTGAGCGCAGGAGATCCCTGGATCACTTTCGAGCAAGGCAATGGGCTGCGCGAAAGCCGAAGGCACCAGAAAATCATCGTCGCCCACCGTGATGACATACGGCTGACGGACGAGCTCCGCGAGGCCCAGCAGGCGTTTTGGAAATATGTCCGCGCCTTGTTGAGGGACGATGGCAACCTTCAGCTGGGCCAAGCCGGCGCAGACTTTCTGGAGGTCGGGGATATACTCGTGACCGCCCCAGACCCCGATCACGACGTCGCCGGTATATCCCGCCATCCCGAGGAAGCGCAGCCGATGCGCCAGCATGTCGCGGCGCTCGGCGAGATTCGAGGGAATCAGGATGGTGACTGGCGTACCCGACATTGATGCACCCGATGTTACAAGACAGCCGGATCTAGGGTTTCGAGGCGTTCCAGCGGGATCCTAAGCCCACTCGGGCCTTCGCCGTCTACGAACACCAATGTCGCATCGAAATCCTCAACGAAGAAACCCAATAACGGGTTGAGGACGGCACTGTCGCTGCGGAGGATGACAATCGTCCGCGCCTGAACCGCAAAGGCCAGGTTGACGAGTGCTGCATTCTCGGAACTCACGATGTGGGTTGCGCGGGCAAAGAGAACGACCTGCTCCGCAAAGGACAGCGTCGAAACATCCACCGCAAGGTATCCGCGCGCGACGAACCACGCTGCGAGCTGCTCCTCATTGGCGAGCGGCCGCTCCGCATCGCGCAGAAATATTTTTACCGTATCGCGCGGCACCGCTTCCATGCGGCTCAAGACGAAAGGCAGTATGATGCGCCGCGCGCAAACCGCCGGCAGGAAATCCTTGGTCCGAATGATCGGAAAGACGCAATCTTCCACGTCATAGGTGCCATCTTCAAGCGGTGCGATCTCTGCCGGCCGGCCGCCGGCAAAAATCGGCAAAAGGTCCTCGATCAACGAAGCCATCGACGCCGGCCAAGCTTGGGCGGAATGCACTGTGACCTTGGACCCGGCGACATGTTTGGCGAACAGCAACGCCGGAAAATAATAAGAAAGGAAGGGAAGGGTGTTGATCGAACCCGTCAACAGCATGACGTTCTTGAGGCGCGCGCGCGGCACCGATGATGCCGCGGAAATGAGTCCACCGGGCGCCGGCGCCACATCACGGAACGCCTGGGTACAGGTTTGACCTTCCAGAACAGGGAGTATGGCGCCGCCCCGGACCACCGCCAAACCTTTGCGCACGCGCAGAGCGCGCTGCGCCGGGACGGAGACCGACGGCGAGAACTCCGAGGTCATCTCGAGAAGTTCGCTGTCCGTCCCCAACAGCCGGCCGATATCCGCGAGATCTTCGATCTGAATCGTGTTCACCGCGTTTCTTCCAGCAACGTGAGGGGCAAATGGAAGTCCGCGGAACGCTTTTTAGGACTGCCTGGAGGAAGCTCGCCATACAGTGTTTTGAATACGACGTTGTATTGCGTCAACAACGGCGCGAACAACTCATACTTCCGCGCCGCTGGGCTTGCGATCAGAAGGATCTCTTGGGCATGTTGGGCGAAGAGGATATTCGCCATGGCAGCACCCTCCACGCCGGCGATATGCGTGGCGCGGGCGAACAAGATGACCTGATCCTCGAATGTCAGGAGGCCCGGATCGATCGACGTATAGCCGCGCGCGACAAACCAGGCTTCGATCTCTTTCTGGTTTGTGAGGTGACGGCCGCCCGGCGCATTGTCGCGGCGTACAAACAATTTGAGCGCGCCCTGTTCACGTAGCGGGTCTTTGATCCCGGCGCGGTGCATCACGAATGGCAGGACGATGCGCCGGCAAATCAGCGCCGGCGCGAATAACTTCGGCAACGTCGGAAATATCACGTCCGCGACACCGTAAACGCCCTCGGACAGGCGCGTGAGTGATACCGGCGCGCCGCCCAGGGCGGGGAGGAGGAGCTCGACAAATCCCTGGAGCGGCCTGGGAACGCCTGCTGACATATAAAGAGCCAGGGGGCCCTGTGATGTCCGCGGCAGGGCCTTCAGAAACAAGAACCCGGGCAGGAAATAGACCAGGAAGTGATAGTAATTTTGATGGCCGGCAACAAACAGGCCACCCGCGATGGTGCCCGTCTCATGGAGCGGCGTCTGGAGGATCTCGGGTGACTTCAGGCCGTCGTGATCGAGATAGTCGGCCACAGCGGTCCGGCCGCGAACCACGGGCAGCGCGACACCGTCTCTGAGGACAAGGTGGCCCTTCTTGATTTTCAGAGCCGCCAAAGCCGGTTCCTCGCCGGCATGATTCTCGAGCAAAGTTGTTGTGATGAGCGTGACTTCGGCGTCGTCACTCCCCATGAGATGAATACGCGCGACGTCTTCAAGCACCGCTGCTCTTCCCCTTCACGGCCGATGCATCAGTTCAAAGGAAAATGTGTTCCGGCGCAAGGCCCGCTTTATGACGGCCATAGATGCGGCCATAGGCGTCTTCGAGGGCTGCGGTATAGCGGCGTGCGTCGAACAGGCTTCCCGACTTGGAATTCAGGGACAGCATTGCCTTCAGCGCCTTGAGGCGTTCGGGTGATTGCGCCAAGGCGATGGCCCGCTCCTCGTAAGCATCTGCCGTCTCGACGATCAATGCGGGTAAGCTCAGGGCCAGGAGTTGGCTGGCGGTCATGCGTCCGACGAATGCCGGCGTCGTGCGCGTCAGCACCGGTAGTCCCGCCGCAAGCGCGTCGGTACTCGTCAAACCGGCATTGTGGGGAGCGGTATCCAAGTAGAGGTCGGCGGCGCGGAACTGCGCTGCATACGTTGTGCCTTCACCTGGGCTCGCAAAGACCAGGGTATCGGGCGCAACGCCGTGGGATGCGGCGGCATCACGCAGGTTGGTGGCGGTGCTGATGTTCACGTAGCGAAGCATGAGGGTGCTGCCGGGCACTGCTTTTAGAATCCGCATCCAGCTGGCAAACATCGCCGGGTGGATCGTGTTGCTGGCGCCAAGGCTGCAAAAAACGATGCCGTCGGGCGGCAACCCAATCGCCTTGCGCGTAAAGCTCCGCTGCGAAGCCACACGTTCCAGCGGAGCGGTGTGATAGCAGCCGGGCATATAGATGACCTTCTCGCGGTAGTGCGAGCGGGCAGCCTCGGGAATAACCGTGGCGTCACCGAGGATGTAGTCCATATAGCCGGCACCCATTGTCCCCGGGTAACCGATGGCGTTGACCTGCACCGGTGCTGCGCGCTGGGCAAAGATGCCGGTCCGGGCCGTGCCTGTGTGCCCGGTCAGATCCACGGCGATGTCGATTTCGGACCGCCGCGAGAGCGCCACAACCTCGGCGTCTGTGTTTCCCGCGATGTCGACGAAGTGCTCTACGGCATCGACGATGCGCGGGCGCATCTCGTCGTCAACGTCAACGCGAGACCCGTAGGAAAAGGCAAAAATCTCGAACTTGCGCCGATCGTGGGTTTCAAGAACCGGCAGGATCTGATGACTTGTCGGGTGTCTGCGGAATGCCTCGCTGAAATATCCGATACGAATGCGATCGTGCGCCGGATGGCTGAGGGTCCCCTCGCGCGCGGGATTGGCGGGAAACTTGTCGTTTGTCCAGATCTCGGCGGTCTTCCGCAGGAGTGCTGGATCGTCCAAGAAGGCGAGCGTGGGGTAGGGCGGCGATGCGCGCTCGCCGCGAACAGTGCGCTCGGAAATCGCAGTGACCTCGCCGGCAAAGCCCAGCCAATCACACAGGTTCAGTTTCTCGAACAGAAAGAGGCCGTCGACGTAAGGCAGGTTTGGTTGCAAGCGCCGGGCATCGCGGAAGGCATTCATGGCTTCCGAGGGATGTTCCATCGCCGCAAGTGACAGCCCGCGATTGTAGGCGGTATCGGCATTCTCGGGCGACAATTTCGCCGCGCGCTCGATGTCGGCCAAAGCATCGGCGCCCCGGTTGAGGTCGCGATATGCGTTGGCGCGGTTGAAGTAGGCTGCCGCATGGTCCGGCCGCAGTTTGATGGCTTGCGTATAGCTCGCGACGGCTTCCGTGTTCTTGCCGAGCGCGCGGAAGGCCATGCCGCGGTTCGAGTACGCATCGGCATACAGCGGATTGTTGGGCTCGACGGCGATCGCCATGCCGATCAGTTCAACAGCGCGGTCAAAGTTGCGGTTCTGCATGGCAATCACGCCCAGGAGGTGCAGGGCATCGAAGTGCATGGGATGCAACGCGAGCACCTGGCGGTAGATCTCCTCCGCGCGCGCGGCGTCGCCGCGCTGGTGGTGAGCTAAACCTTCATTGAACAAGGCGGTAGGATCAGCCGACGGACTTTCAGACATTGGAACTCTGCGTTTTGCGGGGGCCGGGATATTAGGCCGCGAGTGCGGCTTGCGGCAATAACTGGTCGCAGTGGGATTCCGGCGGCTTTTCCCACGATTCTCGGCGATTCGACCCCGGTGACAGGCTATCCAAGGCGGCTCTAGCATCTATGCGCAAATGGCTAGCATGGCCGAAAACCCGCTGAGGTATGCTCCGCGCCCTCATGACGTCTAAGACTGTCCTCATCACCGGCACATCATCGGGCATCGGGCTGGCCACCGCACGCCATTTCGCGGAGGAAGGGTGGAACGTCGTCGCTACCATGCGCAATCCTGGCGCGCAGCTCGAGGCCTCGGACAGTCTCCTTATTTTAGCGCTCGACGTGACTGATCCCGCCAGCATCGCGGCAGCCATTGATACGGGCATCAAGCGCTTCGGCCGCATCGACGTGCTGGTCAACAACGCCGGCTACGGCCAATACGGCTTGTTCGAGGCCATTCCGGCGGAGAGCATCCTGGCCGAGTTCGACGTCAACGTCTTCGGCGTGATGAACGTCACACGCGCCATACTGCCGCATTTCCGCGCCAACACGTCGGGCATGATCATCAACATCAGTTCCGGAGTGGGCATCTATACCATGCCGATGATCTCGGCCTACTGTGCCAGCAAATTCGCCGTGGAAGGATTCTCCGAAGCTCTGGCTTTCGAACTCGCGTCGCAGAAAATCCTTGTCAAGATCGTCGAACCGCACGGCGGTGTGACCGACACCGCCTTCAACGAGCGCGCGGCGCGCGACAATGCCGTCGACCCGGCGCTCTCGGACTACGAACCCTTTGTCGTGCAGACCCGCAAGGCTTTCGCCGGCATGGTGGCGGCACGCTCCATCAGCGCCGAGGATGTGGCCTGGACGATTTTCGAGGCCGCGACCGACGGCAACGATACGCTGCGCTATCTCGTTGGTCACGACGCGCGCAACTTCATCAAAGCCAAGCGCGAACTCGACGACCAGGCGTACGTCGCCTTCATGCGCTCGCACTTCAAGGATGCCAGCGGCTAACGCCTGGACACTAAAACGTCCGCTGCACGCTGAACGAAATGAAGTCGCGGTCCGTGAAGGGCTGGCGCGACGCCCCGCCCACGAAGTGCGTCACCGACAGGCTGCCGCTCCATACCGCGCGGTACGTCGCGGACACTCCAAGCGACACGCTTCCTGTGCCTTCGGTTTGCGATCCATCGACGCTCGACCTTCCTTTGAGCCCATAAGACAGGCTCAGCGGCGCGCCGAGGTCCAATCCCGGCAGTACGGCGAAGTAGCGCGGCTCGAACACGGCACCGACCGCCGCCGCCGAACGGTCGCGTGTGGCATCCAGGGCCCCGGGATTATGGGTCACCTTGAGCCGGTGATTGGCGGCAATCTCGGCGCTGAAGCTGGCGGCATTCCAGAATGCCGTCGGCGCGAAGGACATCACCGTGGAAACCTGCGCATGCAGCGTGTTGCCGCGCGCATATAGGGGGTTGTTGTCGGCGTCCGGCGCCGCTCCTGGGGCAACAACGAGGGCTGAACTGACCAGCGGCATGCGCCGCCGCAAACTGATTTCGCCCGCGACGTTGCTGTTGCCGACATAGCCGCTGGCGCTGGCGCCGTACAACTCAATGCCGCGCGGATAGGTCAGCCAGTAAGAACCGACCACGCCTGGCGTGGGACCAAAACCACCCGGGAAAAGCACGTTCAAGGAATTGGACGGGCCATAGACGATGCCGGGCGCGGTGCCGTAAGCGGCGGGGCGCTCGCGACGCTCAGCTGTCGGTGCGGCCGGATTGGGCTGCAGATAAAGCTGCGGCTCGCGCGCATGAAAACGCAGCGCATAAAAGCCATAGTCGAATGCGCCGCCCGTCACTCGCAGGCTCGCCCCGAACTGTCCGTTGTCCGGCGGGCGGCGATCGGGTGAGCGCATTAAATATTGCTGCGCACCGACATAGATGCGCTCGCCGCCGGCATCGAGGAAGTCAGCCGCGCTGAAATAACTTCCCGCGCCCGGCAATCGGGTTTTGCGCCATTCGAATTGATAGTAGGCCGCGAGCGTCACGTCCGGCAGCGGCTGAAACGTCGCCGAGATTTGCGCCACCGGCATGTAGATTTCTTTGGCCGGTGTCACCGGCACGCTCAGCGCCTTGATCGCGTCGACCGGCGCCTGCCCGGCGGCAATTCCATTGCCGGCGAAAAACAGACTCTCGCCCCACAGCAGCGTATGCCGGCCCACGCGCAGCGTCAGTGGATTCCCGCCCGCGTCAAAGCCCACGTAAGCAAAAGCATTCAAGAGTTCCGCTTTGCGCCCGTGCAAGTCACGCACGGCGCCCGCGAACGTTCCGGGCAAGACATAAAATCCCGGCGGCTCGGTTTTTGCGCCGTCGTTGCCGCCGTTATAGACGGTGTCGTACCAGGCCGCCCCGCTGACGGCTGCTCCCCAGCTTGTCGATCCTGAAACCCCGGAAACGATGATTTCCGAAAGCAGGTCGAAACGGTTGGAGATGAAACCCGGCTGAAAGTTGCGGTCGCCGTCATCGCCGTTGGCGCCGCGGATCAGCGCCCGCAGCGGCGCATCGAGCCTGAGACCGCCGCTGTATTTCAGCGTGTTGTCCCAGCGCACGGCGGTCTCGCCCTGGCGATAGACCTCCGTCGCGCCTACAGGCGCGGCAAAACTCATTGCCGCGGCCAGCAGGCCCCATCGTCGAAATGTGCGGATCCCCAAACGGTTCATTTTCAGATGGGTTCTAAGGCCTTGGAACATCTGGCTCTTCGAAGGGCACCACTCTATCATGGCGGCGTGATCGTGCTCCACAGTCTGTGGACCCGCAGGAGGTCACGAGGTCCATGCGGCTCACTCCGGCATTCTTGCAGATCTGTTTTGCGGCGGCGCTTTGTGCCGCGCCCGCGGCTGCCGGCGCCGCCACCGGGGCCGAAGCCGAGGCCCTCAAAACCACGCTGACACCGCTGGGCGCCGAGCGCGCCGGCAACGCAGCCGGCACGATCCCGCCGTGGAGCGGCGGCTATGCGACGCTGCCCGCCGGCTATCAACAAGGTGCGGCGCGCCCCGACCCCTTCAGCGCCGACAAACCCTTGTTCAGCATCACGCCGGCCAATGCCGCGCAGTATGCCGACCAGTTGCCCGAAGGCGCCAAAGCGCTCTTCGCGAAATACCCAGACTTTCGCATGGATATCTATCCCACCCGCCGCAGCGCCGCCGCGCCGCAAAGCGTCTACGACAACGTGTTTCTCAACGCCACCCGCGCGCGTGCAGCCCCCGCGGGCATTGCCTACGGCATCGAGAATGCTGCCGGCGGGATTCCTTTTCCGATCCCAAAAAGCGGCCACGAAGTCGTCTGGAATCATCTATTGGCCTACTGGGGTCCGGCGCGCGAGACGCGTCTTTCGACCTACGTGGTCTCGGCCGCCGGCCAGATCGACCTGACCTCGCGCTACCGGGAAATCGCCGATTTCCCTTATTACTATCCGAACAGCACGCCGGACAGCTTCGGCCGCTATTACTTCAAGACCCAGCGCACCGAAGAAGCCCCGCCGGCGCATGCCGGCGAAGGCTATCTCGCCTGGCAGCCGGTGGACATCGACCGCGACAAGTTCGCCGCCTGGCGCTATCTGCCGGGCGAGGGCCGTGTCCGCCGCGGGCCGTCGCTTTCCTATGACACGCCCGACCCAAGCGCCTCGGGTTTCCAGACCCTCGACGAGTACTACATCTTTTTCGGCGGCCCCGACCGCTACGACTTCAAGATTGTCGGCAAGAAAGAGATGTATGTCCCTTACAACAACAACCGTCTCTATGGATTACCGGTCAGCGACGTATTGAGTGGGAAGCATGCGAACCCCAGCGCGTTGCGCTACGAACTGCATCGCGTTTGGGTCGTTGAGGGCACGCTGGCCAAGGGCAAGTCGCACATCGCGCCGAAACGCCGGCTCTATATCGACGAGGACACCTGGTTCGCGGTCTACAGTGATTCCTGGGACGAGGACGGGCGCTTGTGGAAATTCGCGCACGCCAGCATGTACCTCGTGCCCGAACTGCCCGCCGTGATCCTCGGCAGTCAGTTTGTCTACGACCTGGTGTTGGGCGGCTATGTCTTCGGTTTCGCTTTCAACGGAGAAACCGGTCAGTACAAACTGACGCCGCCGCACGCGCCGGCAGCGCTTTCACCGGAAGCGATGGCAGCTCAAGGACGCTAGGTCAGATCGGCGTAGGCCATGCTGGCCAGACGCAGCATCTCGCCCGCCGACATTTCGCCCACCATGATCGTGCTCAGCACATCGTCCTGCCAGATACAGACGCGGTTGTCTCCACGGCGCAACATGTCGAAGCGCGGCGTGCCCGATGACGGCTTGAGATACAACGTGAAAATCTTGTTGGCTGCGTCGCGGTAGTCGAGTTTCACGCTTTCCCCGTCGTAAACCTGAACCGAAGCCAGCGTATATCCCATCCGCGTCAGATCGGGCGCCTTGAGATCAAGCTTCAGCACTGCCTTCAAGGCTGCACGCGCATCGGCCACGGTAGTCGCGGCACGGCTGCCGGCGTGAACCGCCAAAGCCTCGGCCACCAGCGCTTCGCCTTCGCGCGCTTCCATGCCGCGGTACACCGTCCAGCCACCGATCAGCACCACGATGCTGGCAGCCAGCGCAGCCAGGGTGCGCGACACTTGAGGCGCGCGGCGGCCGAACAGCGGCCGTAAGACCCCTGATTTGTCGCGGCGCTCCTGGGTACCCAGCGCGATGATCTGACGCCACCTTTCAGGCAACGGCTCCTCGGCCAGCGCGCCGTAGGTTTTCACCAGCAACGCTTTGTCGGCCTGGAACGCGGCAACGCGCGCGTCCTCGGCAATGAGCTTCGCCAGTTCCGCGGCACGGGCAGCGTCCAGCTCGCCGTCGATAAAGGCGTGCAGGTCTTCGTCGCGAAGGGGTGAAGGCAGACTCACATCGGCCTCTCGGGTTCCATAACATCGCGCAGGCGTTCACGCGCGCGCGCCAGGCGCGACATGACTGTCCCCACCGGGATCGCAAGTTCATCGGCGACCTCGCGGTAGTTGAGGCCTTCCAAACCCACCAGCAGCAACACTTGGCGGTGCTCAAGGGAGAGCGCCGACAGTGCGCGGTCCAGGTCCATGATCGCGAGAGTATCGCGCGGAGCGGTCGTGCCGGTGCTGGTGTTTTCCATATCCATCACGTCTACACTTATCCCTTGCCGGCGCCGGCGCCGGATCTCATCGATATAAAGGTTGTGCAGAATGCTGCGCAACCAGCCGCCGATCCGCTCAAAGTGCTCAAGGGTGCGGAACTGACGCAAGGCACGTTCGATACAATCTTGCACAAGGTCATCGGCGGTCGCCCGGTTCCCAATCAACACCATCGCGTAACGGCGCAATGCCGGCAGCTGTGCCGTCAATGCTTTCGCAAACGCTTCCCCGCCGCGTTCGCTTTCTGCCCGCTCATCGTCACGCCCATCGTCCCAAACAGCCACGCGTTCCCCGCTTCGGTCCCTCGGACGATCATCGGCTTCGGGCCACGGCGACGTCAAACCCCAGCGCATGGAGGCCCTTGTTTCTGCCCAGACCGGTAACGGGTTTTTGAGCTCGCACCGGATAGACGCGCTCCCAGCGCGGTTTATTCCCAGGTTTTTCCAAGCCCCGCGAAAACCGTTGCCGGCCGATCGCACATCTGTGTCTAACACACTGAAATCGCTTGAACTTCTTCTTTGGCGAGGCCCAACATCAAAATTGTCGTCGTGCGCGGGGAATAATCCACCGGCCAGAGCCGTCTTTGGGGTGATCGGTCGGGGATCGCATGACCGGTTGGGGTCATCCACACGGCCTTGGGCGTCGTATACCAAAGCGGAGGTTCATTCATGCGCGTTACTCCTCGTCTGCTGCTCCTGGCCGGAGCCGGCATCATTTCCTTGGGTGTGGTGGCCGACACCATCCCCTCCGCACCAACTGTCGCCAACTATTTCCTGGGGAACGCGTCGACCGCTCCCGCAAGCGGCGCCGCTGCGGTGAAGTCCGCCGCCGCAGTCGAAAAGCCCCAGGCGGTGAACGGCGCCCTCTATGCCGTCATTGCCCCCACTTACAACGGCACGGGTGGAACGAGTTCCTACATCCGCCTGTTCAACGGGGGCGCCGCCACCGCGACGTTCAGCATCACCATGGTCGGCTCGCCCTCGGGCTTCAATTACGGCACGGCGAATATCCAGGTGCCGACCCGGGCTGCACCGCAATACAGCTTGGAAGAAATTCGTGTCGCGGCGGGGGCCCTGCCTTTGAACGACACGTCGTATTCGCTCTATGTGCAAAGCACCGAGCCCACGGCCGGATATCAGCACGTCACCTTCAATACGCAGAATCTGTTCTTCGAGAACGTGAGCACATGCAAGTTCGCGATGAACCACACCATCCAGTCGGTAGTGAACAGCAAGGTGCTGATGAACATTCACACCTCGCTGCTGCCGACGTACCCGAGCCAAATTGAAATTCACAACTATTCCAGCTCGCAGATCAACTACACCGCGACAGTGATCGAAGCGCGCACCGGTGCGATCAAAGGGACGACGACCATTCCGATTGGCGCCAATGCCACCTATGTCCAGCCCTTCACCACACTGCAGACAGCCGTGGGCTGGACGCCGACCGGCAATGAATTGCATGCCAACCTGGTCATCACCGACACGGCCGGGGTTTCTCCGGCCGTGCAGTTGGGCCAGTCGATCGTCAACCAGGCGCTCAACAACGCGCTGATCAGCATGAGCGCCACCTGCGCCGTGAATGCGCCGGTTGTTGCGGCGACGGGCGGCGGCGGAACCGGCGGTGACGGCGGCGGCTTCGGCGGCGGCGGCATCAGCTACTAACAAGATCCAGTGCCATGCCGCCCGCTCCTAGAACTGGAGCGGCGGATGGGCCTGGCGACCCCAGGGGCAGAATCTTCGCCGCCTGGGGTTTGCCGCATCTTAAGACCAGCCCGCTCCTTATCCGTGGATTGACCATGCGTAAGTTTGTGCACGTTGCTCTCAACCCTGCGCTTGGGATTGCCATGAACTGGGTCATGCGCGGCGGGCGGTTGGTTACAGGCACCGCGCCGGGTATGCTGCCAAGCGGGGACGACGCGGCGGGGGCGGCTCAGATCACGCCGTTGCGCCCGCGGGCATCGCAAATCGAGACCGTTCGAGCGGAGAACACACAGTGTCAGTCGTGAAATTAAGCCTGGTCGCCGCCGCTGCCTTGAGCAGCCTCGTCGTGGCATCTGCCGCCGGGGCCGCTGCGCCCGATTGGTCGAAGATCGAAGGCAAGGACATCACGCTGTTCTATCCGGCGCAGATGTCCTGGGAAGCCGTGCTGACCCAGGGCGACCACAGCGGCGCCAGCAAGTTCCGCGAAGGCAAAGACTGCCGCGCCTGCCACGAAAACGAAGAACGCGCCTCGGGCGGCGTCCTGGTGGCCGAGCCCGATCTCGAGCCCGAGCCGATCAAGGGCAAGTCCGGATTCCTCGATATGAACGTCAAGTTCGCCCACGACGCCGAACGCGTGTACGTGCATGTCGCGTTCAAGCCGGGCAAGCAGCCCGACGCGGCGATGGACAAAATTTTCGAAACCAAAGTCGCGATGATGATCGACGATGGCAAGATCGCCGAAGCGACGCGCGCAGGCTGCTGGGCCACCTGCCACGACAATATGACGCGGATGCGCAGCGGCGGCGAAAAGGAAGTCACCAAGTACCTCGCACGCAGCCGCGTGACTATGACCCGCCAGGGCGGCGATGCCGTCAAGCCCGCGGCCGAGATCGAGAAGATGCGCGCGAGCGGCGAGTACATGGAATACTGGCAGGCGCGCCTGCGCCCCGGCCAAGCGGTCGACGTCGCCGACGGCACGGTTCTGGAAAAGCGTGCCGAACATACTGGACCCATCGTCGAAGCCGAGGCCACCCAGGCCGACGACACGTGGGCGGTAACCTTCAGCCGCAAACTCACCGGCGCCGGCGACTTCACCAAGGATTTCGTGCCGGGCAAGACCTACACCATTGGCTTCTCGGTGCATGCCGGCCATACCGCCCACCGCTTCCACTACGTCTCCCTAGAGAAAACCCTCGTGCTCGACGCGGGCAAGGCCGACTTCGTGGTGAAGCAGCCTTAGAGTCCGGTGGTGCAGCCGATGGCCCGCTTCCTTCCGCTGCTCCTGCTGCTGCTTCTCAATGCCTTGCTGGCGCGCGGCGCTGTCGCCGCCGAAGTCCCCGCGCCCACCAACACCGTCACCGTCGAAGCCTGCCTGCGCTGTCACGACGAACCCAAGGTCAACGGCGTCCTGCACGGCGCCCACATGGTCAAGGCCGACACCCGCACCGGTGTCGCGGACCTGGGCTGCCAGAATTGCCACGGCGATAGCCTGCAACACATGGCGCGCATCGGGCCCAGCGCCGTGCGCCCGCCGCCGGAGCGTGTCTTCAGCGGTCCGCGTGTTTCGCCCATTGAAGTGCGCAACGGGGCCTGCCTGGGGTGTCATCAAAGCAGCGTGACCATGCACTGGCAGGGCAGTCAGCATGCCGCCAGCGATGTGGCCTGCAGCAGCTGCCACAGCTCACACCAGGTGCGCGATGCCGTCCTGGCCAAGGACACCCAGCCACAGGTCTGTTTCGGCTGCCACGCCGACCGCCGCGCCGATGCGCTCAAACCCTCGCACCATCCGGTGCTCGAAGGCCGCATGGCCTGCGGCGATTGCCACAACGCCCATGGGTCCGTGGGGCCGAACCTCTTGCGCGCCGCCACCGTCAACGACACTTGCGTCGGCTGCCACGACGAGAAGCGCGGGCCTTTCCTGTTCGAGCATGCCCCGGTGCAAGAGCAATGCACCATCTGCCACACGCCGCATGGCTCGGTGCAAGCCAGTCTGCTCCGCCAGCGCGCACCTTATCTCTGCCAGGACTGCCACGACAGCTCGACCCACAACAGCCAGCCCTTCAGCGCGAGCAATCTTCCCGGCGGGGCGGTGCCCGGCCGCCAGCTCGTCCTGCGCGGCTGTTTGAACTGCCACAGCGCCATCCACGGCTCCAATCATCCCTCCGGCGTGAGGCTGAGCCGATGATCCGCCGCGCACTTCTCTCTCTGCCGCTGCTCTTCGCGGCGCAGGCGCAAGCTCAGGACGGCGGCTTCGATCTCAGTGACGCCGGTACGTCAAAGCCACCGCCGCCGCTTTACACAAAATCCTTCGAAGCTGGCCTCGGATACCAAAGCCTCGATAGTTTTCACCTCGGGCGTTACGGCGGCGTCACCGGCGAGGGGCCCTTCGTCCTCCTCAAAGGCGCCTTCGACGGCGGCGATGCCTGGGACCGGGGCCGCAAATTCTGGAACGCCGATATCAACGTCACCGGCTTCGAGACCTTGGCGTTCAACGTCCGCGCCGGCATTCAGGGCCTGTGGCGCGCGAGCGCCTTCTACGACGGCTTCACGCGCGCCTTCACCGACAGCGCCAAGACGCCCTTCTTCGGCGCCGGCTCCAACGCCCTCGTCCTGCCGTCCGGCTGGGTGAGCGGATCGTCCTCGGCGCAATTCAGCCTGCTGAACACCACCGCCAAACCGCTCGACCTCAAAGTCGCCTGGCGTTCGACCGGCGGCGAATTCGTGCTGGTGCCGTTCTCGGGCTATGAACTCAAACTTCAATTCAACTATCGCAAGCGCGAGGGCACCCGGCCGCAAAGCTTGGCCTTCGGTCACGAAGGCAACTATCCCGTCGGTGTTTTCTTCCCCCAGCCCGTGGACTACGACAGCACGCAAGCCACGACGTCCTTTGGCTTCGCCAACAAGCGGCTGCAATGGAACGCGTCTTATAACTTCGCGATGTTCAGCAGCGGCATCGATGCGGTCACGGTCCCCAATCCCTTCGCGCGTTCGCTCAATAACCTTTCCGGCAACGCCTGGCCGGCGGGCCCCTTCGCGGGATACCCTTTCAGCACCGCGCAGTATGGGCTTCCGCCTGACTCAGCCGCGCACCGCTTCAGCTTCACCGGCGGCTTTGCCGTCACGCCTAAAACACGGGTGACCCTGCGCGCTGCCTACCAGATCCAGACCCAGAACGACGCATTCTTGCCCTACACCATCAGCCCGCGGATCTTTGTCGGCACCCCGCCGCCGCGCGACTCCTTGAACGGCAAGGTCCACAACACCCAACTCGCTGTTGGTTTCACCTCGCGTGAAGGAAAGAACGCCGACTTCGCTGCCTCTTACACTTACGATGACCGGCACAACCTCTCGCCGATGGACACCTACAGCTACATCGCCAACGACACCCAGGATCAGCAGCAGCCCTTTGTCCCCGGCAACAGCCGCTACATCCGCCTCAACTTGCCCTACAGCTTCACCTTCCATCAAATCAAGGCCGAAGCCGGCTACCGCGTTGCACCCCGCACACGCGTGAGCCTCACCTACACCGGCGACTTCAAGAACCGCACTTACCAGCAAGCCACCCAAACCGAAGAACACGCCTTGCGCGCCAAAGCGCTCACGACGTTCTCTAACGGATCGGTCTGGGTCGCCGGCAGCTACGCCTCGCGCGACGTTGGCTCCTACGACGTGGCCCTGCCATGGGTGCTCAGCCACACCGACAGCTATCTCAATGCCTCCGGCACGCGCGACGGCATCGAAAATCCGCTCCTGCGCAAATACAACATGGCCGACCGCCGCCGCACCGACGTCAAAGGTGGCCTAACCATCGATGCCACCCAAGCCATCATCGTCGATCTCTCCGGCGGTTATGCCAAGGACAACTACCTCCATTCGGAAAATGGCCTGCGCGCGTCCAACTCTTACCGCGCCGATGCCGACGTCTCCTACGTCGTCAGCAAAGCTCTCACTGCATCGTTATTCGCCGGGATCGAGCGCATCCGCGCCGATCTCAACGGCTATCTGATCTTCGATTCCGTCGCGGGCAATCCGGCGCGCCAGTGGAACACCCGCAGCTACGACACCATGCACACGCTGGGCACACACGTAAGCTGGCAGGTGGTCGAAGACAAATTCAAGCTGGACGGGTCCTACACTTTGGCCGACGGCGTCAGCCGCACAAAAGTGCAATCCTTCCAAGGCTTCATCGGCACTGTCTCGTCGCCGCTGCCGGCCGCGCGTGACATCACCCACGCCGGCACGCTCGCCGGCGAATACACATTCCGTCCCGATACCGCCTTGCGCCTGGGTTATACTGTCGCCCGTCACATCACTCGCGATTGGCAGTACGACAACATGGGCCTAGCGCCTGTCGCGCAAATCTTAGGATCGGGCATCGTGCCGCCGCGCTACACCGCGCATGTGGTGTGGGTGAGCACGCGGTATCAGTTCTGAGGCCACATGCTCCCCAGCAAGCCCAGCTTCGAGCGCCTCGCCCTCAACCGCATCACCTTCGGCGCGCGCGACAAGGAGATCGCTGCGGTACGCGAGAACGGCTGGGCGGCCTGGGTCCAAGCCCAGCTCGATCCGCCTGCGGGTGACGAGCCGCCGGTGGCCGGCCAACTCGCCCCCCAGCGCATGCACATTGCCTATGCAGTGCAATTGCCGGCCGGGAACAGCCCGGGATGGCCGGCGATCGACGAACGCCGCCGCCTCGACTACCTCGGCGCCGATATCGCCAGCATTTGGGACATGGTCGCCAAGACCGAGATTACCGTCGCCCCCAACGAGCGCGCGCGCATCCAGCAGGAACTGAACGCCGCCAACTGGATCCGCAACACCCACGCGCATTACCAGATCCGCGAATTCATGGCGGCCTTCTGGGCCAACCACTTCAACGTCGGCCGCCAGGAAGACGTCTACGCCACCGCCGCGCTCGAAACCTACGACCGTGACGTCATCCGCCCGCGCGTCTTCGGCAACTTTCGCGACCTCCTGCAGGCCACCTGCTGCAGCGCCGCCATGATGCGCTACCTCAACAACTACGCCAGCGGTGCGGCCGCTCCCACCGAGAACTACGCCCGCGAACTGCTCGAACTGCATACCCTGGGGGCAGGGGTATACCGCGGCGTCGGCAGCACGGCCACCGACACCGTGACCATCAACGGCGTGAACATCGCGGCGGGTTTTACGGACGGCGACATCGTCCAAGCCGCCCGCGCGCTTTCCGGCTGGACCATTGAGCACGGCCAGGACGGCGAGGGCGGTCCACTGCCTTTTACCGGCCGCTTCACCTACAACCCGGCGCAGCACAGCGACAAAGCCGCTACATTCATGGGTGTGGATTTGGCGCTGCTCAACGAGCCCATGGCGCAGGGGACGCGCGTGCTCGACATCCTCGCCGCCCACCCCGCTACCGCCGCTTTTGTCTGCACCAAAATCTGCCGCTACATCTTCGGCGACGAGCCTCCCCCCGGCGTCATCGCGCGCGCCGCCGCCGCCTGGACGGAGCACAGCGACAAACCCGACCAGCTCAAGCGCGTGATGATGGCGATCCTCTTGGGCGACGACCTCGCCGGGCGCGACATGGGGGCGATGCCGGGCAAGGTCCGCCGTCCGCACGAACGCATGATGGCGCTGTTCCGCGCGACCGGCACCACCGTCAACGCCTTCGACCGCGCCGGTGACGCGTTGCTGTCGCTGGGCGACGGCCTCTATGCCTGGCCCACACCCGAAGGCCGCCCCGACAGCAATGCCGCCTGGCTCTCGGCGGCCTCATCGCTGCGCTTCTGGAACCTTATGTTCGACGTGCTCGATCACCCGGCCTTCTACACCGATCTCGCCGGCCAGACGCCCAAGTCCGTCCAGATGAGTGCTGAATCGCTCATCGAATTCTGGGTCGAACGCATGCTGGGGGCCGCTTTGCGTCCCGAAGGCATGCGCGCGCTAATCGAGGATGCCAAGGGCCCCATCGGCATCGTCGCCGCCTACCGCTCCGGCGGCATCACCAACATCGAAAACGCATTGCGGCGGGTCGCGGTCTTGATCGCGACGTCGCCTGAATTCGCCCTGCGGTGAAGCCATGACCCTTTCCCGCCGCACACTGCTTGCTTCCGGCGCCGCGGGCCTCGCCGCCGCCGGCCTTGGCGTACATGTGGCTTTCAATCGCCAACCCAAAGTCACCGCCGGCCGCGACATCCTGATCGTGGTCTTCCTACGCTTCGGCAGCGACGGCCTGACCATGGTCGCCCCTGCCGACGACGCCAACTACCGCGACCTGCGCCCGACCATCGCCGTGACCACCCCCGATGAGCGAGGGGGCGAACGCGCAGGGTTGCCGATCGGCAGCTTGGACAATGTGCCGTTCTTCCTCCATCCCAGCGCCCCCGAGATCAAATCACTCTTCGATGCCGGCAACCTCGCCATCGTCCACGCGGCGGGACTGCCCACCAACACGCGCAGCCATTTCGAAAGCCAGGACATGATGGAGCGCGGTGTGGTCGAAGGCGACGGCCCGCTGGCCGGCGGCTGGCTGACCCGCCATCTCGCCTCGCGCGATCTGCGCCTCGCCGACCTTGGCGTCGTCGCCAGTGCCGTCGACGTGCAAGCCTCGCTGCACGGCACCGCCTCGGCGGTCGCCATCCCCGACGTCACCGAATTCAACGTCACCGGCGGCGACTTCAACCTCAACGTCATCGAAGCCCTCAACGCCGGGCCCGAAGGCCACGCCGCCGGTGTGCGCGGCACGGTCGACATGATCCGCGCCGTGCGCGAGAAGCTGAAACAGGTCAGCGCCTATTCGACCTCGGCCGCATACCCGGGCGGCGAATTCAGCCGCGCCATGCGCTCGGTGGCCAACCTCATCAAGATGAACGCCGGCCTGGAAATCGCCACCGTCGATTTCGGCGGCTGGGATCATCACTACAAGATGAACCAGTATTTCCCCGGCCACGCCGCGCAGCTCTCCAAGACGCTGGCGGCCTTCTGGGCCGACATGAAGGACTACCAAGGCGGCCTGACGGTGGTGACCATGACCGAGTTCGGCCGCCGCCTCGAGGAGAACACCGCCGGCGGCACCGACCACGGCGCTGCTTCGTACATGATGGTCCTGGGCGGCGCCGTGAAGGGCGGGCGCCTCTACGGCACCTGGCCTGGCCTGCGGCCCGCCGACCTCCGTGAGGGGGACCTGCGCATCACCACCGACGTCCGCCAGGTGCTGGCCGAGATCCTCGCCAAGCGTCGTGGCGAGGCGCAACTAGCCAAGGTTTTCCCGAACCTGGTGGCCACACCGTTGGGCCTGATCCGGGACGCGTAAGCGGCCCGCCCTCAAATCAACCCTAGGTCCTATAACCCTCGGACTAAACTCACTTTTTCGGCCCCGTAGTGTCAGAACTGACAGGGTGCGCCATCAAAACTTCCTGTTATCTACAGTTGTGAAGCCGCGCCTTCACACAACAATTGCTTAGCGCCTATTTAGTTTCGGTTCTATACTATTGATTATAAACCGGAATTGGGGGGACGAGGGAGTTTCGATGGTATCCCGGCCCGATATGCCGCCCTTCCAGGCGATGATCCTGGAAGACCATGAGTTTCAGCGAAAGATCGGCGCGCATGTGCTCAAGCTATGCGGTGCCGAGGCTGTGCATGAGGCGGCCCATGGCGCCGAGGCGATCGCGCTGCTCGAGACGCTCAAAGAGCCGATCGACATCATGGTCTGCGACCTGAATATGCCCGGCATGGACGGGCTCGAGTTCCTCCGCCACATCGGTCTGCGCCAAAGCGGCTTCTCCGTGATCCTGGCCAGCGGCATGGACGCCTCCATCATCCGCGCGGCGGAGATGATGGCGCGCAGCTACGGCGTGCGCATCATCGGCATCGCCGAAAAACCGCTGTCGGAAGGCAAGCTCTTGCCCCTGATCCTGCGCCACTTCGGCCAAAGCATCGTCTCGCCGCGTCAGCAGACCAAACCGATGCCGGTGAATGAAATCCAAGACGCCATCGCGCGCCTGGAGTTCGAGCCGTTCTTCCAGCCAAAGGTCTACATGCACAATTGCGCGCTCGCCGGCGTGGAAGCCTTGATGCGCTGGCGGCATCCCACACTGGGATTGATCCCGCCGGGCGCCTTCATCCCGGTCATGGAATCGGCCAACCTGATCTCCGACGTCACCTTCATGCTGTTCGAGAAGGCGCTCGAGGGTGCCTTGGAATGGCGCGCGGCGGGCATCGACACATCCGTTGCCATCAACCTGTCGGTCGATTCCCTCGTCGACACCAGCCTGCCCGACAAGCTTTCAAAGATGGTCACCGACGCCGGCCTGCATCCGGAATCCTTCACCGTCGAAGTCACCGAGACCGTGGCGATGACCGACCTCGGCCATTCGCTCGAAACCCTCGCGCGCTTGCGCATGAAGGGCTTCGGCCTCTCCATCGACGACTACGGCACCGGCTTTTCCTCCATGCAGCAGCTCACCCGCGTGCCTTTCAGCGAACTCAAGATCGATCAAGTCTTCGTCACCGGTGCTGCCCGCCAGGACGTGCTGCAGGCGCTGCTCGGCACCAGCGTGACCATGGCCAAGCGGCTGAAGCTCAAGAGTGTGGCCGAAGGTGTTGAAACCGAACAGGACTGGCAAACCGTTGCCCGGCTGGGCTGCGACGTGGCCCAGGGTTTCTTCATCGGCAAACCCATGCCCCACGGCGATGTCGTCGGCTGGTACGAGGATTGGACCGGCCACCACAAAAGCGCGGCGAGTTCTGATTAGGGTGATTGCGGCATCAACGCCTCGCCGCCCATGCCCATGCGTGCGTCGGCGAGCCGCACCAGCACCGGACAGCCTGCTTTGGCGTCCTCGGCCCTCTTCCACATGCGGTTGATGACCTTCTCCGTCCCTGTGAAGTAGCGGCAGTTCAAGAGAACCAGCTCATTGCGGGTCTCGCCGGTGGCGCCGCCGCCGATCAGCACGCTGTAGCCGGCGTTGCGCAAACCGATGACCCCAAGGACCGCGAACAAAATCGCGATGATGACCACCTTACGCGCCGCACGCCTGTAGATCCGTGCTGTCTCGGCGGTCGCCATTAGCCGTTCTTTTCCTTGTGCTTGGTGCCGAGCCACCAGCCCAGCGCCGCCCACAAGCCGCCGATGATCACACCTGCGACCAGCGACGCGGTCGGCGAAGCGGCCACTGCTTGACCTGCCGCCACGGCCGCCGGATCGGGCGGATAAAACTCCGCCGCTGCCGTATCCAGCGCGGTCTTGGCCTGCCCGCCGACATAGTCCGCCGCCCGATACACCGGCACGTCGATGAAGTTCTTCGCCTTGTATTTGGTTTCGGTATCAAAGCCGCTGAACAGCATCTCGCGGCCGGGACGTACCAGCGCGTATTCGCCCCAGCGCCGCGCGATGAACACCACGATCAGCACCGAGAACACGTTGAAGGCGATCAGGATCGCAAACCCCATGGCGATCACGATCGGCAGGATGGTGAGCAGCGGCCGCACCCCCAGCTTGGATGCAATACGCCCAGTCAGGAACACCTGCGTGAGAATTGTCAGCGACTGGACGACAATTTCGATTGTCGCGAAGACTTCCGTCCGCGCGGCACGGTCCGGAAAGCGCTCGGCGACCAGGCGCAGCTGCTCAAAATAGAGAATGGTGTTGGCGGCCGACACCATGACCACGAACAGGGCGATGCCCATCAGGTAGCGCGA
>CANKHC010000027.1 GCA_947481595.1 Fidelibacterota bacterium
CTTGGCGCCGTTTCTTGCCTTGGCACACCCGTTAGATGCGGTGCCCCATTTCGGCACTTATCCACAAGTTGGGTGGCTCCAACTCGCGGACACAAAAACGGCCATCCCAGGAGCTCTGGAATGGCCGTTTTGTTTGGCCGTGGAAGCTAGTTGCGCGCCTTGTCGACGAGCTGGTTGGCCTTCAGCCAGGGCATCATGGCGCGCAGGCGCGCACCGACTTCTTCGATCTGGTGAGCAGCGTTGTTGCGGCGGATCGCCTTGAAGCTCGGCTGGCCGGCGCGGCACTCCTGCATCCAGTTGGAGACGAAGCGGCCCGACTGAATGTCTTCGAGGATGCGCTTCATCTCTTTCTTGGTCTCGGCCGTGATCACACGCGGGCCGGAGACATAGTCGCCGTACTCGGCGGTGTTGGAGATCGAGTAGCGCATCGTCGCCATGCCACCTTCGTACATCAGGTCGACGATGAGTTTGAGTTCGTGCAGGCATTCGAAGTAGGCCATCTCGGGGGCGTAGCCCGCTTCGACCAGCGTCTCGAAACCAGCTTGTACCAGCGCGGTCGCGCCGCCGCAGAGCACGGCCTGTTCGCCGAAGAGATCGGTTTCGCATTCTTCCTTGAACGAGGTCTCGATGATGCCGCCGCGTCCGCCGCCGATGGCCGAGGCGTAGGAAAGGGCCAATTCCATGGCATTGCCCGAGGCGTTCTGCGCCACGGCAACCAGGCACGGCACGCCGCCGCCCTTCAAGTATTCCGAACGCACGGTGTGGCCGGGGCCTTTGGGCGCGATCATGAAGACGTCGATGTCGGCGCGCGGCTCGATCAGCTTGAAGTGGATGTTGAGGCCGTGCGCGAAGACCAGCGCGGCACCCTGCTTCATGTTGGGGCCGAGTTCCTTGCTGTAGAGATCGGCCTGGAGTTCGTCAGGCGTCAGCACCATGACGACGTCGGCCCACTTGGCGGCTTCGGACGGGCTCATGACTTTGAGCTTCTCGCCTTCGGCCTTCTTGCGGGTCGGCGAGCCTTCCTTCAGCGCCACGGCGACGTCTTTCGCGCCGGAATCGCGCAGGTTCAGCACATGGGCGTGGCCCTGGCTGCCGTAGCCAACGACGGCGATCTTCTTGCCCTTGATCAGGTTCACATCGGCGTCGCGATCATAATAAACACGCATGGGTCGTCCCCTTTTCCTCGATTTTTAGTTTGAAGTTGTGCCGGCTGCCCGGCGTGAATTTGAATTCCTGAGTTTATAGTTGGTCGCGTCGTTTACGCGAAAAACCGGTTCCCACTTTTTCGCACGACGCTCTAAACGCCTTCGATCCCCACCGGCCCACGCGCGAGGGCGGCGACGCCGGTGCGCGAGACTTCGACCAGACCGAGCGGCTTCATCAGTTCGATGAAGGCATCGACCTTGTCCGTGTTGCCGACGACTTCGAAGACGAAGGACTTGGTGCTCGAGTCCACGACATTAGCGCGGAAGATGTCGCCGATGCGCAAAGCTTCGACGCGCTTCTCGCCGACGCCGGCGACTTTGACCAGGGCGAGTTCGCGCGAGACCGAAGGGCCGTCGTCGGTGAGATCGCGCACCACATGCACCGGCACCAGGCGCGACAGCTGCGCCTTGATCTGCTCGATGGTCTGGTGCGTGCCCGAGGTGGCCATGTTGATGCGCGAGAGGTTGCGCTCGCGGTCGACCTCGGAGACGGTCAGGCTTTCGATGTTGTAGCCGCGCCCGGCGACCAGGCCAATGACACGCGCGAGCACGCCGGATTCATTGTCGACCAGGACCGAGAGCACGTGACGGTAGGTGTGCTTGTCCTTGAGGCGTGCCAGCGGGATCATGCCCTCGTAGAGGTTCGATGACTGATCGGATGCCGCGGGGGCCGCAGCGCGGGGTTTGCGCGGCGCCGACTTCTTCTTATTTTTAGCGGGTTTCTTTATGGTCTTCTGGGCCATATCTACACCAATGCCTGACCCGCGCCGGTGATGGCGTGGGACTCAGAGCGGGCTTCGCTGCCGAGGATCATTTCGTTGTGGGCTTTGCCCGAGGGGATCATCGGGAAGCAGTTCTCTTTCTGATCGACGACGACGTCGCAGACCACGGGACGGTCGATGGCGATCATCTCCTTGATGGTCTCGTCGACTTTCTTCGGATCGGAAACGCGCATGCCGACGCAGCCGAAGGCTTCGGCAAGCTTGACGAAGTCGGGCAGGGCCTCGCTGTAGCTTTCGGAATAGCGCCCGCCGTGCAGCAACTCCTGCCACTGGCGCACCATGCCCATGTACTTGTTGTTGATGATGAACACCTTCACCGGCAGGCGGTACTGCACGGCGGTGGAAAGCTCCTGGATGTTCATCATGATCGAAGCTTCGCCGGCGACATCGACCACGAGGGCGTCGCGGTGTGCCATCTGCACGCCGATGGCCGCCGGCAAGCCGTAGCCCATGGTGCCGAGGCCGCCGGACGTCAGCCAATGATTGGGTTTTTCGAAGCGGCAGAACTGCGCCGCCCACATCTGATGCTGGCCCACTTCGGTGGTGATGTAGGTATCGCGGTTCTTGGTCAGCTCGTGCAGGCGCTCGATGGCGTACTGCGGCTTGATCAGCTTGCTGTCTTGCTTGTAGTTCAGGCAATCGCGCGCGCGCCATTCGTCGATCTGGCGCCACCAGGTCTTGAGCGCCTTTTGGTCGGCGGCGAGCTTCTTCGCCTTCCAGGCCGCGATCATATCCTCGAGCACCGAAGCGCAGTCGCCGACGATCGCCAAGTCCACGAGCACGTTCTTGTTGATGCTGGAGGCGTCGATATCGACGTGGATCTTTTTGGATTCCGGCGAGAAAAACTTGAGGTTGCCGGTGACGCGGTCGTCGAAACGCGCGCCGATGTTGATCATCAGATCGCAGCCGTGCATGGCCAAGTTGGCTTCGTAGGTGCCGTGCATGCCGAGCATGCCCAACCACTTCTTGTCGGCCGCCGGGAAGGCGCCGAGGCCCATGAGGGTGGAGGTCACCGGAAAGCCGGTGAGGCTCACCAACTCACGCAACGCCGCGGCCGCCTTGGGGCCGGAATTGATGACGCCGCCGCCGGTGTAGAACACCGGGCGCTTCGCAGCCGCCATCAGGGCCACGGCCTGGACGATGGCCGCGGCCGGCGCCTTGGTCTTGGGGCGGTAGGTCTTGTGCTGGGCGTTGGCACCGGTCGGAGCCGGCGTGTAGTTGCCCATGGCCATGCACACGTCCTTGGGCAGATCGACGACCACGGGGCCGGGACGGCCCGAGCGCGCCACGTAGAAAGCCTCGTGGATTGTGCGCGACAGCTGGTTGGCATCACGCACAAGGTAATTGTGCTTGGTGCAGGGACGCGTGATGCCGACGGTGTCGGCTTCTTGGAAGGCGTCGTTGCCGATGAGATGCGTGGGCACCTGGCCGGTGAGACAGACGATCGGAATGGAATCCATCAGCGCGTCGGTCAGGCCGGTGACGGCGTTGGTGGCACCGGGGCCGGAGGTGACCAGCACGCAGCCGACTTTGCCGGTGGAGCGCGCGTAGCCTTCGGCGGCGTGCACGGCACCCTGCTCGTGGCGCACCAGCACGTGGCGGATACGGTTCTGCTTGAAGATCTCGTCATAGATCGGCAGCACGGCGCCGCCCGGATAGCCGAAGATGACCTCGACGCCCTGTTCCTCGAGCGCCATCAGAATGAGGCGTGCGCCCACATACTGTGCATTGCTGCTGGGGTCGTTTGCGTTGGAGTCAGGGGCCATGGCTGTTGTCTCAAAAAGGTGCAGCGCCCTTTTTTGGAAAAGGGCGCTTCGGGGGCGGGAAACTAGGCGCCTGTTCTCCCGCCGTCAACTGTATTCACGAACTTTTATAAAGATTTCGCTCAATAATATTTCCGAATGTTTCTTATTAATGGTCAAATGCGCATTAAACTGATTTCTGAACCAAGTCATCTGCCGTTTGGCATATTGCCGGGTGGCGGTTTGGGCGAGGCCCGCGGCTTCCTTCAGGCTGGAGTCTCCGGCCAGGGCGGCGGCGATCTGCGGCACCCCCAGGGCCTTGCCGATTCCCTTGGTGAGATCGACGCCCCGGTCGCGCAGCGCTTGGACTTCGGCAAGGGCGCCGTTCTCGATCATGGCGGCGAAGCGCGCGTCACAGGCGCCGTAGAGGTCGTCGCGCGGCGGCAGCACTAGAATGTTGAAGGCGCGCGCGACGAGCTGCGGTGTGCCGGGGGATTTCTGCCAGACACTCAGAGGTGTGCCGGTGGCTTCGATCACTTCCCAGGCGCGCAAAGTACGCTGCGTGTCGGCGGGGGCGATGCGCGCGGCGATCTCGGGATCGCGTTCTTTGAGCCGAGCGTGGAAGGCTTCGGGGCCGATCTCGTCGCGAAGTTTCTTCGCAGCGGCGCGCACGGCGGCGGGAACGGCGGGCATGTCGGAGAGGCCTTCGAGCAGCGCGCGGAAATAAAGTCCGGTGCCTCCGACGAGGATGGGGAGCTTGTTTTGCGCCGTGGCGGATTTGATTTCTGCCGCAGCCTTCAGCGCCCACTCGGCGGCGGAGCCGGTTTCATCGGCTTTAAGATCACCGAAAAGTTTGTGGGGAACGCGGGCTTCGTCGGCGACACTGGGGCGTGCGGTAAGCACGCGCAGATCGGCCCAGCGCTGCTGGCTGTCGGCGTTGATGATGACGCCGCCAAATTCTTCGGCGATGGCGAGAGCGAGCGCCGACTTGCCGGCGGCTGTCGGCCCCGCGACAACAACGATCTTTGGGTTAGTCCAAGACGTGGCTGACAAGACCGTCGGCCAGTTTGGGCTCGAACCACGTGGACTTGGGCGGCATCACCTGATCGGCGTCGGCCACCGCCATCAACTGTTCAAGGGTGGTGGGATGCAGAGAGAAGGCCACGGCCATCTCCCCGGAGTTCACGCGCTTTTCCAGTTCGCCAAGTCCGCGAATGCCGCCGACAAAATCTATGCGCTTGTCGCGGCGCGGATCAGCGATGCCCAGCACCGGCGCGATCAAGTTGTCCTGCAAAAGACTGACATCCAAGCGCGCCACGGGATCCTGCGCCGGGATGAGTTTGCTGTGAATGTCGAGGGTGTACCACGTCTTGCCGAGATACATACCGAAGCGCGTGGGCTTGTCGGGGCGCACTTGGGCGCTGGCTTGGCTGACGTCGAAACGCTCGCGCACGCGCGCAAGGAACGCATCGGGCGTGAGGCCGTTCAGGTCCTTGATGACGCGGTTGTAGTCGAAGATGCGCATCTGGTCGTGCGGGAAGGCCACGGCGAGAAAGTAGTCAGCGCTGTCGCTGCTCTTCTTGCCGCGCCGCGCGGCGGCGACGCGGGAAGCGGCGGCGGAGCGGTGATGGCCGTCGGCGATGTAGAGCGCCGTCATGGCGTCGATGAGTTGGGTCAGGCGCGCGATCTGCGTGGCCTCATTCATGCGCCACAGCGTGTGCTGGATGCCGTCGTCGGCGGTGACATTGTACAGGGGTGCGCCTTTGGAGACGGCGTCGATGATCGCTTGAACTTCCATGTTGGCTTTATAAGCGAGCAATACCGGTCCGGTCTGGGCGTTGAGCGCCTCGATCTGGCGGACGCGGTCGTCTTCTTTGTCGGGGCGGGTGAATTCGTGTTTGCGCACGCGGTTGACGTCGTAGGCGGCGACGGAGGCTGTGCCGACAAAACCGGTCTGAACGTGATCGCCCATCTTCAGGCGGTAAACGTAGTAGTGCGCGTCGGTGTCGCGCATCAGCACACCGTCGGCGATCATGCGGTTTAGATTCTCGACGCCTTTGGCGTAGACGGCCGGTGCGTAAGGATCGGTGCCCGCGGGCAGGTCGATCTCGGGCTTGGAGATGTGCAGGAAGCTGTTGGGCTTTCCGGCGGCGCGTACGCGCGCCTCTTCGGTGTTGAGCACGTCGTAAGGCGGCGCCGCGACGCGCGCGGCTTCGGCTGGGGTCGGCCGCAGGCCTTTGAAGGGTCGAACGAGTGTAGCCACGGCCGTCTCCGTCATAAGCGTCACAGATGAAAGGAGCGCGGTGTGTAGCGCCCGCACGGGCTGGGCGTCATCAAAAATCCGCTTGCGATGAATTAACCGGCGGTTATGTTCGCCCGGGGGCCAATTCGCGCCTAAAGGGAAGAGCGATGTCCAAGAGCAAGTCGGAAATTCTCAACGACTTTCAATCGTTTATGAGCAAGCACGGCGGCAATTATAAGGAATGGTGCGTGGGCACCGCCGAAGACGCCAAGACCCAGCTGTTCAGCGTGCACAAGTTCAAGAACGGGGCCGATAAGGGCCTGTTCCGCGAGGCCGACAGCGAGATCCAGGCGGCGGGCGTGGCTGAGTTTTTCACCAACCTCGGGGCGCGCGGCGACGACTCCGTCAAGCGGAATGCCGATCAGGTGTACGCATATAAGATCGCGCCCCATACGAAGCAGTGATCAACGCGACGAGCGCCAATCCGAGGCCGTAGTAGGCCATGCCTGTCGCGAGACCCGGCAGGGCGTTGAAAAAGATCTCCGGTCCAAGCCCGCGCTTTTCGGCGAAACTGATCATGTTGGGAATGCCGGTCGCGAAGCCGATCAGGCTGTAGGCCGCGCCAGTCAAAGCTGCGGCGATGGGCGCAGATGAAAAACGCGCCAGCATCCACCGCGCCGCGAAATAGCTGAGCACCAGGATGGCGATGCTGATCATCACGGAAAGCGGGACAACCCGCTCGCCGCGGATCAGAAAGACGATATTGGCGCCGATGCCGTTGCGCGGTAGAGCCGCTTCATGAAAGATCGCGCCGGGCACTGAGCCCAGAATCAGCAGTCCGATGGTGAAAACGAGCGCCAGCTTATGGTGCGGCTTGCCGCTCATTTCTCATAGTTGTCGGCGATGAAGCGGTTGAGCAGGCGCACGCCGTAGCCCGTGCTGCCGCCGGCGGCCAGCGTCGAGGGCTTTTCGTTCCAGACCACGCCGGCGATGTCGAGATGCGCCCAGGGCACGTCTTTGTTGACGAAGCGCTGGAGGAATTGCGCCGCCGTGATGGAGCCAGCGCGCGGGCCACCGATGTTTTTCATATCGGCGATGGGTGATTTGAGATCGCGGTCGTATTCATCGCCCATGGGCAGGCGCCACAAACGCTCGCCGACCGCCTGGCCGGCGGCGACAAGTTTGGCCGAGAGATCGTCATTGTTGGAGAACAGCCCGGCGTAGTGTTCGGACAGGGCGGCGATGATGGCGCCCGTGAGCGTGGCCAGATCGACCATGGCGCGCGGCTTGAATTTCTGCTGGGCGTACCAGAGCACGTCGGCCAGCACGAGGCGGCCTTCGGCGTCGGTGTTGAGGACTTCGATGGTCTGGCCCGAGGCAGAGGTGACGACGTCGCCCGGACGCTGGGCGTTGCCGTCGGGCATGTTCTCGACCAGACCGCAGAGGCCCACGACATTGACCGGCGCTTTGCGGCGCGCGAGGGCCCGCATCAGGCCGACGACCACGCCGGCGCCGCCCATGTCCCACTTCATGTCCCACATGCCGGCGGGCGGCTTCAAGCTGATGCCGCCGGTATCGAAGGTCACACCCTTGCCGATGATGACGACGGGGGCGTCGGATTTGTTCTTGGCACCGTCCCAACGCATGACGAGCAACTGGGATTCTTTGTCCGAGCCCTGACCGACGCCGAGCAGCGCTCCCATGCCGAGTTTCTTCATGGCCGCTTCACCCAAGGCTTCGACCTTCACGCCGTCCTTGGCGAGGTCCTTGGCGCGGGCGACGAAGGATTCCGGGTAAATCACATTCGGCGGCTCGGTGACCAGATCGCGGGTGAGGAAAATACCGTCGGCGACGGCTTGCACGGTGCCCAAGCGCTTCTTGGCTTCCGCGGGATTGTCCGTCTGCACAACCAGGGTCTTCAGCTTCGGCTTCGAATCCTTGTCCTCTTTGGTGAGGTACTTGGTGAAGCGGTAGGACTTCTGCAGCACGCCGCCGACAAAATCGGCGGCTAGGTTTCCGCTGGCATTCTCAAAGATCACCGTGACGGCGGCATCGCGCGCCACGTTGTCGTAGGTCACCGCACCCAAACGTTCAGCCGCGACGGCGTCCAGCGTTTTGATATTGCCGACGCCGATCAGGACAATGCGGTCCAATTTGCTGCCGGCGGGGGCGACGACGCTGAGGGCCTTCTCGCGCTTGCCGGTGAATTCGGCGGCCTTCATGGCGCGGCTAAGGGTGCCGCGCGTCTGCTTGTCGAGCTTGGCGGCGACAGGGCCGAGTTTGCCGCCCTCGGACACAACCACAACGGCAGCGCCTTGGGCCGGAATTGCGAGTTTGGAGAAGGTGATGTTCATGCGCGCGGTCCCGTCTTTGTCTTAAGGAGAAGGGTTGAGATTAGGACAAAGCGGGCTAGTAGACAAAGCACCTCTGCGCGCTATGTTGGGCACGCACTTGTGAGGAACGGCTATGGGACAATTCGCGGGAAATTTCGGCAGAGGCCAATCGGTGCGCCGGGTCGAGGACCAGCGCTTCCTGACCGGCACCGGCCGCTACACCGACGACATCAGCGTGCCGGGGCAGGCCTATCTGTATCTCCTGCGCTCGACCCATGCCCATGCCGACCTGAAGACCGTGGATGTGAGTGCGGCCAAGGCAGCACCGGGCGTGTTGGCGGTGCTGACCAGCGCTGAACTGGCTGAGCTTAAAGTGGGCAACATGCCGGTCGAAGCCGTGCCGCCGGCGGCCGACGGCAGGCCGCCGAAACCCCCGGTACGCCCCGTACTGGCCAAGGGCCGCGTACGTTATGTCGGCGAGCCGATCGTTGCGGTGATCGCCGAAACGCTGGCGCAGGCGAAGGATGCCGCCGAGCTGGTGGAGATCGACTACGCCGAACTGCCGGTGAGTGCGAACACGCGCGAGGCCGTGAAGAAGGGCGCCTTCGAAATCCACGCCGAGGCGCCGGGCAATGTGCTGGTGCATTGGAGTTTGGGCGATGCCAAGGCGGTGGATGAGGCTTTCACCAAGGCCTTCAAGATCATCAAAATCGACTTGATCAACAACCGCATGCATCCGACGGCCTTGGAGCCGCGCGCCGCGATCGGCGAATACGACGCGGTGAGCGGACGCTATACGCTGACCAATGGCTGCCAGAACGTGCACAAGATCCGCGAGTGGATCGTGAAGTGGAAAGTGCTGGACGTCACGGCCGAGCAAATCCGCGTGGTGTGTCCTGATGTGGGCGGCGGTTTCGGCATGCGCTACTTCCTCTTCAACGAACCGGTGGTGTGCCTGGCGGCAGCGAAGCTGCTGGGTCGGCCGGTGAAGTGGACGGCGGACCGTTCGGAGAGCTTCCTCGCCGACGGTCACGGCCGCGACCAGGTCAATCACGCCGAGCTGGCGGTGGCCAAGGACGGCACGTTCTTAGGAATACGCGTCTCGTCGCTGGGCAGCGTTGGCGCGTATGTCTCGCCCTTCGGTGCTTTCATTCCCACAATGGCCGGCAGCGGCATGTTGTGCGGCACCTACCGCATTCCCGCAGCGGCCGCCGATGTGCGTGTGGTGATGAGCAACACCGCACCGGTGGATGCCTACCGCGGCGCCGGCCGCCCGGAGGCCGCTTATGTCGTCGAGCGCATTGTCGAACAGGCAGCGCGGGAGCTGGGGATCGCGGCGACGGAACTGCGGCGGAAGAATTTCATCCGGCCGGAAGAGTTTCCTTATAAAACGCCGCTAGGACCGGTTTACGACACCGGACGCTACGCCGAGCTGATGGACGCGGCCTTGAAGCGCGCCGACTACGCCGGTATGGCCGCGCGCAAGGCCGAGGCCCGCAAGAAGGGCATGCTGCGCGGCGCGGGCGTGAGCTACTACGTCGAGGCCTGTGCCGGCGGATCGGGCGAAAAACCGATCTTGAAGTTCGCCCAGGACGGCCACCTGACCATGATCATCGGCACGCAAAGCAACGGCCAAGGCCACGAGACGGTTTACGCCCAGCTTGCCGCGGCGGCGTTTGGGATTCCCTTGGCGCAGATTACGGTGAAGCAAGGCGACACCGATTTGATTCCGACGGGCAACGGCACCGGCGGTTCGCGTTCGGTGCCCGTGGGCGGCAGCGCCTTGCAGCAGAACGCCTTGAAGATGATCGAACAGGGCAAGCTGCTGGCGGGCGAAGTGCTGGAAGCGGCGGCGGGCGACATTGAATTCGCCGAGGGCGCTTTCACCATCGCCGGCACCGACCGCAGCGTGGCGCTGAAGGATGTGGTCAAAGCGTCTTTTGAGCGGAAAGTCGAAGGCGTGCAGCCGGGACTTTACGTCAGCGAAGATTATTCCCCGGCGGGAACCACTTTCCCCAACGGCTGCCATGTCTGCGAGATCGATATCGAGGAAGACACCGGCGTGATTCACTTCGTGAACTACACGGTGCAAGACGACTTGGGCCACACCATGAACCCGCTGCTGGCCACCGGTCAGATTGTCGGCGGCGCGGTGCAGGGCATCGGCCAGGCGCTGTACGAAGAAGCGGTCTACGACGCGACCGGACAGCTGGTGACGGGCTCGTTCATGGACTACTGCATGCCGCGCGCGGACTCCACGCCGGCAATCGACGTCGCCTATACCGAAGTGCCGACACCGCGCAATACGCTGGGGCTGAAAGGTGCTGGCGAAGCCGGCACCATCGGCGCCACGCCGGCGACGGTGAACGCGGTGCTGGATGCGCTGGCACCGCTCGGCATCACCCATCTCGACATGCCGCTGACGCCGCTCAAGATCTGGCAGGCTATTCACGCCGCCAAGACACACGCGGCGGAGTGAGGCCCCAACCATGACGGCCGTCAGCTTCGCCATGCTCAATACCTGGGCTGATCGCCTGCTGCCGGTGGCGCGCGCGGCCGGTGTTGCGACGCTCGACGTGCGCAAACGGGGGTTTGAGGTTCTGGCGAAGAACGACGCCTCGCCGGTGACCGAGGCCGATCAAATCGCCGAAGGCATCATCACCCCGGTTCTCGACACGCTCGGATTCCCCATCGTCGCCGAGGAGCGTATGGCGGCGGAGGGTGGTGCCTCTTTCGATGGCAACACCTTCTGGCTGGTCGACGCGCTGGACGGGACCAAGGAGTTCATCAAGGGCGGCGACGACTACACCGTCAATATCGCGCTGGTGGTGGACGGCGTGCCGGCCTTGGGCCTAGTGCATGCGCCGGTGCGCGATGAGACATTCTTGGGCGTCATGTTGGGGGCGGAGCGCCGCGCCGAGGTTTGGCGGGGTGGCAAAGCGCAGAAGATCGGTGTGCGGCCGCGCCCCAAGCGCATTATCGTCACCGGCAGCAAATCGCACGAAGTGCCCGCGCTGATGGACCCGTTTCTCGCGCGCTATGACGTGGCCGAAAAACTGCCTGTCGGTTCGTCGCTCAAGTTCTGCTTGGTGGCAGAGGGCAAGGCCGACATCTATCCGCGCTTCGGGCCCACATGCGAGTGGGACATCGCCGCCGGCCATGCGGTGCTGCGCGCGGCGGGCGGGCGCGTGCACGACTTCGAGGGTGCTGAGATCACCTATAAGAAGCCCCAATTCCTGAACGGCCGCTTTCTCGCCGAAGGGCCCTCTGCGGAAAGACAAACGTGAGCGTCCTGCCCGCGAGTGCGCTATCGCTTGCGCGCGGCGCCGAGATTTTGCGTGGCGGCGGGCTGGTGGCCTTTCCGACGGAAACAGTCTACGGGCTCGGTGGCGACGCCACCCAGGGTCAGGCGGTCGCACGCATTTTTGAAGCCAAAGGCCGGCCCAGTTTCAATCCGCTGATCGTGCATGTGGCGGAGGTGAGCTGGGTTGCGGGGCTGGCAGAAACGGATGCGCGCTTTGCCAAGCTCGCGGAGAAATTCTGGCCGGGGCCGCTGACCTGCGTGCTGAAGCGGCGCGCGGATTGTCCGGCCTCGGAGCTGGTTTCCGCGGGGCTCGACAGCATCGCGATACGCATGCCCGACCATCCGGTGGCCCACGAGTTGTTGCGCGCGAGCGGAAGACCGCTGGCGGCTCCGAGTGCAAATGCCTCTGGAACGGTCAGCCCGACACGCGCCGAACACGTCGCGCAATCGTTGGGAGATAAGGTGGATTTGATTATCGACGGCGGGGCGTGCCGCGTCGGATTGGAATCCACAGTGATTGACCTGACGCAGGATCAAGCCGTGATCCTGCGCCCCGGCGTGATCACGGCTGAGGAGATCGCGGCGGTGATCGGGCCGTTGGGCAGCGCCGAAGCGAACCCCACGACATTTAAGTCGCCGGGGCAGTTGGCCAGCCACTATGCCCCGGGGCTGCCCCTGCGTTTGAATGCAGCGATTGCGAAGGCGGGCGAGGCCTATTTGGGGTTTGGGCCGACGGCAGACGCAAGCTTGAATCTGAGCGCCAAGGCGGATTTGCGGGAAGCGGCAGCCAACCTGTTCGCCATGATGCGCGCATTGGATGATGCCACGCGCTACCAAGGCATTGCGGTCGCGCCGATTCCGGCCACAGGCATCGGCACTGCGATCAATGATCGGCTGGAAAGGGCCGCCGCGCCGCGCTCGTAAATTGGTCGCATTTTCTGCCGCGAACCGGTTTCCACTTCGCGGGAAAATGCTCTAGTTTGCGGCCAACAAAGGACCCTGCCCGTGCCGCTCGACCAATCCCTTCGCGACCGCCTCGCCGATATCGTCGGTGCTGCCGCCTGCATTTCCGATCCGGCGGCGATGGCGCCCTATCTGCATGAGGAGCGCGGGCTTTATCACGGCAAGGCCGCACTGGTGCTGCGTCCGGGTTCGACCGCAGAAGTCGCCGCGATCGTGACGGCATGTGCCGCGGCAGGCATCCCGATCGTGCCGCAAGGCGGCAACACCGGGCTGTGCGGCGGGGCCGCGCCGCACGAAGACGCCAGCGAAGTGATCCTCAATCTTGGGCGCATGAACAAAGTGCGCGGCGTGGACGGCGAGAATTTCACCATTACCGTCGATGCGGGCTGCATCCTCGCCGACGTTCAGCGCACCGCCGATGACGCGGGCTGCCTGTTCCCCTTGAGCCTCGCCGCCGAAGGCAGTTGCCAGATCGGCGGCAATCTTGCGACCAACGCCGGCGGCATCAACGTGCTGCGCTACGGCAATGCGCGCGATCTGGTGCTGGGCTTGGAAGTGGTGCTGCCGGATGGGCGCATCTGGAACGGCTTGCGCGCGTTGGGCAAGGACAACACCGGCTATGCGCTGCGCCAATTGTTCGTGGGCTCGGAGGGCACGCTGGGGATCATTACGGCTGCTGTTTTGAAGCTGTTCCCCAAGCCTGCGGAACAAGCCACTGCGATGTGTGCGCTGGACGATGTCGACAATGCCGGAAAACTCTTGAACCGCGCGCGCGCGTTATCGGGCGATGCCGTCACGGCCTTTGAGCTGATCCCGCGCATTGGCTTGGAGATGTGCGCGAAACACATCGCCGGGTGCAGCGATCCATTCGAGGCGCCGCATCCGTGGTACGTGCTGGTGGAGTTCTCGAGCTCGCGGCCTGATGCGCGCATTCGCGCCAGCTTCGATGCGCTGCTCGAGACCGCTTTCGAGGAAGGCATTATTTCGGACGCGGTCATCGCCGAGAGTGTCGAGCGTCAGAAGGCCCTGTGGCGCCTCCGCGAGTCATTGCCCGAAGCGCAGAAGCACGAAGGCGGCAGCATCAAACACGACGTCTCGGTGCCGGTGAGCCGCGTGGCGGAATTCATCAAGACCGGCACCCTCGCGGTGAGCAAAGCCTTCCCGGGGGTGCGCCCCGTTCCCTTCGGCCATGTCGGCGACGGCAACATCCACTTCAACATCTCGCAGCCTTTAGGGGCCGATAAAGCCGCCTACCTCGCACAGTGGGGCGAAATGAACCGCATCGTGCATGACATCGTGGTAGGTATGCAGGGCTCGATTTCGGCCGAACACGGCATCGGCATGCTCAAAGTCGAGGAGATGGAGCACTACAAAGACTCGGTGGAGCTCGATCTGATGCGCCGTTTGAAGACTGCGATTGATCCGCAAAATCTCATGAATCCTGGTAAGGTGGTCACGCCTTCCCGCGCCTCGCGCAAATAAATCCACTAAAGCGCGAACTTTTCCCAACTTGAGTCGTTATTGCAATTGTGCGCCCCTGCGCACGCGGGCCTATCTATAGTAGAATTGCAACACCTTCATAACGTTCGACAATTTCCGGTTTTCCGGACCTTGCGGGCAGTCTGCAACCCAGCCTAGGTTGCACGCGTCCGGCCGGGGGCGAAATAGCGGGACTACGCGATTAACAATTCTCTGGAGTTCAACATGAAAAAAATCCAACTCGCCCTACTGGCAGGCGTCGCCAGCATGGCGATGTCTTCTGCGGCCTTTGCTGAGGGCGGCTACTTCAGCTTCGGCGGCGGCTTCCATCTGCCACAAGATTCGAACATCACCCTGCGCCGTCCGCCGACCTTCGCGCCGACGACGAACCCCGTGACCTTCGACGTCGGCTACATCCTCGCGGGTGCGCTCGGCTACAAGTGGGAATCGGGCCTGCGCACCGAACTCGAGCTCGGTTACCGCAAGGCGACCGTCAACGACTTCTCCGGCGCTGGTGCGACGGGCAATCAACGTGTGCTCGGCCTGATGGGCAACTTGCTCTATGACTTCGGCGAGCAGGGCAGCATCAACCCCTACGTCGGCGGCGGCCTCGGCGGTGCGAGCACCAAGTGGAACAACGTGCAGTCCAGCCGCTCGGCGACGTTCCCGACTGGCGCTCCGCCGATCCTCAACGACAAGTCCTCGGCCTTCCAATGGCAGGGCATCGTCGGCATCAGCTTCCCCGTGGGCGAAGTGACCGAAGCCTTCACCGAGTACCGCTACATCGGAACGTTCAATAACAAGTTCGTCGGCCCGTCGGGGATCGCGAGCAACCATGACGACGGCAGCCATAACCTGCTGTTCGGCGTGCGCATCCACTTCACCAAGCCGGCACCGGTGATGGCACAGGCAGCGGCTCCGCCGCCGCCCCCGCCGCCCCCGCCGCCGCCCCCGCCGCCGCCGCCGGCACCTCCGCCGCCGCCGCCGGTCCCGCAGAAATTCCTGGTGTTCTTCGACTTCGACCGTTCGATCGTCCGCGCCGATGCGCAGAAGATCGTCTCGGAAGCTGCCGATTACGCCAAGAAGAACGGCAAGTCGCGCATCACCGCCACCGGCCACGCCGACACTTCGGGCTCGGTTGAGTACAACCTGGCGCTCTCCGAACGTCGCGCGAATGCGATCAAGGCCGCGCTGGTCAAGCTGGGCTTCCGCGAGAACGAGATCGTCATCATGTTCAAGGGTGAATCCGAGCCGCTTGTCGCCACCGGCGACAACGTCAAGGAACCTCAGAACCGCCGCGTCGAGATCGTTCTGCAGTAACTGAGAGTTAGAATGTGAAACGCCGGCGGTTCAAAAAACCGCCGGCGTTTTTCTTTTTGCGAGCCTGAGAGATTTTCTACTTTGCGTCGGGATTGCCCGAAATCGTCACCGAACAGATCTGCGGCTGGCTGACCTGTAAAAGCGTGTTCTCGGTGGCAAAGCGGGTGAGCAGGTCCGGTTCCTGCTCCAGGTGCCAGAACAGATCCCAGGCGTGATTGCAGTAGTTGTCGGGATCTTCGGCGCGCGACAGGCCGGCCGCGTTGGCGAGATCGGTGATGTGCTTGTTGAGCGCGGTCTGGCCGCCGCCCACGCGCGAGAAGTAGGCGGTGATGGTGTTGCCGGCCCCGGCGAGGGTGGGGCGGAAATGTTCGACGAAGGTGTTGTAGGCGGCCTGCTGATTGCAGCTCAGCGCCGCGACCATCAGGCGGCTTTGCAGGTGGCGCATGCGGAAGGCTTCGGTTTCAGCCGGCGAGCCGCAACGCATGACGTCGGCGGCGTTTGCGGCCGGCACTAGACTGCAGACCGCAAGGAAAACAGCGGCCGCGCGGCGCGCGCGGCCCGGCAACTTCGGCATAAAACGCATGATCGTCCCCACAGTGGATACTCGGGCGATTTTAATTTCGAAGAACCGCAGCGGCAAAGGCTTTACAATGCGCGCCATGCTTATGAAGCTGTTACTTGGCAAAGACGGCCCAGTATAATCGGCAACCATGTCGGGAATCACGCGCTATATCTTTCGGCAATTGGCAATCGGCACGCTGCTGGTTGCAATCGCCCTTGCTTTCATCGTCTGGCTGACTCAGTCGCTGCAGTTCCTGCAGTTCGTCATTAATAAGGGTCTCGCGATCGGGGCATGGCTGAAGCTGACCATGCTGTTGATGCCGTGGTTCATTTCGGTGATCCTGCCGGCGGCATTATTTCTGGTGACGTTGTTCGTCTACAACAAGCTGACCATGGACCGCGAGTTGGTCGTGGCGCAGGCAGCCGGGGTGAGCCGCTTCGGCCTCGCGCAACCAGCGCTGATGAGCGCGGCAGTGGCGACCGCGTTTGGATATTTGCTGACGCTGTTTATCGTTCCCGCCACCTTCCAGTCGTTCCGCACATTGCAGTTTTCCATCCGCAACGACGTCTCGCAGATTCTTTTACGTGAAGGTGCGTTCAATCAGCTGAGCAAGGACCTGACGGTTTATGTGCGCGGGCGCGCCGAGAACGGCGACCTGCTCGGCCTGCTGATTCATGATACGCGCTCAAAGGACGGCGCCGTGACCATCATGGCCGAACGCGGCGCGGTGGGGCGCGCCGACAACGGATCACGCGTGCTGCTGTTCAACGGCAGCCGCCAGGCGCTGGAGCCCGGCAACGGCAATTTGTCGGTGCTGTATTTTGAGAGCTATGCGCTGGACTTTGGGGCGCTGACGCCCTCCGGGGAAAGCCGCTATGAGAGCAACCGCGAGCGCAGCACCTGGAACCTGTTGACCGCCACGCCCGAAGACGGACGCCCGGCACGCATCAGCACGCGCATGCGCGCCGAGGGGCACCAGCGCCTCACCGACCCGCTCAATGCCCTGGGGTTCACCTGCATCGCGCTGGCCTTCCTGCTGACCGGCGGCTTCAACAAGCGCGGCCAGACGCGCAGGATCGTGGGTGCCATCGGCGCGGTGGTGGTTTTGCAGTCGGCGGCCTTGGGGGCTGCCAACCTGGCCGGCAAAGACAGCCTGTTCACGCCGCTGATGTACGTTGTGGCGTTGCTGCCGGTGGCAGCGGGGCTGTATATCATTCTGCAGCGGGGTGGACGTATCAATGCCCCCACCCTTCCGCTTGGCGCGACTACGGCATAAAAGAGACTTCATGGTACCGCTTCTCTTCACGGCCGGCGCAGGGGCACAGCGCTCGTTCAAATCCACCCTCGCCCGCGCTTCGGTCCTCGCGATTGCGGCTGCGCTGAGCTGGGGCGCGCCAGCGCAGGCGGCCTTCGTCGACGCCGTCGACGATAGCGGTGATTCGAACACGCTGCTGCTGGCCGATGAACTCAGCTACGACCAGGACGCCAACACCGTCACTGCTTCGGGTTTTGTCGAGATCCAACGCGGCGCACGCATGCTGCTGGCCGACAGGATCGTCTACGACCGCAACAAGGATGTGGCCACCGCCACCGGCAACGTCTCGCTGACCGACGCCAACGGCACGGTGTTCTTTTTTGAATCCATCCAGGTCGCGGGCGACTTGAAAGAAGGCCTCGCCACGGAAGTGCGTGTGCTGCTGTCGGACAAGTCGCGCATGGCGAGCCGCCAGTTCCGCCGCAACGCCGACGGCACCAGCGAGCTGGACCGCGCCGTGTATTCCGCCTGCGACAGCTGCGAGGGCGAGACGCCCTTGTGGCAGATCAAGGCCGGGCACGTACGTTACGACCCCGAAGCCGAGATGGTTTACTACAACAATGCTTGGGTCGAGTTCGGCGGCGTGCCCTTGTTCTATACGCCTTATCTGGCCCATCCCGATCCGACAGCAGGTCCGAAGTCGGGGCTTCTGCTGCCGACCATCGGCGCGGGGCGTAACTTGGGGGTGTCGTTCAAGCAGCCCTACTACTTTCACATCGATTCCGACCGCGATGCCACGCTCACGCCATTCCTGACCACCGAGGCCGGCAAGGGCGCCATCGGCGAGTACCGCCAGGATTTCCAAGAGGCGCGCGTGCGCGTCTTCGGCAGCCTGATGGCCAAGGATCCGGACTTCAAGAAAGACCTGCGCGGACATTTGGATGCGACCGCGCGCTGGGATATGAGCGACTATTGGCGCAGCGGTTCCGACATCCGCCTGGCCACCGACCGCACCTATTTGCGCCGCTATAACTTCATCGCGCCGACGTGGCTGACGAGCAACATCTTTGCCGAGCGTTTTGGGAGCAACAGTTACTTCTCGGCCAATGCCTATTACTTCCAGCGTCAGCGCATCGCCTCGGCCATCGGCACGAGCTCGGTGCCGACGGTCTTGCCGCTCTTGACCTACAACTACACCGGCGATCCCGACAGCATCGGCGGCTATTGGACTGTCGACGGCAATGGCCTGGTCCTGCAGCGCGAGGACGGCAACACCGACACCACCCGGGGCTCGCTGCGCCTTGGCTGGAACCTGCCGTTCAAGGACGGCTACGGCGGCGATTACAAACTCCGCGCCGGTGTGCGCGGCGACGGCTACTACGTGAAAGATCTGGTGCGGCCTTCGAAGGGCGACATCTATACCGGCAAGGCGGGGCGTGTTGTGCCCGAAGCCTCGCTGGAATGGCGCATGCCCTTTGTCAGCAATGCGCTGTCCTTCAACCAACTGCTCGAGCCCATCGTCATGGGCGTCATCAGCCCCATCGGCGGCAACTCCGACAGCATCCCCAACGAAGACAGCTTGGATCTGGAATTCGACGACACCAATCTGTTCAGCATGCAGCGCTTCACCGGCATCGACCGCGTCGAAACCGGAGCGCGCGTCAACTACGGCCTGCACTACGCGGCCTTCAACCGCTCCATCGGCACGGTGTCGGCGGTGTTCGGACAGGTTTATCGCTTCCACGCCGATTCCGTCTTCACGCCGCAGTCGGGATTGTCGGGGCATTTCTCCGACTATGTCGGCCACGTCGACCTGACGCCCAACGCCTACGTGAACCTGCAGTACCGCTTCCGCTTCGACAAAGACAGCTTCGTCGCACGGCGCAGCGAACTGAGTGCCGCGGTAGGGCCGGAGTTGTTCCGCGTCTCGTCGAGCTACATCTTCAACAAGTCCAATGGCACGCCCTCCGTGCCCAACAGCACCGAGGAATTGTACGTGGCGCTGTCCAGCCGCTTCGCGCGCAACTGGAGCGTCGTCTTCAGCCACCGCGAGAACCTAGGCTTCAACGGCGGGTCCATCCGCACCGACGTCGGCCTGACCTATGAGGACGAATGTGTGGTGATCGGTTTGGACTTCGCCAACGACAACACCCAGGACCGCGACTTCAAGAAGGGCCTGGCCGTGGTGCTGCGCCTGTCGATGAAGACCATCGGCGATATCAAGTTCAACACCGACGTCGGCGCCGAACGATAGTCATCTCCCCGATTTGATATCTGATTGAATTAATTACGGGATTTACAGGTTTCCCGTGCTGGTCAGGGGGCGGGGTCTTCGCGTATCTTACCGCCTTCCGAACCCCTCACCTGGTGACTTCCCCGTGAAACGCGCCCTCCTCGCTCTCGTTTTTACCCTCGGTGCTGCGACCGCCTGGGCACAGCAAGCCCAAGCCCCCTTCTCCTCGCTGGCCCCCGCTCCGGCGCCGCAGGCGCAAGGCGGCGTGGCCATCGCCGCCGTGGTCAACGAAGACGTCATCACCATGTTCGACGTGCAGTCGCGCATCGCGCTGTTCATCGCCACCTCGGGGCTCGAGGATTCGGCCGAGATGCGCCAGCGCCTCGTGCCGCAGGTGATCGATGTGCTGATCGAAGACCGCCTGAAGCTACAGGAAGCCACTAAGGGGAAGATCGTCACCAGCGATCAAGAGATCCGCGAGGCACTGATCCAAATCGAACAGCGCAACGGCATGCAGCCCGGCGCCTTGAGGCAGCTGCTCGCCAGCCGCAACATCGACGTCGGCACGTTGAACTCGCAGATGGAAGCCGAGATCAGCTGGGGCAAAGTGGTGCGCCAAAGCCTGCAGCAGGAAGTCAACGTCAGCCCCGATGAAGTCAACGCCGTGCTCGCGCGCGCGCGCGCCAATCAAGGCAAGGCGGAATACCTGGTGGCGGAAATCGCGCTGCCGGTACTGTCGCCGCAGCAAGATCCCGTGATGCGCGACATGGCCACGCGGCTGGTGACGCAAGCGCGCGGCGGTGCTCCGTTCCCGAACCTGGCGCAGCAATTCTCGCAAGCCCCGACGGCAGGCTTGGGCGGCGACCTCGGCTGGATGGTGAAGGGCGAGATGGAGCCCGAACTGGACGCGACCATCGAGCGCATGCAGCCCAATCAGGTCTCGGACCCTATACGCACTGCCAACGGCTATCACATCCTGCTTTTGCGCGATAAACGCACGGCGGGCACGCCTGATCCCTCGCGCGCCGTCGTCAGCTTGAACCAGATTTACCTGCCGACGGTGGGCAAGCGCGCGTTGCAGCCGGCGAAGATCGCGGAACTGACCGACAGCATCAGCAAGGCGGCCGACTGCGCTCAGATGGATAAGATGGGCAAGGACTTGAAGACGCCGGGGACGGGACCGATCCCGCCGGTTTATGTCGGCGGGCTGCCGGACCGCGTGCGCGCTGTGGTCGCCGACTTGAAGCCCGGCAAAACCAGCCCCGTGATCGAAGTCGGCGGCGCTAAGCTGCTGCTGCAAGTCTGCAACCGCCGCGACGACAGCGGTGTGCCAAGCGGCGATCAGATCCGCAGCACTCTCGAGAACGAGAAACTGCAGACGGCGGCGCGCCAGAAAATCCGCGACCTGCGGCGCCAGGCGCTCATCGATATCCGCCTCTGACGTGAACGCCGCCCCGTCAGCAGCAGCGCTCGCCCTCACCATGGGCGAGCCGGCGGGGATCGGCGGTGAGATCGCGCTGAAGGCCTGGACGGAGCGGCGTGAGGACACGCCGGCCTTTTTCATCATCGACGACGCCCAGCGTTTGGCCGAGATCGCGCAGCGCTTTGGGATCAATGCCCCTGTGCAAGCCATCGGCGACGCGGGCCAAGCGCGTGCGGTTTTCGCCCGCGCGCTGCCGGTGCTTTCGCCGCTCTGCCCGCTGGCCGCACCTGTGGCCTTGGGCAAACCGTCGCGCGCCGCAGCCCCCGCCGTGATCGGCGCCATCGATCAAGCCGTGGCGCTGACCAACGCCGGCAAGGCTTCGGGCATCGTCACCAACCCGATCCACAAAGCCACGCTGCAAAGTGCCGGCTTCGCCTTTCCCGGCCACACCGAATACTTAGGCCATCTCGCCGGTGACCTGGAGACGGTGATGATGCTGGCGGTCGAAGGCTTGCGCGTGGTGCCGGTGACGGTGCACCTGGCCATGAAGGACGTGGCGCGGGCCCTCAGCCCGCAGGCCATCGTGCGCGCCGGGCTGATCACCGCCATGGCGCTGCGCACGGATTTCGGGATTGCGCGGCCGCGGCTGGCGGTGGCGGCCTTCAACCCACATGCCGGCGAGGAAGGCAACATGGGCGACGAGGAGCTGCGCGTCATCACCCCGGCGATCATGCAGCTGCGCGAGGAAGGCATCGACGCGTCCGGTCCCGCGCCGGCCGACACGCTGTTCCATCCGGCGGCGCGGGCAAAGTTCGACGCGGCCTTGTGCATGTATCACGACCAGGCGCTGATCCCGCTCAAGACCATCGATTTCGCGACCGGCGTGAACGTGACCTTAGGTCTTCCGTTCGTGCGCACCTCGCCCGACCACGGCACGGCCTTCGACATCGCCGAGCGCGGTGTCGCCGATCCGTCGAGTCTCTTGGCGGCGCTGCGTATGGCGGCTAGCATCGCCGCGCGCAGAAATATGGTCTGAGTTCATCATGTCCGAGACCGAGATCCTCGATACGCTGCCGCCGCTGCGCGAGGTGATCGCCAAGCATGGCCTGCTCGCTGATAAGGCGCTGGGGCAGCATTTCCTGCTCGACTTGAATCTGACTTCGCGTATCGCGCGGTCGGCAGGGGATGTCGCCAAAGGCACCACCATCGAGATCGGGCCTGGGCCCGGCGGGTTGACGCGAGCGCTGCTGTCGGCCGGAGCGCATGTGATCGCCATTGAGAAGGACAAGCGCTGCAAGGCCATCCTGGCCGAGATCGCAGCGGCGTTTCCCAACCGGTTAGGGGTGATCGAGGCCGATGCGCTGACGGTCGATGCCGCAACGCTGGGCACGGCGCCGCGGCGTATCGTCGCCAACCTGCCCTACAACGTCGGCACCGAACTGCTGCTGCGATGGCTGCAAAACGCGCTGGCTTTTGAATCGTTCACGCTGATGTTCCAAACCGAAGTGGCGCAGCGCATCACCGCACCGCCCGATACCGGTGCTTATGGGCGCTTGAGCATCATCACCCAGTGGCTGTGCGAGACCGAGCTGTTGTTCCATATCAATCCGAAGGCCTTCACGCCGCCGCCGCAAGTGCAGTCGACAGTCGTGCGCCTGACGCCGCGCAAACAACCGATTGCCTGCCGGCGTGAGACCTTGGAACGGGTGACGGCGGCGGCTTTTGGGCAACGCCGCAAGATGCTGCGCCAGAGCCTGCGCCCGGTTGCGCTGGATGCTGAAGGGCTGTGCCGTGTGGTGGGTGTGGAGCCGACGGCGCGCGGGGAAACGCTATCCGTCGAGCAGTTCTGTGCTTTGGCGAACGCGGTGGACGCCGCTAAGGGCTAGTTTCCACGCATCGTATTGACGAACACCGGCAAGCCGGGGCGCCGGTCGCGGCGCAGACGTTCGGCGGTGAGGATCGCCTTCACCTGGGCAATGCTCTCGTCCACTTCGCGATTGACGATGATGTACTCGTATTCCGGCCAGTGGCTCATTTCGTCGGCGGCCCGCGCCATACGGCTGCGCATGACGTCTTCGCTGTCTTGGGCGCGCCCGCGCAGGCGGCGCTCGAGTTCACCGACGGAGGGCGGCAGGATGAAGACCGTCACCACGTCTTTGGAAGAATTAGATTTGAGCTGCTGCGTGCCTTGCCAGTCGATGTCGAAAAGGACGTCGTGGCCGGCAGCCAACTCACGTTCGACGTGGGCTTTGGGCGTGCCGTAGTAATTGTCGAAGACCTTGGCGTGTTCGAGCAGTTCGCCGCCGGCGACCATGCGGTGATAATCATCAACCGTGACGAAGTAATAGTCCTTGCCGTTCTCCTCGCCGGGGCGGGGCTTTCGCGTCGTGACCGAGACCGACATGCTGAGCTGATGCTCGTCGCGCAGAAGGGCGCGCGCGATCGTCGACTTGCCCGCGCCGGAAGGCGAGGACAGTACAAGCATCAAACCGCGGCGCTGGACGTTACGGTCGCTCATATCCCTATTCTATATTCTGGATTTGCTCGCGGAACTGATCAATCGCGGTTTTCAGCGCCAAGCCGACGCGCGTCAGGGCGACGTCGGTTGATTTCGAGCACAACGTATTGGCCTCGCGATTGAATTCCTGGGAGAGGAAATCAAGGCGCCGGCCGCAAGGCTCGCCTTTGCCCAAGAGCTCACGCGCCTGGCCGACGTGGGCGGTCAAGCGGTCGAGTTCCTCGCGGATGTCGGCTTTCACGGCCAGCAACGCAGCCTCTTGCGCCAGGCGTTCGGGTGTCAGTGCAGGCGACGCGCCGGCCAGATCCTGGACTTGCTGCAGGAAGCGGGTCTTGAGCGCTTCCGGCTGGACGGCGGCAAGGCCGCGCGCCTCGATGCAAAGGGCGGCGATTGATTCCAGGTGACCGGTGATGACGGGGGCCAGGCGCTCGCCTTCCTGGCTGCGGGCCTTGCCGAGGGCTTTGAGCGCGGTTTTGAGGCCGGCGATGAGGGCGGTATCGCGGGCAGCGAGGGTTTCGGCATCGAGCACGTCAGGCGCGGTGCGGCCTTGGGCCAGCGCCATCAGCCCGTCGAAGCGTGGAAGTTCGATGGCGGCGCCAAAGACGCGCGGGCCATGTTGCGCGACTTTGCGCTGGGCGAGTTCGATGAGAGCGTCGAGCACGGCTTCGTCGACGCCGGTGCCGGCGCCAGCAGAATCGGATGTAACGGTGAGGGTGAGATTTACGGAGCCGCGTGTGAACAGTTCGGCGGTGGCCTGAC
>CANKHC010000028.1 GCA_947481595.1 Fidelibacterota bacterium
GATCACCGGCAAGGGCGTGCTCAACAATCGCATCTCAGAATATCTGATGATGCGCTTGGAGGAGATCGGCATCCCGACGCACTTCGTGCGCCGCCTCAACATGCGCGAACAGCTGGTGAAAGAAGTCGAGATTATCCCGATCGAGGTTGTAGTGCGCAATATCGCCGCCGGTTCGATCGCCACGCGCTTTCACATTCCGGAAGGCACACGCCTGCCGCGCTCGATCGTCGAATATTATTATAAAAACGATGAGTTCAACGATCCGATGGTTTCCGAAGAACACATCACCGGCTTCGGCTGGGCGGCGATCCATGAGATCGACGAGATGCTGAATATGTCGCTGCGCATCAACGACTACATGGCGGGACTGTTCTTAGGGATCGGCATCAAGCTGGTGGACTTCAAAGTCGAATTCGGCCGCCTCTATCACGAGAACGGCGACGTGCAGGTGGTCCTGGCCGACGAGCTGTCGCCGGACAACATGCGGCTGTGGGACGTCAAGACCAACGAGAAGATGGACAAAGACCGCTTCCGCCGCGACCTGGGCCGTATCGAAGAAGCTTACCAGGAAGTCGCAAGGCGCCTGGGCATCCTTCCCGAAAGCGGTCCGACCGACGTCAAAGGCCCTTCTACTCTCCAATAGGATGATCTCGTGAAAGCGAAAGTACACATCACGCTGAAGAACGGCGTGCTCGACCCGCAAGGCAAAGCGGTGGAACACGCCCTGCACGGCCTGGGTTTCCCCGGTGTTGGCGGCGTGCGCCAAGGCAAGTACATCGAAGTCGACCTGCCGCAGCAGAAAGACAAGATGGCCGCCAAGTCCCAGGTCGAAGACATGTGTAAAAAGCTGCTGGCCAATACGGTCATCGAGAATTTCAGCGTCGAGGTCGTGGACTAGATGCGCGCTGGCGTCATCGTCTTCCCGGGATCCAACTGCGACCGCGATATCGCCTTGGCTCTCGAACAGAGCACCGGCAAACCCACCAAGATGATCTGGCATCAGGACACCGAGCTCCCAGAGCTCGACCTGATCGCCGTGCCGGGCGGGTTTTCCTACGGCGATTATTTGCGCTGCGGCGCCATGGCGGCGCATTCGCCGGTGATGCAAGAGGTCAAACGCCGCGTCGACAAGGGCGTGCGCGTGCTGGCGGTGTGCAACGGCTTTCAGATCGCGACCGAGGCCGGCCTGCTGCCCGGCGTCCTGCTGCGCAACAAAGACCTGCGCTTTGTCTGCAAGGACGTGAACCTGAAGGTCGAGGACTCGCAAAGCGCCTTCACCGCCAAGTATCAAGTCGGCGACGTCATCCGCATCCCCATCGCTCACGCCGAGGGCAATTATTTTGCCGACGATGAGACCTTGAAGGCACTTGAAGGTGAAGGACGCGTGGCCTTCCGCTACTGCACCCCCAATGGCGATGTGACGGCCGACGCCAATCCCAATGGGTCGCTGCACAACATCGCCGGCATTTTCAATGCCTCGCGTACTGTGCTGGGCATGATGCCGCACCCCGAACGCCTCGCCGACAAAAAGCTGGGTGGTAACGACGGCCGCGCGCTGTTTAACTCGCTCGTGGAGACGCTGGCGTGACCCTTAAGAACGCACGTATCACGGACGCGGACATCAAGACCCACGGCCTCTCTGACGATGAATACAAAAAAATCCTCGAGGTGCTGGGTGGCCGCGAGCCCAACCTGGTTGAACTTGGCATCTTCTCGGTGATGTGGTCAGAGCATTGCTCTTATAAATCCTCGAAAAAGTGGCTGAAGACCCTGCCTACCACTGCACCATGGGTGATCTGCGGTCCCGGTGAAAATGCCGGAGTCATCGATATCGGCGAAGGCCTCGCCGCCATCTTCAAGATGGAAAGCCACAACCATCCGTCGTTTATCGAGCCTTACCAGGGCGCTGCCACCGGCGTCGGCGGGATTCTGCGCGACGTGTTCACCATGGGGGCGCGTCCTATCGCCAACATGAACGCCTTGCGCTTCGGTGATCCCACCCATCCGAAGACGCGTCACCTGGTGCGCGGCGTGGTCGCGGGCATTTCGGGTTACGGCAACTGCGTTGGTGTGCCGACCGTTGGCGGCGAAGTGAACTTCCACCCAAGCTACAACGGCAACATCCTCGTCAACGCGATGACAGTAGGGTTGGCGCAGCAGGACAAGATTTTCTATTCGGCTGCAGCCGGCGCCGGCAACCCGGTGGTTTATGTCGGGTCCAAAACCGGGCGCGACGGAATCCATGGCGCCACCATGGCGAGCGCTGAATTTGACGCCAATTCCGAAGAGAAGCGCCCGACCGTGCAGGTCGGCGACCCGTTTACTGAAAAGCTGCTGATCGAAGCCTGCATGGAGCTGATGGCCACCGACGCCATCCAGTCGATCCAGGACATGGGTGCGGCTGGCCTCACCAGTTCCTCTTTCGAAATGGCGTCCAAGGGCGGCATGGGTGTGGAACTCAACATGAACCTCGTGCCGCAGCGCGAGGAAGGCATGACGCCTTACGAGATGATGCTCTCCGAGAGCCAGGAGCGCATGCTGATCATCTTGAAGCCAGGCAAGGAAGAACTCGCCCGCAAGATCTTCGAGAAGTGGGAGCTGGACTTCGCGGTCATCGGCCATCTCACCAACACTGGCCGCATGGTCCTCAAATTCAACAATGAGACGGTCTGCGATCTGCCGATCGATCCCCTCGCCCAGGCTTCGCCGGAATACGACCGGCCGTGGGTCGCGTCCCAGAAGCTTCCAGAAGTCGCTGCAAGCAGCGTCAAAGACGTGCCGTGGCGCGTGGCGCTGACGACGCTGATGGCCTGCCCCGACATCGCCAGCCGCCGCTGGATCTGGGAGCAGTACGACCACATGGTCATGGCCGACACCGCGCAGCGCCCGGGTGGCGATGCGGCGGTGGTCCGCATCCACAACTCCAACCGCGCCCTGGCCATCACGACCGATGTGACGCCGCGCTACGTGAAAGCCGATCCTTTCGAGGGCGGCAAGCAAGCCGTGGCCGAGACTTGGCGCAACATTACCGCCGTCGGCGCGCGTCCGCTCGCCATCACCGACAACCTCAACTTCGGCAATCCGCAGAAGCCCGAAATCATGGGCCAGATTGTAGAGGCGATCAAAGGCATCGGCGAGGCTTGCAAGGCGCTCGACTATCCTGTGATCTCGGGCAACGTCTCGCTTTACAACGAAACCGACGGCAAGCCGATTTTGCCCACACCAGCGATCGGCGGTGTCGGCTTGCTCGACAACCTCAACCACATGGCGACCATCGCGTTCAAAGACGAAGGCGAGCACATCTTGTTGCTGGGCCAGGTCGGCGACGGCTGGCTGGGCCAGTCGCTCTATTTGCGCGAAGTCTGTGGCGAAGAGCGCGGTGCGCCGCCGCCGGTGGACCTTGCCCATGAGCGCAAGACCGGCGACTTCGTACGCGCACTGATCACTGGCGGCAAGGCGACCGCCTGCCATGACCTTTCCGACGGCGGCCTGTTGGTCGCGCTCACCGAGATGGCCCTGGCGGGCAACATCGGCTGCAAGCTCGAAGGTGTGTCGGGGCACGCACGCCTGTTCGGTGAAGATCAGGGCCGTTATATCGTCACCGCAAAAGACGCGGGTGCGGTGGAGGCGGCAGCGAAGGCAGCCGGTGTCACGGTGCAACGCATCGGTGCAACCGGCGGCAGCGACATCAGCCTCGGCAGCGAAGCCGTTGGCCTCGCCGCCCTGCGCGGCTTGCATGAGGGCTGGTTCCCCTCCTATATGTCCGCCAAAGGCTAAAGGGAGTTTCACCATGGCGATGGCGGCAGGCGATATCGAGGCGCTGATCAAAGCGGCTTTCCCCGACGCCGAGGTCGAGATCCAGGACCTGGCCGGAGACGGCGATCACTATGCCGCCACGATCGTCTCGACGGCTTTCACCGGCAAAAGCCGCGTGCAGCAACACCAGATGGTCTATGCGGCCCTTAAGGGCAAAATGGGCGGCGAACTGCACGCCCTGGCCCTGACCACCAGCGCAAAGTAAGTCCGGTCCTCTAATAAGCCCCGTCGAGATGACGCTTTTATGACATAATCCCGTGGCTAAATTGGCCCGAAGGCTAGGTTATTTGCCTTGGGTTGCCACGGGGGTTGTCGAGCGAATGGACTATTCGGTAGCGGCACAGGCTTTGGCACCGGCAAGCGCCGCAGCGCGCTTTGTCAGTTGGCTCACTTCTGGCACAAGCATCGGGGCGATTTGTGAGTCGTCGCCGCGTCTCGCGCGACGTATGGCCGAAGCCGCCATAGAACCCGGCTTGCCAATCGTCGAGTTGGGCGCGGGCTACGGTTCGGTGACGCGCTTCCTTCCTGAAAACACCGTCAGCGTCGAGCGCGATCCCGCGCGGCTGCACGCCCTCAGAACAACGTTTCCGGCCCGCGTTATCCACGGCGAATGCGCGCTCAACGCTCTCAGCGCGCTGCATGAACCTACGGTCGTCGTCAGCAGCATCCCCAGCGTCAACAATCCTGAATTCGGCGCGCTGCGTTTGAGCGTCGCGCGCGCGATGGCGGCGGGAACGGTGCGCAAGCTGGTCGTCTACACCTATTTTCCCATCAATCCCTTCGCCGGCATTTTCCCGCACGAGCAGCGCATCGGTTTCGAGATGCTCAACGTGCCCCCGGCGTTTCTGTGGAGTTATACGTGCTAGCCAACGCGTCACGCCGGCTCGCGCTGGCGTTTGCGTATGCTGTTGTCGCCGGTACGGCGCTCTATGCCCTGATCTTTCTCGATCCTTACATCAGCCTGATCATGCTGCCGTTCTTCGCGCTGGGATGCGCGCGCGGAAAGCACCCGGCCACGTTGCTAGCGCTGGCCGCCGCGCCGGTGGTGATGCTGCTCTTGGTGAGCCAGATCAAGTTCCGCCTGACCGGGTGGCCGCTGGTGACCTACGATCATTTTTTCCTGCGCCAGAATGTGTTGATGCTGGCCTACAACGACTGGCGCGTGGCGCTTGTAGTCGCCTTAGTGGTCGCGGCGGTCGTATTTTATGTCCGCGGGCTCTTTACCGGCCGCGGGAGCTTTTCGCGCTTTGAAAAAGGCGGGGTGCTCGCCCTCAGTCTCGCCTGTCTTGGCTGTGTCATCGGCCTCAGCAAGTGGGACCAAAGCATCTACAACTGGCAGACTCAGTTCGTCACGCCGACGATCCGCACCTTCGTTGCATCGGTGCGCATGCCCAAGCCCGCATTGCAGGTCATCTCCACCGCACAGGCCAACGTACCTCCACAAACAGCGGGCATGACCGCACCGGCCGGGGACCTGCCCGATCTGTTCTTTGTGCTGCAAGAGTCCACCTTCCCGCCCAGCGCCTTGCGGCCGGGCTACCAGCCGCAAGCCCTGTTTGCTGCGGGAACGCCGAACGGCATCGACGGAGAGACCGGCCCACTGCATGTGAACACCTTCGCCGGGGCCACATGGCGAACCGAATTCTCTTTCACGACGCAAATGGCGCCGCAGGAATTCGGCAACGACGGCCTGTACGTGTTCTACCAACTGGAAGGGCGCATCAAGCAGTCGATCTTCACGCGCCTCAAGGCCCTGGGATACCGCACCATGGTGTTCTACCCCGTGCCCGGCGCCTTCATAAACGCGCGCAATTTCTACACCTCGATCGGTGTCGATGAATTTTACGACCCGCCCGCGCTGGGTATCAGCACCGGGTGGGAGTGGAAGGCCGCCGACTCTGCCTTCTACGCCGCGATGCTGAAGACCATCGCCGGCAGCGACAAGCCGGTGGCAGCCATGATGTTGACGATCAATCAGCACGGTCCGCACAACGAACTGGACCCCGCCACCGATTACCTCGAGCGGTTCGCCGCCAGCGACGCTGCGTATGGCGATTTCCTGCAGGCTCTGACGTCGCGGGGACGCAAGGCCGGGGTTGTCGCCTTCGGCGACCATCAGCCGGAGTTCACCGCCTTTTCCGGGACCTCGCCGGATTTGTACGTCACTGCGTACGACATCCGCTGCGTCAACTTCGCCTGCGCGCCATCCGACAGCCACGGCCATAAGGTCGACAGCACGATGCTCGCCTCCCACGCCATGGAAGCGTTTGGGTTCACGCTGGACGGCTTTTCAGCGCTGCAAAGAAGCGCCTTCGAGGGTTGCGCCGACGACCTGAGGAAATGCGGCGAATCCGCCCGGCTGAAGGTCAACAGCGCCTTCGCCGCCTTTTTCGAATAAAAACAAGAGCTTGGCATAAGAATTATTTCACGGGCCGGCATTCCCCGGCTTGTGCTCTGGGGGCGGCGGCTTATATTCCGCCCATCAACCCCTTTCGAGGATATCCCCTATGACCACTCCGGCCATCGACCAGATCAAGAAAGACATTTCCGAGAACGACGTCGTGCTGTTCATGAAGGGCACGCCGATGGCGCCGATGTGCGGCTTTTCGGCCGCCGTGGTGCAGATCCTGTCGCACAGCGGCGTGAAGTTCAAAGGCGTGAACGTGCTGGCCGACAACGAAGTCCGCCAGGGCATCAAGGACTTCTCCAACTGGCCGACGATCCCGCAGCTTTATGTGAAGGGCGAGTTCATCGGCGGCTGCGACATCGTGCGCGAGATGGCCGAAGCCGGCGAATTGCAGACCCTGTTCAAGGACAAAGAGGTCGCGAGCGCCTAGCTACTTCTGCTCCCCCATCCAGCGCTCAAAGCGCTGGAAGTGCGAGATGTCGCGCTCGATGAAAGTGCCGCGCGATTTAGCCAGCACGACCCCATCGAGCGTGATCTCGCCGGTGATGATCCATTGCCCGTCGGCGCGGGATTCAACGGCGGCGGCGCAGGCCAGTTCGCGTTCGACCGGCATCGGCTTCAGGTAATCGACCGTAATCGACTTCGTCACGGCGAAAGCCCCGTGGCGCAGCGGCAGGAAGCCCAGGATTTCGTCCATCATCGCCGCGATCCAGCCGCCGTGCGCGACCTTGGGCCCGCCTTGGAATTCCGGCGGACACATCAGCCGACCGGCGGTGCGGCCCTCGCCCACCTTCTGGTATTCGATCATGCCTAAGCGGCAGCGGCCAAGCTCGCGGCAGCCCGTGCACAGCAGCACCGGCTGGCCGGCGGACTTCGCGAGGTAATCACCGAAGGGGTTGGACATGGGGGAACGATACGCCTGCGCCCCCGAAACACAAAACTTGGCTTAGGCTTGGCCGGTGGACGGGCAGACCCAACGTCCACGCGCACGTATAGTATATTGCCAAGGCACCTATCATCGGAACCATGGGCATCCAATGAAACCGCCCCGCAGTTCATCAATCATCACAACGCTTTTTGTTGGCGGTGTCGCTGCCTTTTTGGTGGTCAACGTTGTTGCCCCTTTAACGCAACGTTGGGACCCGGGGCATAACGGGCTCCTCGGTTTACTTATATTCGTCTTGGTGGTTGCGCTCGGGCCATTCTTGGTTCCTCCTTGGATCACAAAAAGGAAAGCACCGCCTTCGGTGAAGGTCGCCACCGAAACAGATGCGACAGCCCAGCCGAATTCTAGCATGCACGACAACGAGAGGGGGTCAGAGCCTTCCATGAATCCTAAGGGAGAAATGCGTTTGCCGGAGGACTAGGGAATGCGGCCAATGTGTTTGAGGTATTTCCCGACGGGATTGCCGGTTACTTCATCTATGATAGAGGTGCCGATTTCGCGAAAGTGTTCCGATACCGGCTTGCTCTCTCCGGTGATCTGATCTGCAAGGAATTGGCGGCCTGCCTGACCCTGTCCGGCCATGAGTGCCGCACCTCGCGCTCCACCTAGACGTGATCCAACCAATCCCATTGCGAGTGGTATTGCAGGGCCGGCCTTATTCGCGATGAATTTCGAATCCTCAACGATGTTGTTGATACTGGTTGGCGGCTTGAATGTAGGCTCCGCATAATACAGAGCGCCGTCATCCGCACGGTACGCCGCGCGGCCATTTCTAGAAAACATCCTGTTCTCTACATCGGACGGAGGTGCATTAGGAAACAGACTGCTTTGCAGGCTACGTTTCTGAGCCTCTCGATCGGTCGGCAACGAAGCTTGCGCCAAATCCAAGTGGGACGGCATCTTAAAAGGATCATCTATGACGTCACTATACATGAACTGGTGAGGAGCTTGCGCCAACGCCGGCCGGAATTTGGGATCAAACAAGTTGCTCCCGGAGAGCGCGGCCCCGTACGACTTCGATGTGTCTAGTAATATTGAGCGCAACTTACTCCCTGGCACACCTTGGCTGGAGAGTAAGGGGTCAAACTCCGCTACTCCAGTTTCGGGATTGATGCTGTTGCGTCGGCTGCCGATGCGAAGCTGATCGAATGAAATGCCGTGCGCTTTCGCCACGCGGCGTACAGCGTTAAGAAACTCCGGCGTCTGCAACGCTTCTGGGACAACGATCTCCCCTCGCGCGACGTGGGCGATCTCGGTGTCTTCGCCGCGGCCCTGCGCGGCAAGCTCAGCGGCCTTCCGACGAAGCTCGCGCTGGCGTTTGATTTCGTCCGTTCGCGCTTCCTCCAAGGTTTTGGCGCCGGGGCTGTCGTTACGAAAGAGGTTACTCATCGGGGACCTCTAGGAATTTCAGGTCCCATCCATTTATGCCTCGCGCGATTTTACGTAAACACCGCGCGGCTGGGTTAGTCCCGCTATTCTCTCAAGGCCAAACAAAAACGGGGCCCGCAAGGGCCCCGTTCTGTATCTGTATATTCGGCGCTGGTTAGCGCGAGTAGAACTCGATCACGAGGTTCGGTTCCATCTGCACCGGGTACGGCACGTCCTTGAGGCCCGGGGTGCGCTTGACGCTGCCCGCGAAGCTGGAGTGATTGATGTCGATGTAATCCGGCACGTCGCGCTCGGCGGACTCAGACGCTTCCTTCAGCGTGGCGAGTTCCTTGGACTTGCGGCGCACTTCGATCGCATCGCCGACCTTCACCATGTACGATGGCACGGTGACGCGCTTGCCGTTGACGGTGAGGTGGCCATGGCTGACGAACTGGCGCGCGGCGAACACGGTGGGCACCAGCTTCATGCGGTAGGCGATGATGTCCAGGCGGCTTTCCAGAATGCCGATCAGGTTCTCGCCGCTGTCGCCCTTACGGCGCATGGCTTCGGCGTAGTACTTGCGGAACTGACGCTCGGAAATGTTGCCGTAGTAGCCCTTGAGTTTCTGTTTGGCCATCAACTGCACGCCGTAGTCAGACGGCTTCTTGCGGCGCTGACCATGCTGGCCGGGACCGTATTCGCGCTTGTTGATGGGAGATTTGGCACGGCCCCAAAGGTTGACTTGGAGACGGCGGTCGATCTTGTACTTAGACTCTGTACGTTTGGTCATGGGTTATCCCGTTTATAAATGTTGTCCCGGTAGGCCGTCCGCGAATGGTCTGCGGCGGCGATGAACAGAGACTTTTGCTCCGCCATGCGTTCCCGGAATTAAGCGGGCGCATCATAGGGGTGGAGGCGGGGAAGTCAACCGGCTGGCGGCCAGCTAAGGTATTGGATAATATGAATTTTCTGAAGAACGTTTGAGAAAAGTCACGGATTTCCGGGGGTTTTGAGGGCGACATGGCATTGGGCACGCGCAAACTCGGTGGTTTGGAGGTTCCGGCCATCGGCCTGGGCTGCATGGGCATGAGCCAATCCTATGGCCCGGCGGACGAAACCGAATCGATTGCGACCGTCCATCGGGCACTCGACCTCGGGTGCACATTCCTCGACACGGCTGAGGTCTACGGCCCCCATCTCAACGAAGCGCTGCTGGGCCGGGCGCTGAAGGGCAAGCGCAACCAGGCGATCATCGCCACCAAATTCGGCTTCCAGATCGTGGACGGCAAGCGCGCCGGATTGACCAGCCGGCCCGAGGATATCCGCAAAGCGGTGGAGGGTTCGCTCACACGCCTCGGCACCGACCGTATCGATCTGCTTTATCAGCACCGGCTGGATCCCAAGACTCCAATCGAAGACACGGCGGGTGCGGTCGGTGAGTTGGTGCGCGAAGGCAAGGTGCGGTTCTTCGGCTTGTCGGAAGTGGGTGTGGCGACCATCGCCAAGGCCCACGCCGTTCACCCTGTCGCGGCGGTGCAGAGCGAATACTCATTGTGGGAGCGTAATCTCGAGGACGAGGTCATCCCTGCCCTGCGCGCCGCGGCTATTGGGCTGGTACCGTTCTCGCCGCTGGGGCGCGGTTTCCTTACCGGCGGCGTGAAGCGCGCCGAGGAGTATCCGGACGGCGACTTCCGCAAGAACGATCCGCGCTATCAGGGGGCCAACTTCGACGCCAACATGAAAGCGCTGCGGGTGGTGCAGGATTTTGCGGCCGCGCACAACGCCACGCCGAGCCAGATCGCGCTAGCGTGGATCCTGCACAAAGGTCCGACCTTTGTGCCGATCCCGGGCACCAAGCGGCGCAAGTATTTGGAAGAGAATCTGAAGGCGGCGGAGATCAAGTTAAGTGCCGCCGATATCAAGGCGCTGGACGGCGCCATGGGTACCGTCGCCGGTCTGCGTTATCCGCCGGCGCTCATGGCGACGATCGATCGCTAGACTTCCTCGTCATCCTCGGGCTTGAAACCGGGCTGGCGCGCCGGACGGTCGTCACGGCGGCCGTAGCGCAGTTCCACGATCATGCCATGCAGCGTGCGCACTTCCTGGAGCGTGAGTTCGGCGCGCTGCAGCATGTTGCGGATATTGACGATCATGCTGGGGCGCTTGGCTTCGTTGCGCAGGAAGCCGCACAGGATGAGCTCCTTCTCCATGTGCTCGAACAGCTCCTGCAGCGCTTCCCGCGTGGCAGGCTGTGTGCGGTTGAGGACGGTCATGGCCTCTGGCCCGTCGTAGCCGGCCTGGAACCACTCGTAACCCACGATGAGAACCGCCTGGGCCAGGTTGAGCGAGGAATGCTCTGGGTTCAGCGGCACCTCGACCAGATGATTGGCCAGACTGAGTTCGTGATTGGTGAGACCGACGCGCTCGCGGCCAAACAAGAGGCCCAGCTTCATCCCCGCGTCGCTGCGCGCGCGCATGTCGGCGGCGGCGGTACGCGCGGTCATGACGGTCTTGACCATTTCGCGGCGCCGCGCCGTAGTGGCGTAGACCGCCTGGAGGTCGGCGATAGCGACTTCCGTCGTATCAAAGCGCCGCGCGTTTTTGAGGATCGAATCCGCACCCGACGACGCGCCAACGGCTTTTTCGCTGAGCCAATCCTGCTTGGGATCAACCAAGCGCAGGTCGGTGAGGCCGCAGTTCATCATGGCGCGCGCGGCGGTGCCGATATTCTCGCCAAGCTGCGGCTCGACGAGAATCACGGCAGGCGGATTGGCGCCGGGCTTGGCGGTGAGCCGTGCCTTGTCGGCATAGGAGGTGGCTTGTCGGGGGCCCCTGGTCATCGCCCGAAGCCCAGCTAGACCTTCTTGGCGTAGGGCGGCTTGGGAATGGCCTGGTGGGTGGCGCGCAGCGCCTCTGACCAGCGCTGGCGCAGGTCCTCGAAATAGGGCTCGCCCTGTTCGATACGGTAATTGAGTTCGGTTTCCATGGCATCGCGGCGCAGCACCATGAGATCGAGCGGCAAGCCCACGGCGAGATTGGAGCGCATGGTGGAATCCACCGAGATCAAACCGACTTTGAGCGCGTCATAAAGATCTGTGTTGTATTTGACGGCGCGGTCCAGGATCGGCTTGCCGTATTTGTGCTCGCCGATCTGCAGGAACGCGGTATCCGGCGTGGCTTCGATGAAATTGCCGGCGGAGTAGACCATGAACAGGCGCAAACGCCGGCCCTTGATCTGGCCGCCGACGAGCAGCGCCACGTCGAAGCGGGCGTTGTGCTGTTCCAGCGACGGGCCGTCGACCCGGTAAATCTCGCGCACGGCGCGACCCACCAGTTGCGCGGCCTTGAACATAGTCGGCGCGTTTTGCAGGGTTTCGGCTTCGCCGGTTTCGGGATCAGGCACGCCTTCGGTCAACAGGCTGACGACCGACTGGGTGATCGAGAGGTTGCCGGAACTGGCCAGCGCGATGACGCGCTCGCCCGGCTCTTCGATGATGTGCAGCTTGCGGAAGCTCGCGATATTGTCGACACCGGCGTTGGTCCGCGTATCGCAGATCATCACCAAGCCTTCCTTCAGCAGCATCCCCACGCAATAGGTCATTGCTTCCCTTCCCGTTCCGTGGAGGCCTTATATCCTATTGAGACCCAACGCACAAAGCGGGGATTCGGTGTCCTAGAGGTACTGCTCGACGATCGCCGCACCTAGGCGGTTATTGTCGGCAATAAAACCCGTGAGGAACTCATGCAAGCCGGTCTGAAAGACCTGCTCGATGGTGCCGTTCTCGAGGGCGGTGTGGATGGTGCGCGCCTGCCGTTGCGCTTTGCCTTGAGTGCCGTAGGCGGTGCCCAGGCTGTCGAGGCAATCCACGACGCTCTTGTAGCAGGCCGCCAGCGAGCGCGGCAGCTCTTCGTTGAGGATCAAGAGGTCGGCGATCAGCCAAGGCTTCAAGCTCTCGCGATAGACCCAGCGATAGGCAGTGAGGGCGTTGACCGAGCGCAGGATCGACGTCCATTGGGCATAGTCGAGTCCGCCGCCGACCTTGGAGTGCTCGGGCAGGAGGAGGTGGTATTTGACGTCGAGGATGCGCGCGGTGTTGTCGGCGCGTTCGATGAAGAAACCCAGACGCGAGAACCAATAGGCATCGTTGCGCAGCATGGTGCGGTAACCGGAGCCGTCGATGCGTAGGGAGACATCTTTGACCCACTCGGTGAAGCGCGAAAGGTTTGAGGGCACGGTGGCCTCGGTCTTCTGTAGTTCCAGCCATGCGCCGTTGATGGTTTCCCACATTTCTTGTGTCAGCGCCGTGCGTACGGCGCGGGCGTTGAAGCGCGCAGTCTCCAGGCAGCGGCGGATGGAAGACGGGTTCTGTTCGGAGAAAGCTAAGAACTCAGTGACGGTTTCAGCCGTGGGCTTTTCATAGATGGCCAGGAAGGCGTTGAGGCAGCCGGCGGTCGCGAGCGCGCTGTGCCACGCGTCCCCTTCCCCGGCGTAGGAGACCGGAAGGACAGAGAGCCGCTGGGTCGCCTCGAGGATGCGCGCCAGATAGTCGGCGCGCTCGACATAGCGCGACAGCCAGAACAGATTGTCGGCGGTGCGGCTGAGCATCTAGAGATCCACCACCCAGGTATCTTTGGTGCCGCCGCCCTGGCTGGAATTGACCACTAGCGAGCCTTCCCGCATGGCGACGCGTGTCAGGCCGCCGGGCACGGTCTTGATGCCGTTGGCACCCGTGAGCACAAAGGGCCTGAGATCAACGTGGCGCGGCGCCACGCCGTTTTGGACAAACGAAGGACAGCTCGACAACGCCAGCGTCGGCTGGGCGATATAGGTTTCGGGCTTGGCCTTGAGGCGTGCGCGGAATTCCTCGATCTCGGCTTTGCTCGCGTGCGGCCCCACCAGCATGCCGTAACCGCCGGAGCCGTGGACTTCCTTCACCACCAGCTCGGGCAGGTGTTCGAGTACGTGGCTGAGTTCCTTGGGATTGCGGCAGCGCCAGGTCTGCACGTTCTTGAGGATCGGCTCCTCGCCCAGGAAGAACTTCACGATCTCCGGCATGTAGGTATAGATCGCCTTGTCGTCCGCGGCGCCGGTGCCCACCGCGTTGGCCAGTGTGATGTTGCCCGCGGTGTAGGCGCCGAACAAGCCAGGCACGCCGAGCATGGAATCGGAGCGGAAAGCGAGCGGGTCGAGGAAATCGTCGTCGATGCGCCGGTAAAGCACGTCGACCTTCTTGGCGCCCTCGGTAGTGCGCTTGTAAACCATGTCGTCGCGCACAAAGAGGTCGCGGCCTTCGACCAGCTCCACGCCCATCTTGTCGGCGAGGAAGGAGTGTTCGTAGTAGGCCGAGTTGAACTGGCCAGGCGTGAGCAACGCGACGGTCGGATCGTCGCCGGCACCCGTGGGTGCTACGGAGCGCAGCGTGGCCACCAGATCGTCCGGGTAGTTGTCGACGGGAGCGACGCGGTGAGCGCCGTAGAGATCGGCCATGATGCGGAAACAGATCTCGCGTCCGCCCAGCATGTAGGAGACGCCCGACGGCGTGCGCGCGTTGTCCTCGAGCACATAGAAGTCGTCGGCGTCGATGCGCACGATATCGATGCCGGCGATGTGCACATAAATGCCGTGCGGCACTTTGATGCCGGCCATCTCGGGCCGGTAGGCAGGATTGCGGAAGACCAAGTCCTCGGGAACCAGGCCGGCCTTGATGATTTTCTGCTCGCCATAGATGTCGGCGAGAAAGAGATTGAGCGCGCGGACACGCTGCTCGAGGCCGCGTGAAAGCTTTGCCCATTCTTTGGAGGAAAGGATGCGCGGGATGATGTCGAAGGGGATGATGCGCTCTTCGCCAGCGGCATCGCCGTAGACGGCGAAGGTGATCCCGCCGCGGCGGTAAAACAGCTCGGCTTCCAGGCGACGGCGTTCCAGCTGCTCGGGGTTGACCCCCGCCAGCCATCTGGCAACCCCGGCATAAGGCGGGCGAACGCTGCCATCGGCAGCGTACATTTCATCGAAGGCCACCCGCGTGCGCTCCTTAAGACGTCCTAATACGGTAAAGCATATTCCGTGCCAGGACAGAAAAAGCTAGCGATTCAGTGACTTAAAAATGGGCATGAAACAATTTCGCCTAATTTTTAGGCGATTTGCCTAAACCAGGCCAGTTCCGAGGAGGCTTTCGATGATGAAATCGGCCATGTCGGCGGGCTTGAGTTTGGGGACCTTCGACTCGCGGCCCTCCATGGTGCGCTTGATGACGAAGTTGGCCTCGACCTTACGCTGGTCGAGTTTGGCGATGTCCTTCGCCCCTTTGATCTTGGGGTAGTAGAGCGGGTCGATGAGCTTCTGGCGCTCCTTCAGCCGCGCGGGAAAGGCGGCCTCATCGAGATCGCCGGCGGGCTTTGCGCCCGCGAGTTCCCAATCCTTCTGCCCGGCATAGCCGGCATCGTTCAATTCCTGAACCGCGTCCTTGGGATCGTCGGCGGTGAAGGCGGCTTTGTAGAGATGCTTGCCGATCCCGACATCGGAGCCCCATTCCTGCATGGCGGGACTGAAGGCGATATAGACCGAGGACATGGCTGACCTTTCACACCGTTCGGAGGCTGATGTGACAAGTCCCGCGCGAAAAGCGCAAGGAGGAAGTGGAGGCGGCTGTGAATGCCGGGACAAGCGGGCGTGCTGCGGTTGATCAAAAATGCCCACAAATATTACATCTGAGACCCCGCAGATTGACGGAGTTCACGATGACCAAGCTTATCCGCAACGACAGCCCCGGCGCCCTCACCCTCGAGCAAGCGCGCGAACTGGAAATCAAGCGCCGCAAGGAGCGGCAGCGCCAAGCAGAGGAACTCGCGGCGCAGGGGCGCGGCGAGGATACGGAGATCGCGCATGTCGCCAGGGGAGAGTTGGTCATCCCGGCGGTGATGCAAACGGCTGAGCTGATGGAGATCATTGGCCGCGCCGCAGCGGCGCAAGGCATCTCACTCGCGCGCCTGCGGGTCGGTAGCCGGCGGAACCGGATCAATCCGGAGACCGGCATGGCAGAGTTCGGTGAAGTCGGCCGACCGATGCCGGAGGACGATCCAGGGGCGTCGGATGTGACGATCATTCAAGGGCCCTACCCTCCGGGAGATCCGAGATACGAAACTGATCCGGAGTGGGCCGAGGAAATTGATACGATTAGAAAAGACGTCCTTGAATATCCTCCACCGAAAGCGAATCCTATTCTCCGAGGGGTTAAAGACTTGGCTGAAGGTGTAGCTGAACGGCTACTGCCGGAGAGCTGGCGTAGGAAGCCGGAATTACCGAAGGACGATCCACATCTCAATTTTCCTGGGGGGATTCGGTGACTAGGGGGTTGCGCTGAATTTGTTACTAGACCGGATTGAGAAGATCGAACTGCGATGGCGGCTGCTGTTCGTCATTGTGGTCCAGCTCATCTACATGGTTGCCTCCCGCATCATTGAGCGGGAGGCAGACTCATTTGCGGAAGAGGAAATTCTGCGGACACCCTGGCGCATTGGCGCGGCGATTCTTTTCTGGATCGCGATGCGCGATGTGCTGACGAGGCCTGTAAGACGGCCGGAAACCTTGCGAAGCCGCCCGTTCCTCATTGGGTTGGCCTTTATGATGGCGGCTCCGGCGCTCGCTTTCGATCATCAACTTCCAGCCTATGACGAGTTTATCCTTGCGGTGACCGCAATTCCCGTAGGCTTCGCCGAAGAGTTATTCGCGCGGGGAATCGTGCAGACGCTTTGTGTGGCGCGGTGGGGTGCTTGGCGTGGCGTGGCGATCTCAACAGGCGTATTTACGGCCTATCATCTTGGCGTCGCACCCGGTGGCGAGTTCATCCTGAATTACGTTTCCATCGCGCTTGGCGGCCTGCTGTTTGGCCTGATCTACCTGAAGTCAGGATCGCTGCTAGCTGTCATCATTCTCCACGACTTATATGACGCACTTATCAGCCTGCCGCGTGTCTTTGGCGCCGCAAGTGAAGATTTGGGAATCATCTTAGAAGCGATCGCGGTTTTATATCTGCTGATCTGGACCACGTCCAAAAAAGATCCGCTGGCGAAATTCTAGGCTTTCGGTCCGAGCGACTTCAGAACCCGGCGCGGATCTTCCACCAGCTCGACACCCGTGAGGTGGGCGACCACACGCTTCCAGATGCCGGCGAGTTCGGTTTCCTTGATCTGCTCGTAGGAGAGCACATGGCGCCGCGCAACAGCCGCGGCATCATCGCCGTAGTTGGCGCGCATGAAGCGCGCGAGTGTGGCGGTGTTGAAATAGAGGCCCTGCTGTTCCGATTCCGCGCGCAGCGCCTTGGCGGTCGAGAGCGACACGTCTTGCAAATCTTGGGTCATTGCGTCCTTCCTGCAATTCGCCAAATCCGTACCCCGCATAAACGCATAAGCGTCCGGGGCCGTTGCAACAAGAACGTGAATTTTCGGAAGTTCGCGGGAAACGCGAAGATCTACGCCTGTTTGGCGTAAGTGTCGCGCAAACCTATCGTACGGTTGAAAACCAGGCCCGGATCGGGATCGCGGGTGAAGTAGCCCAGGCGTTCGAACTGCACAGCATCCTGCGCGTTGCGGGCGGCGAGGGCCGGTTCAAGCTTGGCGGTGACGACCTCGAGCGACTTCGGATTGATGTCCTTGATCGCGTCGCCGTCGGCGCCCGGATCGGGGCGGATGTAGAAGGCATCGTAGAGACGCACTTCGGCGTCGACGGCATGGGGTGCCGAGACCCAATGGATGGTCGCCTTGACCTTGCGGCCGTCGGGCGCGTTACCGCCGCGGGTGGCGGGATCGTAGGTGCAGCGCAACTCGGTCACGTTGCCGGCGGCGTCCTTGATCACCTCGTTGCAGGTGATGAAGTAGGCATAACGCAGGCGCACTTCCATGCCGGGCGAGAGGCGGAAGAACTTCTTCGGCGGGTTCTCCATGAAGTCTTCCTGCTCGATGAGCAGTTCACGGGAGAACGGCACCTTGCGGCTGCCGGCGCTCGGGTCCTCAGGATTGTTGACGCAGTCGAGTTCTTCCCCCGGACCGTCATAGTTAGTGATGACGACTTTGAGCGGACGCAGCACTGCCATGTAGCGCGCCGCGACTCTATTCAGATGCTCGCGCACACAGGCATCGAGCATAGCGACGTCGGTGGTGCTGTTGGCCCGCGCCACCCCTGCCCGCTTGCAAAAGTCGCGCAGAGCCGCCGGCGGGATGCCACGGCGGCGAAGGCCAGCGAGCGTCGGCATGCGCGGATCGTCCCAGCCTCTGACGTGACCACCCTGGACCAGCGTAATCAGGAAGCGCTTGGACATGACGGTGTGGGTGAGCATCAGCTTGGCGAATTCGTACTGACGCGGGCGCGCGGGCACCGGCAGGTTGTCGAGCAGCCAGTTATAGAGCGGCTGATGGTCGGCGAATTCCAGAGTGCAGATCGAATGCGTGATGTGCTCGATGGCGTCCGACTGACCGTGGGCGAAATCGTAGTTGGGATAGATGCACCACTGCTTGCCGGTGCGCGGATGTTCGGCGTGGATGATGCGATAAATCACCGGGTCGCGCAGGTTGATGTTGCCGGACGCCATGTCGATCTTGGCGCGCAGCACGCGGGCCCCATTCGGGAACTCGCCCGCCTTCATGCGGCGGAAGAGGTCCAGGTTCTCCGCGGGGCTGCGGTCGCGGAAGGGGCTATTCTTGCCGGGCTCGGTGAGTGTGCCGCGATTGGCGCGGATTTCGTCGGCGGTCTGATCGTCGACGTAGGCCACACCTTTATTGATCAGCTCCTCCGCCCAAGCGTAAAGCTGAGGGAAGTAATCGGAGGCATAGAACAGGTTCTTGCCCCAGTCGAAGCCCAGCCATTTGACGTCGCGCTGGATGGCGTCGATGTACTCCTGTTCCTCTTTCAGAGGATTGGTGTCGTCGAAGCGCAGATGGCAGCGGCCGCCGAAATCTTCCGCGAGGCCGAAGTTCAAGCAAATCGACTTGGCATGGCCGATATGCAGATAGCCGTTGGGCTCGGGCGGGAAGCGCGTGACCGGCGCCTTGTGGCGGCCAGACGCCAGATCGTCGGCGACGATATCGCGGATGAAGTTGGCGGGCGGCGGCGGCGGAGCTGGCGTTTCGGCGGACATAGATCATCCTACTTGGGGCTGGCGCTGCTTATGCCACGCCGCCTTCGTCCTGGAAACCGTTGGTGATGGGATAGCGGTAGTCGCGGCCGAAGGCGATGTGGGTGATTTTCACACCCGGCGGGGCTTGGCGGCGCTTGTATTCGGCGGTTTTGAGCATGCGGTAGACGCGCCGGACGGTGGCCGGGTCGAAGCCCTTGGCGGCAACGGCTTCGACACCGAGTTCGCCCTCGATCAGGCATTTGAGGATGCCGTCGAGCTCCTCGTAGGGCGGCAGGGTGTCTTGGTCTTTCTGGTTGGGCTTGAGCTCGGCGGTTGGCGGCTTAGTGATGACGCGTTCGGGCATCACCGCGCCGTTTGGACCCAACGAACCTTCGGGCTTATGGGTATTGCGCCAGCGGGACACGGCGAAGACCGTCGTTTTGTAAACGTCCTTCAACACGGCATAGCCGCCGCACATGTCGCCATAGAGCGTGGCGTAGCCGGTGGACATCTCGCTTTTGTTGCCGGTGGAGAGCACCATCTTGCCGAACTTGTTGGAGATGGCCATTAGCGTCATGCCGCGTGCGCGCGACTGGAGATTTTCTTCGGTGATGTCGGCGCTGGTGCCGACGAAGACCGGAGCGAGCATGTTGGCATAGGCCTGCATGGCCGGGCCGATGTCGATCTCGTCGAGGCGCACACCGAGAAGCTTGGCGACGGCAGCGGCGTCTTCGAGGCTATCGTCGGAGGTGTAAGGCGACGGCATCATCACGCAGTGGACGCGGGCCGGGCCTAGCGCGTCGGCGGCGACGGCGGCCGCGAGCGCGCTATCGATGCCGCCGGAGAGGCCCAGCACGACGCCGGGGAATTTGTTCTTGGTGACGTAATCGCGCAGGCCCAGGACCATGGCTTGGTAGACGTTCTCCAGCCGCTCGGGTTGCGGCGCGGGCGTTTGCGGCGCGCAGGTCCAGCCATGCTCGGCGAAGGTCCATGCGGTAAGGACCAAGTCCTCGCGCCACCACGGCATTTGCACGGCAAGCGCGCGATCGCGGTTGAGGACGAAGGAGCCGCCATCGAAAACCAGATCGTCCTGGCCGCAAATCTGATTGACATAGATCAGCGGCAGGTTGGTTTCGGTGACGCGGGCGACGGCGTGGCCGATGCGGCTATCGGGCTTGTCGAGTTCAAAAGGCGAACCGTTGGGGACGATCAGCAGTTCTGCGCCGGATTCCATCAACGTCTCGGCCACGTCCTCAGACCACATATCCTCGCAAACCATCACGCCGAGGCGCACGCTGCGAAAAACCATCGGTCCCGGCATGTCGCCGGCGGCAAAGACGCGGTATTCGTCAAAGACGCCGTAGTTGGGAAGGTGGTGTTTGAAACGCACGCCGGCGATCTTGCCGCCATCGAGCAAAAGCACGCCGTTGTGGGCGTTGTCATTGTCACGGGATTCATTGTTTGCGCGGGCTTCGCCGCGCCAGGGGGCGCCGACGAGCAATCCGGGGCCGCCGTCGGCGGTGAGGGCCGCGAGGGCGTTCACGCCGGCGGCAACGGCATCGAGAAAAGCCGGGCGGAATACCAGGTCCTCGGGCGGATAGCCGCTGACGCAGAGCTCAGGGAAGACGATGAGATCGGCGTCTTTTGCACGTTCGCGCGCGGCTTTGATCCGCGCCACGTTACCGGCAACATCGCCAACGGTGGGATTGATCTGCGCCAGCGCGATCTTAAGAGAGGCCGCCGCCTTACGAGCTTCAGCCACGGCGCTTACTGCGCTGCGGCGATGCGCGCGTCCTTGCCGAGTTGCACCCGCTCGTCCTTCAACGCTTCGGCGATGAGGAACGCGAGTTCAAGCGCTTGCGAGGCGTTGAGGCGCGGATCGCAATGCGTGTGATATCGGTCGCCCAAGCTAGCTTCAGACACTGCCTGGGTGCCGCCGACGCATTCGGTGACATCCTTGCCGGTGAGCTCGAAATGCACGCCGCCGGGGTGCGTGCCCTCGGCGCGGTGTACGGCGAAGAAGGCGCGCACTTCGGCGAGGATGCGGTCGAACTGGCGGGTCTTGTAGCCGGTCGAGCTTTTCACGGTGTTGGCATGCATGGGGTCACAGACCCAGACCACCTTGCGGCCTTCGCGCACGATGGTGCGGATCAGAGTGGGCAAGTGTTCGGTGACGCGGTCCGCGCCCATGCGGCTGATGAGCGTCAAGCGGCCGGCTTCGTTCTGCGGGTTGAGCGCGTCACAAAGCGTGAGAAGGTCGTCAGGCGAAGTCTTGGGCCCGATCTTGACGCCGACCGGGTTTTGGATGCCGCGCAGGAATTCCACGTGCGCATGGTCGGGCTGGCGCGTGCGTTCGCCGAGCCACAGCATATGCGCCGAGCAGCCGTACCACTGGCCGGTGGTGGAATCGTTGCGGCAGAGCGCCTCTTCGTAAGGCAGCAACAGCGCCTCGTGCGAGGTGTAGAACTCGGTCTCGCGGATCTGCGGCACGGTTTCGCCCGTAAGGCCGCAAGCTTCCATGAACTCGAGGGTTTCCTGGATACGGTCGGCGAAGCGCTTGTATTTCTCGGCGGTCGCGGCGTCGGACATGAAGCCCAGCGTCCACTGATGCACCTTGTGCAGGTCGGCATAGCCGCCTTGCGCAAAGGCGCGCAGGAGATTGAGCGTGGCGGCCGACTGGTTGAAGGCCTGGACCATGCGCTGCGGATCAGGGATGCGCGCTTCGGGCGTGAACTCGACGCCGTTGATGTTGTCGCCGCGGTAGGACGGCAGCGTGACGCCGTCCTTGGTCTCGTTGGCCTCAGAGCGCGGCTTGGCGAATTGGCCGGCGAGGCGGCCGACCTTGATGATCGGTAGAGCCGCGCCAAAGGTCAGCACGACCGCCATCTGCAAAAGCACGCGGAAGGTGTCGCGGATGTTGTCGGGGTGGAATTCGGCGAAGCTTTCCGCACAGTCGCCGCCCTGGAGCAGGAAAGCGTTGCCTTCGGCGACTTTGGCGAGGCCAGCTTTGAGGCGGCGGGCTTCACCGGCGAATACCAGCGGCGGATAACCGCGCAGCTGCTTTTCCACAGCCGTGAGGGCGGCCTGGTCCGGGTAGTCCGGGACTTGGACGATGGGTTTTTTCCGCCAGCTCTCGCGGCTCCATTTGCCGGCGTCGAGCTTGATGTTGGGGGCCGCCATGGCGCGCCTCATATCGTTGTGGGCCAGGCGCTTATATGGGCCTGGGGATTAAGAAAAGGAACGCCCCCTATAATAACTCGACGGTGGGTTGGCCAGCGAAAAGCCGAGACGGGGATTGACCTAGGGGAGGGCCAGGTGAGGATGATCCAGGGAATTGGGGGTTTTTCGGGAAAATATCATTCTATATCAAAGCGATAAATTGTACCTGGTACCGCTATTCCTCTTTCTCCGGCACGGGGTCGCGCATGGTCACGAATTCTTCGGCGGCGGTGGGGTGGATTCCGACGGTGGCGTCAAATTGAGCTTTGGTGGCGCCGGCTTTCAACGCGACGGCGAGGCCTTGGATAATCTCGGGGGCGTCCTCGCCCACCATGTGGCAGCCCAAGACCCGGTCAGTGGCCTTGTCGACCACCAGCTTCATCATAGTGCGCTCGTCGCGGCCGGAAAGCGTGTGCTTCATGGGTTTGAAGCGTGCGAGGAAGATGCGCACCTTGTGTTTCTTGCGGGCCTCTTCTTCCGACAGACCGACGACACCGACCGGCGGCTGGCTGAAGACCGCCGAGGCGACGTTGGCGTAGTCGAGGGTCATTTTGTTCTTGTTGAAGAAGGTCTCTGCGAAGACGCGGCCTTCGTTGATGGCCACGGGCGTCAAGTTGATGCGGTCGGTGACATCGCCGACGGCAAAGACACTCTCGACCGATGAGCGGTTCCACTCATCGACGGCAACTGCGCCCTTGTCGTTGAGTTTCACGCCAACTTCCTTGAGACCGAGTTTGGCGGTATTGGGCGCGCGCCCCGTCGCATACATCACACAATCGGCAATGCACTCGTCGCCCAAGTCGAACATCACCGAATAACCGTCGCTGTGTTTCTCGACCGAGCGAATGCGGCAATCGCGGCGGATCTTGATGCCGGTCTTCTCGATCTCCTCGGCCACGGTCGCGCTCACGTCATGATCGAAACCGCGCAGGATTTGGCCGGAACGGATGATCAGGGTCACCTCGGAGCCCAGCGCATTGAAGATGCCGGCGAACTCAACGGCAATATAGCCGCCGCCGACGATGACCACGCGCTGCGGGCGCTTGGGCAGGTCCAAGGCTTCGTTGGAACTGATGACATGCTCGCGGCCGGGGAATTCGGGGATCACCGGCCAGCCACCGACGGCGACCAGGATTTTCTCGGCGGTCAGGCGCTTGCCGTTCACTTCGACGGTGTGCGGATCGGAGAGCACGCCGCGGCCATCAATCAATGTCACACCTGAATCGCGCAGCAGGCGCTGGTAGATACCTTCGAGCCGGTTGAGCTCCTTGTCCTTGGCGGCGATCATTGCGCCCCAATCGTGGCTGACACCGGCGACGTTCCAGCCATAGCCGATGGCATCCTCAAAATGCTGGGCAAAGTGCGAGCCCATCACCAGCAGCTTCTTCGGCACGCAGCCACGCATCACACAGGTGCCGCCGTAGCGGCTTTCCTCGATGACGGCGACGCGGGCGCCGTACTTTCCGGCGAGGCGCGAGGCGCGCACGCCGCCGGAACCGGCGCCGATGGTGATTAGGTCATAGTCGAATTTCGCCGCTTGGGATGTCATGGGGTGGAGGTTTACTCCACCGTCACGCTTTTGGCCAGATTGCGCGGCTGGTCGACGTCCGTGCCCTTGAGCACGGCGGTGTGGTAGGCGAGCAATTGCACGGGAATAGTGGCGAGGATCGGCATGACAAAGGGGTCAAGGCGCGGCAGGCAGATGGAATGCGCCGCGTTCCTGCCGGCCCGGCGGATACCCTCCTCGTCGCTGATGAGGATGACGCGACCGCCGCGCGCGACCACCTGCTCCATGTTGGA
>CANKHC010000029.1 GCA_947481595.1 Fidelibacterota bacterium
CCAGATGCTCGAATGCGAGGGCCGCTGGTTCGACAAACCCAAAGACTTAGAAGGTGCGCGCGGTCATCTCACGGCTATGCGCGGCAAAACCCACGTGCTTCCGACGGCCGTGGCGGTGGCCCTCAACGGCGCGGTGATCTGGCGCCATGTGGCCAGCCCGCGCCTGACCATGCGCCCGTTCAGCGATGCCTTCATCGGTCAGTACCTCGCACTCGCCGGCAACGCCGTGACCACCTCGGTCGGGGCCTATCAGCTCGAGGGTCCTGGCGCCCAGCTGTTCAGCCGCATCGACGGCGACTTCTTCACCATCCTCGGCCTGCCCCTGCTCGACCTGCTCGCCTTCCTGCGCGAACACGAGGTCGTGCCGCGATGATCAAAGCGGGCGTCATGGGCTGGCCCGTCGCACATTCGCCCTCGCCGGCGCTGCACGGGTTTTGGCTGAAAACCTACGGCATCGACGGCACCTATGAACGCCTGCCGGTGCAGCCCGAGGATCTTCCCAAAGCCTTGCGCGACCTTGCCGCCAAAGGCTACGCCGGCGTCAACCTGACGGTGCCGCACAAAGAGATCGCCCTGAAGGTTGTCGACAGCATCTCCGAGGTGGGCCGGCGCATCGGTGCGGTGAACACGATTTTCGTCGGCGCCGACGGCAAGCTCAGCGCCACAAACAGCGATGCTTATGGCTTTATTACCAATCTTCGCGCCGGCGCGCCGCACTGGCGTCCGCAGGCAGGTCCAGCGGTGGTGCTCGGCGCCGGCGGCGCGGCCCGCGCCGTGGTCGCGGCCCTGCAAGACGCCGGCGTGCCCGAGGTCCGGATTCTCAACCGCACGCTGGAACGCGCTCAAGCTCTGGCAAAAGAATTTGGCAGCGTCGCAATTAGCTGGGACAAACGCGCCGACGCGCTGGCGGACGCCAACCTCGTCGTCAACACCACCACGCTGGGCATGAAAGGCCAACCGCCGCTGGACCTTGATCTCGCCCGGCTGCCGGTTTCGGCCACCGTCAACGACATCGTCTATGTGCCTCTGGAAACCGAACTGTTGCGCACCGCGCGCGCGCGGGAACGCTGTCGTGGATGGCCTCGGCATGCTGCTCTATCAGGCCCAGGCCGGGTTCGAAGGCTGGTTCGGACGCAAACCCGACGTCACCCAGGAGCTGCGCGATCATGTGCTCAAAGCGGGTTAAGGTTGCGGGCTTGCGTCGTCGCGCGCGCCGCCGCGCGCGCCGCCGCGGTTTGATCCTGGGCCTCACCGGATCCGTGGCCATGGGCAAATCCACCGCCGCGCAATTCCTCAAGTCCTTGGGCATTCCCGTCTTCGATGCCGACGCCGCCGTCCACCGCATGATGGGCGCTACAGGCATCGCAACGGCAGAGATCGCCAAAAGATTCCCAGGCGTCGTCGGTTCGCGCGGCGTCGACCGCAAGGCCCTCGGCGCAAAAGTTTTCGCCGACCCCAAAGCGCTGGCGGCCCTCGAGGCCATCGTCCATCCCCTGGTGCAAAAAGAACGCGCCGCGTTTCTCGCCCGCGCCGGGCGCAAGAAGGTGGTGGCCTTCGACATCCCCCTTCTGTTCGAAGGTGCGGGCCCAGATCTTTACGACGCGGTTGTCGTGGTCTCGGCGCCGGAATTCCTGCAGCGCCAGCGCGCCCTCGCCCGTCCCGGCATGACGGCGGAAAAACTCAAAGCCGTGCGCGCGCGCCAGTGGCCCGACTCAAAAAAACGTCAAGCGGCGGACGCGATCGTCCCCACTAGCCTCGGCAAACGCGAAACCCTCACCCGCCTCAAACAATTTCTCACATTGCGGACAGGCCGCACCAAGTTCTAAGATTCGCCATGCGCGAAATTGTCCTCGACACCGAAACCACCGGCCTCGATCCCCTCAGCGGCCACCGCGTGGTGGAGATCGGCTGCGTTGAGCTCTTCAATCACCTGGCCACCGGCAACACCTTCCACTGTTACCTGAATCCGGAGCGCGACATGCCGCCGGAGGCGGAACGGGTCCACGGCCTGTCACAAGCCTTCCTCGCGGACAAACCGCTGTTCCCCTCCATCGCCGAGGAGATGCTGACCTTCATCGGCGACGCGCCGATCATCGCGCACAATGCCGGCTTCGACCTGGGCTTCCTCAATTCCGAGCTCCGGCGCGCCGGCCGCCAAGTGCTGTCGTCCGAGCGCACCATCGACACCGTGCTGCTGGCGCGGCGCAAATTCCCCGGCGCCCAAGCCAGCCTCGACGCCCTGTGCCGGCGCTTCGCCATCGACACCTCCGAGCGCGGCAAACACGGCGCGCTTTTGGATGCGCGGCTCCTGTCGAAGGTCTATCTGGAACTGGTGGGCGGACGCGAACCGGGTCTCGCCCTCGCCGGCAGCGGCCGCGCCGAGCTCGGCGCTACGGCGGCGACCCGTGAGGTCCGCGCTGCCCGCGCCCATGCGCCGACGGCAGCCGAATTGGCCGCCCATCACGCCTTCCTCGGGGCCCTTAAGAACCCGATTTGGCTAAAGACTTCAGAGACTTAGTGAACCGCCGGCGCAGGCTCGGCGCTGACCGCATCGCCTTCGCTGCCCGTCCTGAACTTGTTGCGGTAGAGGGCGGCGAAGTCCACCAGCTGCATATAGAGCGGCGGGAAGCCGCCCGAGTTGGTGGTGTCGGCGACGATCTGGCGCACAAAGGGAAACATGTGGCGCGGCGCCTCGATCAGCAGCATCGGATGCGCGTGTTCCTGGGGAACGACCTGCGGATTGAGCTCGCAGATACAGTTATAGGTGAGCTCCATGATGAATCCGGTCTTGTCGCCGACCTTAGCCGACAGACTCACCTGCATGGTGACTTCGAAGATCGTGCCGTCGAGCTGGCGCACGCCGGTATCGATGACGATGTCCATCTCCGGCGGGTTGGCCTGCAGGATATTGAAGATTTCCGGGGCGTGCGGTGCCTCGAAGGACAAGTCCTTGATGAACTGCCCTAAAAACCGCATCGGCACGACCGCCTGCTGAACTTCGGGCGCGTCGGGCAGCGGAGAGCCTGGGGGGGCATCGCCCGGGGGAATGTTGGGGGGCGCGTCGTTCATCGCTTTGGTCTCCGTTAGGCGCCGTACATGGGCGCTGCAAAAAGGCGGTGCGAACTAACATGCTTTCCCACCCTCAGACAAGCGCCGCACAAATCCTCCGGGAATCTGACAAAACCGACACCTCGGCATCCAGGTTAGCGCCGCCGGTTCGCTTGCCCTTTGGGGGGTGAGGGCCTATTTTCTTGAAGAGCGCGAATATGTTCGACCGGCGGCTTCACCTGCAGGAGTTGTGGCGCGCACAGCACCCCGACCTGAAGTCAAAAGCCACCCGCCGGCGTTTATATTAAGGCGGCTGACGGCAGTCTCAGGACTGCCGGAGAAAAAGAACCAGACAAATCGACCTCGCTCCCCTCGGAGCCTGTGAACCAAACGGACGGCATCAGAGACGATGGAAGGCTTTCAGTTCATCGATATCATCATCCTCGCCATGGCGGCGGGCTTCATCGTACTGCGCCTGGTCGCCGTGCTGGGCCGGCGCACCGGCCACGAGCCGACGGCGCGTGACCCCCGCACGGACGATGCCTATCCCCGCAATCCCGACAACGTCGTGCCCATGCCCATGCCGCCCGCGCGCCGCACGCGTGAGAGCGTGCTGCTCGACATCGAACCTGCCTATCAGGGCACGGCGATGGAAGCGGGCTTGGTGCAGATCAAGATGGCCGAGCCCTCCTTCTCCGCCTCGGGTTTTCTAGAAGGTGCCGCGAAAGCCTTCGAGATGATTGTCGCCGCCTACGCCAAGCACGACACCGATGCCCTGCGTCCGCTGCTCAGCGCCGACGTCTATGCGCGCTTCGCCGCCGCCATCCAGGAGCGCGAAGAACGCGGCGAGACCATGGAAACCGAGCTGGTCGTGCTCAAGCCGCCCAAGCTCGAAGGCGTCGAAGTGCGCGACAACCGCGCCTTTGTCGACGTGCGATTCCAAAGCGAGCAAGTCAACATCGTCAAGGACAAGGACGGCAAAGTCATCGACGGTGACCGCGAGCACGTCGACAGCGTCACCGACGTGTGGACGTTCGCGCGCGACCTGGCGAGCGGCGATCCCAACTGGGCGCTGGTCGCCACGCGCAGCGTCGAAGCCTAGCTCCATCTCTCCCTATCGCGCGGCGGCAAACCTGTGTCTCCCCTGACGCGCCTGATCCTCACAGTTCTAGTCTCGATGCTCGCGGGGGCCGGCATCGCCGTCAGCGTCCTCAAGCGCATGGAGCCGGCGGTGTCCTCACCGGACGCGCAAGCGCCGGTGCGCCGTGAAACGCTGGTGGTCTACACACCCGCCAATCCCCCCGACATTCCCGGCTGGACGCAAGACTCCGTCACCCAAGCCCTGCCCGCCATCCGGCGTTCGTGCGCGCGCCTGGCGGCGCTCGCCCCTGAGTCTGTTGTCGGACGCGGAATCATCGCCCGCCCCGCGCGCGAATGGCAGGCCGCTTGCCGTGATGTCGCCCAGATGGAAGACAGCGATGCGGCCCTGCGCTCTACACTCGCACGCGACTTCACCTTCTACCGCGTCGGCACGTCTCAGCGCGAAGCCGGCAGCCAAGAGACCGGCGGCGCGGTCAACGACCGCGGCACCTTCACCGGCTATTACGAAGCCGACTTGAACGGGTCCTTCACACGCGGCGGCAGCTACCAGGTGCCGATCTACGCACGGCCACGCAATATGGTCACGATCAATATCCGCGACTTCCTGCCGCCGGGTGCCCCCGTGCCGGCCAGCGTCCCGGCCAGCCTGGTGGGCCGCCTGGTCCCTCAAAGCGAAGGCCAAGCCGGCGGACAAGTGAAGCCCTATTTCACCCGCTCTGAGATCGATAGTGCCGGCGCCATCGCCGGCGATGCCGACGTGCTGATCTGGGCCGACGACCCCGTGGCGGTGCACGTTCTCCACATCCAGGGCTCAGGCCGCGTCACCTTGCCTGATGGCCAAGTGGTGCGCATCGGCTTCGACGGGCACAACGGCCGCGCCTTCAAAGGCATCGGCTCGATCCTCCTGGAAGCCGGCCAGGTCAAGCCGGGCGGCGCTTCGATGGTGGATGTGCGCGAGTGGCTGAAGCTGCACCCGACCGAAGCCGCCGAGTACATGAACAAGAACAACCGCTACATCTTCTTTCGGCGCTTGAGCCCCACCGAGGCCGAAGACGGCCCCATCGGCGCCATGGGCGTGTCCTTGTCCGCGCTGCGCTCCATGGCGGTCGACCCGCGCTATATCCCCCTCGGCGCACCGGTGTGGCTCGATACCGTTGATCCGGATGGGTTGCCGCTGCAACGCCTTATGGTTGCGCAGGACGTGGGGGCCGCCATCACCGGCGCCGTCCGCGGCGACATCTTCTGGGGGGCCGGAGACGACGCCTTCTCCAAGGCCGGCCGCATGAAGTCGAGCGGCACCTACTATGTCTTCGTCCCGCGCGCGCGTTCCCCGATCTCCGACGGCGCGGCCCAGCCCGAAGAGCTCGAAGGCATCGACGTCAACTAGCCAAGATTGGACGAAGGTGAATCCCCCTCACCGCCTCGCTCTGCTCGGCACCCCCTCCCCAACGGGGAGAGGGTTGGGGTGAGGGGGGTCTTTTGCTTCGAATAAAGCCACTCAACGTCTAGCCATTTGAAGCCGCAAATCTTTCAAATTCCCCGCCGTTTATAATCGGGTAAACATTGTCACCTAAAGTTTAGGGGTGGAGTGCTGCGCCTTTTCGGCTGCGGCCCCCAAACGGGAACACACGATGGGCGACGACGCAGTTACACCGAAGGCCGGCGAGCGTAAACGCGACCGCGCGCTCTATGCGCGTCTGATCGAATCCTATCAGGCCGACCGCGTCAGCATATTTGTCGACTTCGACCGCCTCAACAATCCCAAGTCGCCGGTGTGGAACCCCTGGGAGAACGTGGGGCCCTTGCTCGTCATCCTGTTCGGCTCGCTGGCGTTGATGTTCCTCGTCCACCTGATGGTGGGGCTCGCCACCATGGTGCTGGGCGTGGTGTTCTATGTCTTCGTGATGCGTCCCTGGATCGCGCAGCGCGTCTACCGCCGCTCCATCGATGCCGCCACCGAGAACCTGCACAACTGGAATCTGTTGTGGAAGATCGGCGGCCTCGTGATCACGCTCAACTACATGGCCAAGACCCGCTGCGTGTCGCCCGATGGCGACTGGCGCGCCTTCGTCACGCGCTATCTCCCCGAGATGGAGCTGGAGGGCGTCGAGGCCTACAATGCTTTCAAGAGCATGGACAAGCCCGAAGGCGAAGACAAAAAAGCCAGCCGCCTTCAAGACCTGGAAATGTAAGGCGGCGCTGCCATGGCGCGCCGCGACCTCTCCAGCGAAGACCTGAAGATTTGGCGACATGTGACGCGCAGCGTCGCACCGCTGCACGACATTCCGCGCCATCCCGACGAAGCGCCTTCAGAAGAAGAACCGCCGCGTCCGCGCGTGAAAGCAGCGGCGATCCCGGAATTGCCGCCCGTGCATCGTCCTTCCGCACCGCTCAAGATCGGCGCACTGGCCGACATGGACAGGCGCACCGCGCAACGCTTCAAGCGCGGCGAGATGGCCGTGGACGGACAGATCGATCTGCACGGCATGACCCTCGATCAAGCCCACGGCGCTTTGATGTCTTACATGCGCAGTGCGGCAGCACGCGGCAGCCGCTGCGTCATCGTGGTCACCGGTAAAGGCAAGGACGGCGTGGGCCGCATCCGCGCCGAGGTGCCGCATTGGCTCAATCAACAGCCGCTGCGCGCGCTGATTCTGGCCGTGACGACCGCCCGCCACCACCACGGCGGCGGCGGCGCGCTCTACGTTCTGTTGAAACGCAAACGCTAGCACCCGACTCCACCGTCATCACCGGACCCGCGGCGGAAGGCCGCGATTCATGAATCGCGCGCGTTTTAGCGCGCGACCGGCGATCCAGGGTGGCTTGGCGCTGCCGTGCAGCGAGAGCGGCGTGTGTTTCGAAGTGCGGTGATGGCAACCCTGGATCCTGGGCACAAGGCCCAGGATGACGAGGGTGTTGTCCTACAGAATGAATCTCGACAGATCGCCCTTCTTGGCGAGCTCGCCCATCTGGGTGCGCACATAAGCCGCATCGACCTTGAAGGTCTCGCCGGAGCGATCGGTGGCGGTGAAACTGATGTCTTCGAGCAGCTTTTCCAGGACGGTGTGCAGTCGCCGCGCGCCGATGTTCTCGACGCTGGCGTTGATCTCGGCGGCGAGATCCGCCACGGCGGCGATGGCGTCGTCGCCGAAGTCCAGCGTCACGGACTCGGTGGCCAGCAGCGCCTTGTATTGTTTGATCAGGCTGTGCTCGGTCTCGGTGAGGATGCGCACGAAGTCGTCGCGCGTCAGCGCCTTCAGCTCGACGCGGATCGGCAAGCGGCCCTGCAGCTCGGGCAAAAGATCGGCGGGCTTGGCCAGATGAAACGCGCCTGAGGCGATGAATAGGATGTGGTCGGTCTTGATGGGGCCATGCTTGGTGCTCACCGTCGTGCCTTCGATCAGCGGCAACAGGTCGCGCTGCACGCCTTCGCGGCTGACGTCGCCCGAGCGCCCCTCGCGGCCGGTGATCTTGTCGATCTCGTCTAAGAACACAATGCCGTGGTTCTCGACGGCCTCGGTGGCTTCGCGCACCACGCGTTCCTGATTGAGCAGCTTGTCGGATTCTTCGCGCAGCAGCACTTCGTAAGACTGCGCCACCGTCATTTTGCGCGCCTTGGCGCGGCTGCCCAGCATGCCGCCCAACATATCGCTCAGGTTCAACATGCCCATTTGCGCACCGGGCATGCCGGGCACGTCGATGGTGGGCATGGAGGCCGACACGGCCTCCTGGACGTTGACTTCGATCTCCTTGTCGTTGAGCTCGCCTTCGCGCAGTTTTTTGCGGAATTTCTGGCGCGTCTCGGCGCTGGCGTTGTCGCCCACCAATGCGTCGAGCACGCGGTCCTCGGCCGCCATCTCGGCCTTGGTGGTGACGTCTTTGCGCAGACGTTCGCGCGTCATATTGAGGCCGATCTCCATCAAGTCGCGCACGATGCTGTCGACATCGCGGCCGACGTAGCCGACTTCGGTGAACTTGGTGGCCTCCACCTTGAGGAACGGCGCGCCCGCAAGCTTGGCCAGGCGCCGCGCGATCTCGGTCTTGCCGACGCCGGTGGGACCCACCATCAGGATGTTCTTAGGCAGCACTTCCTCGCGCAAACCGTCAGGCAGCTGCTGGCGGCGCCAGCGGTTGCGCAAGGCCACGGCCACCGCGCGCTTGGCGTCGTTCTGGCCGATGATATAGCGGTCCAGTTCGGAAACGATCTCGCGCGGCGTGAAGGCGTTGTCGGTCAAGGTTCCAGGCTTTCTCTTAGAGACTCTCGATGGTGAGTTCGTTGTTGGTGTAGATGCAGATGCCCGCGGCGATGCCCATGGCTTTGCGCGCGATGGCTTCCGCCGTCATGTCGGAGCGGTCGGTGAGCGCGCGCGCCGCAGCGAGTGCATAGGCGCCGCCGGAACCGATGCCGATGAGGCCGTCTTCGGGCTCGAGCACATCGCCGGTGCCGGAAAGAATCAGCGACACATCTTTATCGGCCACCGCCATCATCGCCTCCAGGCGGCGCAAGTAGCGGTCGGTGCGCCAGTCCTTGGCGAGCTCCACGCAAGCGCGCGTCAACTGGCCGGGATGTTTCTCAAGCTTGGCCTCAAGGCGCTCAAACAGCGTGAAGGCATCGGCGGTGGCGCCCGCAAAACCGGCGATGACTTTGTTGTCGGACAAGCGCCGCACTTTCTTGGCGTTGGATTTGAGGACCTGGTGACCAAACGTCACCTGGCCGTCGCCGGCAATCACCACGCGGCCGTCTTTGCGAACCGCAAGGATAGTGGTGCCGTACCAGGTCTTGGGATCATGGGTTTGCATCGGCGTCTCCAGGTCTGCCGTTAACATGGACACTTGAGGCCAAGCTTTCAAGGAGGCGGCTTTCAAGGTTGGCAAGCTTCAGGATCACGGGAACGTGGTCGGACGGCGGCGTCCAGTGGCGGATATCGGTCAACACCTCGACGCTCTTGATGTGGGCCTTCAACGGTTGCGTGACCCAGATGTGGTCAAGGCGCCGGCCCTTGTTGGCGGCTTGCCAATCGGCGGCGCGGTAACTCCACCAGGTGAAGACCGGATCATCCGCGGGCACGACTTCGCGGATGGTGTCGATGAACTGCAACGAACGTTTCATGCGCTCGAGGGCGGCGATCTCGATGGGCGTATGGGTGACGATGCGCGACAGCTTGATGTGGTCCCAGACATCGGCCGGCAAGGGCGCGATGTTGAAATCCCCCGCCACCACCATGGCATCGCGGTAGCCGTGGTTGCCGGCGAAGTGATCGGCCACCGCGTCGCAGAACTTGAGCTTGTGGGCGAATTTGGGATTGCGCTCGATGTCGGGCAATTCGCCGCCGGCTGGGACGTAAAGGCTGTGCACGGAGATCCCGGCTATAGTCGCGCTGATATGGCGCGCGTCGTTGCGCCCGCAATGGGGATAGCGGTTGATCTCGCTCAGCGGATGTTTGGAGAGGATCGCCACACCGTTGTAACCGCCGAAGCCCGAGACCGCCTGGTGCTCAAAGCCCATGCGGGAGATCGCCTCGGCCGGGAAGTGCTCGGCGTTGGCCTTGGTCTCCTGCAGGCAAATGACATCGGCCCCCGATTCGTCCGCGAGGCGCTCAAGAAGCGGCAGACGTTTGCGGACAGAATTGATGTTCCAAGAGGCGATTGTAAGCATGCCCGCCTATATAGGTCGGCAGCCCACCGGAGCCTGAAAAAAAGGGCGCCCGGTGTGGGGGACACCGGGCGCCTATCGGAGTGCCAAGGGGTAGTAGGGGAAACCATCCCTCGGCTGCGTCAGTTGGCCGTTGCGGCCTCGACGCTTCGTGAATTCGATATAGGCCCGGGGGGCGGGTTTCGCAAATTCCAAGCCTGCATATCCGCCATGCGCTGTTTGCAAAACCACTAAGCCGTTGAAATCAAAGGGGATGAAAGGCGAACACAATCTTGTGATCGGCGCGGAAAACAGGGGTTTTGGAGATCAAAAGGGCCTCTGGGGAGCAGGCCCGCGACTCGCCCTATGAGGGTAGGCTACTCCCGCCCGCCGCTTTTGCGGGTGTCGTAGACGAAGAGACTCTTGTCGAGGGGGATGCCGACTTTGGGCTCATAGAGGGTGACCGTGACCTCTTTGTTTTGCGCATCGAGCACGCGCCACTGCTTGAGCTCAAAGGGCTGGTCAGAGAACACCAGGGTGAGTTTGCCCTGGGTGGGATCCTTGCTCATGGCGGCGGTGATCTCGATCGTGCCGGGCCCGAACTTCACGCCGCCCAGTTTCACAGCCGGATCGCGGAAAGACAGATTCTCTTTGAGCAGCAGACCTGCGGGCGTGTCGCCCAGGTCGATGTGGCTCGCGTCCTTCATCTCGGTGTCGACGTAGATCAGGAAGGCGCCGTCGGCGACCAAGAGGATCGGTGTGGGCGGATCGTAGACCAGGCGCATGCGCCCGGGCCGCGAGATATAAGCATCGCCCTCGACGCTCTTGCCGTCGGGGTTCACCTGGATGAAGTGCGCCTTCAGGGTCTTGATGCCGTTGAGATAGTCCTCGGCTTTCTTCAAGGCCTCGGCTTCAGTCAGGGCGAACGCCGGCAAGCTTGTGAAACAAGCCGCGGCACTCAAAGCGATGAAGGTTCTGCGCAACATGGTCATGCGTTCCAAACGCCCGTGGGACGATAAGGGTCCCCCAAGAGTATGGCCCAGATAGGGCAGGAACTACATATCACCATGCTGCGGCAGCAGGACTTCGCGTTTGCCGACGTGGTTGGCGCGCGAAATCATGCCCTGCTGTTCCATTTCCTCGATGATCTTGGCGGCGCGATTGTAGCCGATGGTCAAGTGGCGCTGGATGAAGCTGGTGGAGGCCTTGCGCTCGCGCGCGACCAAAGCCACCGCCTGATCGAACAGCCCGTCGCCGGTGGAGGTATTGCCGCCGCCGGTCATGCCGGCGAAACCCGGCACGTCCTCGAGATCGTCTTCCTCGGTGACCGACTCGACGTAGTCGGGCTCGGACTGTTCGCGCAGATGTGTGGTGACGTGCTCGACTTCCTTGTCGGACACAAAAGGCCCGTGCACGCGGGTGATGCGCCCGCCCGCGGCCATATAAAGCATGTCGCCCTGGCCCAGCAGCTGTTCGGCCCCCTGCTCGCCCAAGATGGTGCGGCTGTCGATCTTGCTGGTGACCTGGAAGCTGATGCGCGTCGGGAAGTTGGCTTTGATCGTGCCGGTGATGACGTCAACGCTGGGGCGCTGTGTCGCCATGATGACGTGGATGCCGGCCGCGCGCGCCATCTGCGCCAGGCGCTGCACGGCAGCTTCGACTTCCTTGCCGGCCACCAGCATCAGGTCCGCCATTTCGTCGATGATCACGACGATGTAGGGCAGCGGCGTCAGGTCGAGGTCTTGTTCCTCATAGATCGGTTTGCCGGTGGTCGGTTCAAATCCCGTCTGCACGGTGCGCTTGAGGGCGGTGCCCTTCTTGGCGGCTTCCGTCAGGCGCTGGTTATAGCCGGCGACATTGCGCACCGAGAGCTGCGACATGGCGCGGTAGCGGTTCTCCATCTCGCGCACGGCCCACTTCAACGCCATCACCGCCTTGCCGGGATCGGTGACGACGGGCGCCAGCAGATGCGGAATGCCGTCATAGACCGACAGCTCGAGCATCTTGGGATCGATCATGATCAAACGCACGTCGGCCGGGGTGTTGCGGTAGAGCAGCGACATGATCATGGTGTTGATGGCCACCGACTTGCCCGAACCGGTGGTGCCGGCGACGAGCAGGTGCGGCATGCGCGCGAGATCGGCCAGCACCGGCGCGCCGCCGATGTCCTTGCCGAGTGCGATGATCAGCTTGGCGTCGCTCTTTTCAAATTCATCCGTCGCCAATTGTTCGCGCAGGTAGACGGTCTCGCGGTGGGCGTTGGGCAGTTCGATTCCGATGACGCTGCGCCCCGGCACGACGGCGATGCGTACTGCTACCGCACTCATGGAGCGGGCGATGTCGTCGGCCAGCGAGACCACGCGGCTGGTCTTGGTGCCGGGTGCGGGTTCGAGTTCGTAAAGGGTGACGACAGGACCCGGGCGGACCTTGGTGATCTGGCCCTTCACGCCGAAGTCTTCCAGCACGCTCTCAAGCATGCGGGCATTGTTTTCCAAAGCCTCGCGGCTGACCACGCGCTCGATGCGTTCCGGCGGGGGTGCTGTGAGGATTTCCAGATGCGGCAGGTCGAAGCCCTTCTTGGCGTCCGGCAGCAGCGAGCCTTGGCGCGCTTCCATCTCGCGCTTCGAGGGTTTGGCCGCCTTGGCCCGCGGGGCGACACGCGGCACATCAATCTCGAAATTCTCAAGGGCGGCCGTTTCGATCTCGGCCGGCAGCTCAGCCTCGGCGAGGTCGTCGTCCTCAATGACCAGGGGTTCGCTGCGTACGCGCTGGACCTGTATTTCCCCTGTTTTATCAGGAGCCGCCGGCTTGCGCGCGGCGAGGTCGAGCATCGCGGCGGTGCCGCGCATCGCGGCGGTCGCGCCGACCAGGAAGCCTTGCGCGGCGCGTAAGCCCGCCACGGAAACCCATGTGCCGACGGTGCCGGCTTTCAAGGTCATCGCCCAGAGGGCGGCGAACACACCGGCGGTCGCGGCGAGAAGGGCCACGGCGATCCGCAAGCCCGCGAGGGCCGCCGGGCTCGCGTGCAGCACCCGTTCGTAACGCGTGGCAAAGTCGAGCAGCACTTGCCCGGCGCCGCCACCGAAGCCCGCCGTGATCGGCCACGCTTCGGGCGCCGGGACAGCTTCAAGGCCAATGGCCAGCAGCAGCATGCCGGCGACGGCAGCGAGCGTGCGCAGCCACAGCCAACCGACAGGCTCGCCGCGCATCAGGCGCACACCCCAGCCGCCGATCACGCCCGCGAGCAGAACAGCGGCCAGGCCCGCGATCTGCAAGGCGGCATCGGCGATCATGGCACCCGGCAGACCTAGTGCGTTTTGCGGCGTGCTGGCGGTGGCGGTATTGAGCGAAGGATCGGTCGGTGCGTAGGTCAACAGCGCCACGGCAATCGCGGACCCGACGCCGACAACCGCGAGGCCGGCGGTGAAAACCACGCTGCGTTTCAAAAGGGCAGCCCAGGCTGGCGGCAGGAAGGGCACGTTTTGGGTGCGGACGGCGGTGTTCATGGCAAAACTTCCTTCGCGGTCACAGAATCTGTTTCATACGGGTCAGCGCCTCGGCGGTGCGGACGCGGTCGTGGACGAGGGCCACGCGGATATAGGCGCGCCCCGGATTACTTGAGGGATCATCGGCTTTGGCGGCGCGGGCGAGATAAGCGCCCGGCAGGACTTTGACGCCGGCTTCTTTCCACAGCTTCTTGGTCGCCGCTTCGCCGTCGCCGACGTCGAGCCACAGGAAAAAACCGCCGGCGGGACGGTAGAAGCCAAAGGAACCACCCAGGATCTTTTCGGCGTCTTCGAACTTGGCGCGGTAGAGCGCGCGGTTCTCTTCAACATGTGACTCGTCGCGCCATAACGCCGCGGCAGCGTTCATCACCGGATAGGGCTGCACCGCACCGCCGTGCGCGCGCAGCTTCGAGAACTTGGCAATCAGCTCCGCGTCCCCCGCGACAAAGCCCGCGCGCAAACCTGGCGCGCTCGACCGCTTTGAAAGTGAGTTGAAGACCAGAACATTGGCGAGGCCTTCACCGAGCGCGGCACACGCCGCCAGCGCCCCGGCGGGCGGCGCGGTGTCGTAGATCTCGGAGTAGCACTCGTCGGAGACCAAAACGAAATCGTGTTTGCGCGCGAGGCGGATCATGTCCTTGAGCACATCAAGGCCGGCCACGGTGCCTTGCGGATTGGCGGGCGTGCACAGGTAAGCCATGGCGGCGCGATCCAGTTTGTCGCGGCCGGCGCTGTGGTAGTCGGGCAGGAAGTTGGTCTCTTTGGCGGCTTGCACAAAAACCGGCTCGGCGCCGTTCATCACCGCCGCGCCGAAATAGACCTGATAAAATGGATTGGGCATCAGCACCGTCGGCTGGGCGCCCGCTTTGCTGGGCGGCACGCATAACTGGGCGGCCATGAACAACCCCTCGCGCGAGCCCGCGACCGGGAGCACGTTCTTGTCGGCGTCGAAAAAACCGGCAGGCAGCCCGTAACGCTTGTTCGCCCAAGCGGCGACGGCGGCGCGGTAGTCCGGCGTCCCAGGCGTGGCTGGGTAGCGGCCCCACTGCTCGGGATTCTGGGCCAGGGCCTGATGCAGCAAAGCCGGCGGATTATGCTGCGGCTCCCCGATGGACATGATGATCTCTTGTCCGGGCGGCGGCGCGACACCCGCAATCAGCGCCGTCAGACGCTGGAAGGGGTATTCGGTCAGGCCATCTAACCGCGTGTTATACATAGCTTTTTTGCAACCACTTGCGAACCGGCGTTGCACCTTCTGGCGCGGGCGGGCCCATCCTGCGGCAGCAAGGTATACGAACAGTAAATGGAATGCAAAAAGCGGATATATTTCAGATATATCCGGGGTGGTCTTGAGTCTTTACATGCGGCGCGGCGGTACACGCAGGACGCGCGCTAAGGCACTGATTTAGATGAGAAGTTCTCGAAGAACCGCGTTCAGGGCGAGGCGGCCCTTGGGTGTGGCCGTCAGACGGGCGGGGTTGTCGGTGAGATAGCCGTCGGCGGCCAGGGTGGTGACGGCGTCGGGGCCGATGACATCGCCTAGGGGTTTGCCGGCGAGCCGGGCGAAACGGGCCTTGTCGAGCCCTTCCGCCAACCGAAGCCCGACCATCACCAGTTCCTGAGCCCGCGAGTCGGGCGAAAGCAGCTCTTCCTCCTGCGTGCCGTGACCGGTCTCGCTCACGCGGCGCAGCCAGATCGCCGGAGCCTTGATCTGGCGCGTGGCGCGCGCCGTCCCATCGAGCGTGATGCGGCCGTGGGCGCCGGGGCCCACACCAACATAGTCGCCGCCCCGCCAGTAGGTGAGGTTGTGGCGGCAGGTCGCTCCTTCGCGCGCGTGATTGGAAATCTCGTAGGCGGGAAATCCGGCTTCGGCGCACATCGTCTGTGTGAGTTCAAAAAGCGAAACGGCGTTGTCTTCATCAGGCAGGATGAAGTCGCCGCGCGCGTGGGCATCAAACATCGCCGTGCCCGGCTCCATGGTCAGCTGGTAGAGCGAAAGATGTGTAATGCCGCGGTCGGCGACTTCACCTAGCGCCTCGGTGAGTTCCGCGCGCCATGCGTCAGCCGTTTGTCCCGGGCGCGCATAGATCAGGTCGAAGGACACGCGCGGGAAAATCTTCGCCGCCGCGCGCCACGCCTTGCGCGCTTCATCGACGGAGTGACGTCGGCCCAGGAACTTGAGATCGGCCTCATTGAGAGACTGCACACCCATCGACAGACGATCGACCCCGGCATCGCGGATGGCTTTGAACCTGTCGGCATCGACCGTACCGGGATTGGCCTCCAGCGTGATCTCAAGATCGTTGGCAGTGCGCCAGTGTTGACGCGCGGATGCGATGATGTCCGCCGTCGTCGCAGGATCCATCAGCGAGGGTGTGCCGCCGCCAAAGAAAATACTGGTGAGGATTTTATCAGGCGTGCGCGCGGCGTAGTGTTTGAGTTCCGTCAGCAGCGCATCTCGCCACGCGGTCTGGTCGACGCGCTCGGCGACATGACTGTTGAAATCGCAGTAGGGACACTTCGAGAGGCAGAAGGGCCAGTGGACATATAGTCCAAATCCTTCGTCACCCTGCGCCGTCATGCGAAACAGGCCGCCACCAATCGGCGGAAAGCATCGGCGCGGTGGCTGATGGCATGTTTCGCGGCTGGCTCGATCTCGGCGAAGGTGACATTCATACCGTCGGGAATGAAGATCGGGTCGTAGCCAAAGCCCTTGGTTCCGCGCGGCGGGAAGTGTAGATGTCCGCTGATTTTGCCCTCAAATGACTCGCAATGACCATCGGGCCAGGCCAGCGACAAGGCGCAGATAAAATGCGCGCGCGTGTTTGTGTGGCCGCGCATCTCGTCTTCGATGCGTTTCATCGCGAACATAAAATCCTTGGCGGGCCCAGCCCAGCGTGCGGAATAAATTCCAGGCGCGCCGTTCAAGGCATCGATGGCGAGACCTGAGTCATCGGCCAGTGCTGGAAGGCTTGCGCCCGTCGCGGCGGCGCGCGCCTTCAGTTCGGCGTTGCCGATATAAGTCAGCGCGGTTTCTTCGGGCTCCGGAAGACCCAGTTCGGCAGCCGAGTCGACATCGGCCTTGAAGGGCTCCAGCAGTTCGCGGATCTCGCGCACTTTTCCAGCATTGTGGCTGGCGACGATCAGCTTGCCGCCGGCAAACTTACGCGACATCTCAGAAGCCGGCCTTCGCCAGTGTCGCGCGCTGCATCGTGATGAGATCGCCGATGCCTTTTTTCGCCAGCGTCAGCAGCGAGAGAAACTCCTCTTCGGCGAAAGGATGGTCCTCGGCGGTACCTTGGATCTCGACGATCTTGCCCGACGCGGTGAGCACGAAGTTGGCGTCGGCTTGCGCGCCTGAATCTTCGCTGTAATCGAGATCGAGAAGCGCGTTGCCTTTGTATAGACCGCAGCTCACGGCGGCGACCGGCTCGCGCAAGGGGATCTTGTTGATGGCCCCCAGACGCTTCATCGTCGCGAAGGCCTGATAGAGAGCTAAGTACCCGCCGGTGATGCTGGCAGTGCGCGTCCCGCCGTCGGCCTGGATGACGTCGCAGTCCACGCGGATCTGGACCTCGCCGAAAGCGCGCATGTCGGTGACAGCGCGCAACGCCCGTCCCACCAAGCGCTGGATTTCTTGTGTGCGGCCTGATTGGCCACCCTTCGCAGCTTCGCGCGGGGTGCGGGTGTTGGTCGCGCGCGGCAGCATGCCGTATTCGGCGGTCACCCAGCCCTTGCCGGTGCCTTTCAGCCAAGCCGGCCCCGAATCCTCGACCGAGGCCAAGCACAGCACATGAGTGTCGCCGAACTTCACCAAGCAGGACCCCTCGGCGTGTTTATTGACGCCAAGCTCGAAACTGACCGCGCGAAGGGAATCGGCAGCGCGGCCGGCGGGGCGGGAGACGGAAGAGGTCATGAGACTGCCTGTTGTTGTGAACCGGACCTCTAACACCCCAGGGGAACAGGGTCAAAGCGGCTTGGTTGACGGGCTCGGATGGCAAGCTTACATACCCTGCACTCTTGAATTTCAATGCGGAAGCCATGGTTGTCTCCGACGCTCACGGCGTTGCGGCTCTGAACGAACGGTCGCGGGAGATCTTCCGCCACATCGTTGACGCCTATGTGGAAACCGGCGTGCCCGTGGGCTCGCGCACAATCGCGCGCAAGCTCAACGGCGTGCTGTCGCCGGCCACCATCCGCAACGTCATGGCTGATCTTGAGCACGCCGGCTTGCTGTTCGCCCCGCATACTTCCGCCGGCCGTCTGCCGACCGAAGCGGGTCTGCGTATGTTCGTCTCGGGGCTATTGCAGGTGGGCGGACTCGACGCCGAGGAGCGCAAAGCCATCGACGCGCACTGCCAGGCGGCGGGCCGCGCCCCCGAAGACGTGCTGGCGCAGGCGACAGGCACGCTGGCCGGGCTCGCGCAATGCGCGAGCGTTGTCTTAGCCCCTAAGGGCGAGGCGCCGCTCAAGCATATCGAATTCGTCAACCTGACGCCGGGCCGGGCGCTTGCGGTCATGGTCAATGCCCACGGCGTGGTCGAGAACCGCCTGATCGAGGTGCCGGCGGATCTGCCGGCGTCCGCATTGGTCGAGGCGGGAAATTTCCTCACCGCGCACCTGGCCGGTAAGACCATCGCCGAGGCCACGCACGCGATCATGGCCGATCTCGACTCGCGGCGCGCCCAACTCGACGAACTGACGGCGAAGGTGATCAAGACCGGCCTTGCCACCTGGGGCGGTGCCAGCAGCTCGGGCGGGCGTGACGCTGCGTTGATCATCAAAGGTCAGTCCAACCTGCTCAACAACGTCACGGCGCTCGAAGACCTCGACTCTATCCGCCATCTGTTCACGGTGCTGGAAGCGCGCGAACAAATGGTGCGTGTGCTCGACCTGGTCGGCCGCGGTGAAGGTGTGCAGATTTTCATCGGCGCCCAGAATGAACTTTTCGGCATGGCCGGCTGTTCTATGGTGGTGGCGCCGTTTCAGAACGCGCGCGAGCAGATCGTCGGCGCCATCGGGGTGATCGGCCCGACACGGCTCAACTATGCGCGCATCATTCCCATGGTCGACTACACCGCTAAGCTGGTCGGCCGGATGCTTGAACAATGACTTTTTGGAAGAAGACGGAAACGATGCAGAACCCGACACCTGATCCCAATGCCGACGCCAATGCCAATGGTGAAACCCCGTTTGAAACTGCGCCCGCGCCGGCCACCGCTGCGCCCGATCCGCGCATCGCCGAACTGGAGGCGCTCGTCGAAACCTTGAAGAGCGAAAAACTATCGGCCCTTGCGGAAGCCGAAAACGCCGCCAAGCGCGCCGACAAGCGCATCTCCGACAATGCTAAGTACGCTGTCTCCAATGTTGCCAAGGCTTTATTGGCGGTGGCGGACAATCTCGGCCGCGCCCTGCTGGCAGCCCCGGCGGAATCGCGCGCCGCCAACGAAGCGCTCAAGAACATTGCCACCGGTGTCGAGCTCACCAGCAAGGAGCTTGAAACGGTTCTGGAAAACCAGGGTGTGCGGCGCATGACCGTGCTGAACCAACCCTTTGATGCCAATTTTCACAACGCCATCCAGGAGGTCGACAACGCCGACGTGCCCGCGGGTACGGTCGTGCAGGTGTACCAGGATGGGTATATGATCCATGACCGTTTGCTGCGCCCGGCGATGGTGGTCATTTCAAGAGGCGGCCCGAAACGCGCCGCTGCGAATGGCAGCGGCAACGGTGCGAGTGGAGTGAACACCTCGGTCTAATCGGCAATCAAGGGAGAAGTGCAATGACACGTCTGGCATTGATGAGCGCATTGTTGACCACGGCACTGGTAGTCCCGGCTTTTGCTGATCAGCCTGCTGTCGGCACCCGCATCAAGATCGAAGCCGGTGCACTGGCTAAGGTCGGCGAGACGCCGAGCAAAGCCAATCCCTCACGTGCGACACGCAAGCAACCGGGCATCAGCCTGACCGTCCCCGCGGGCTTTGAAGTGAGCGTCTTCGCCGAAGGCCTCTCCAGTGCGCGCAACATGCAGGTGGCGAGCAACGGAGACATTTTCCTGGCCGAACAAAGTGCCGGCAAAATCACGCTGCTGCGTGACGGCAACAATGACGGCAAGGCCGAGCTGATCACGACATTCGCCGATGGTTTCACCACCGTCTACGGCATCGCCTTCGGCAACAATGGTGTCTACATCGGCGACACCAAAGGCGTTTGGTACCTGCCCTATAAGGCGGGCGACACCAAAGCCAGCGCCAAGCAGGTGATGGTGACACCGGAAGGCGCCTTCGGCAGCACCGGCGGACATTCGACGCGCAACGTCAACATCAGCCCCGACGGCAAAAAGCTCTATGTTTCGATTGGCTCTGCCGGCAACATCGCCGAAGAGGCAACGCCGCGTGCGACGATTCAAGAGTTCACGCTGGATGCCATCGGCACCAAAGCCTCGAACCAGCGCACATATGCCAGTGGTTTGCGTAACGCCGTAGGCACCGCGTTTTATCCCGGCACCACCGACCTCTACACCGTCGTCAATGAGCGCGACACGCTGGGCGACGAGCTGGTGCCCGATTACTTGACGCGCGTGGCCGACAATGGCTTCTACGGCTGGCCCTACAGCTACATCGGAAAAAACCCGCAGCCGGGTTTTGCAGACAAGCGCCCCGATCTCGTGCAGAAAGCGATTGTGCCCGATGTGCTGATCCGATCGCACTCGGCACCGCTGGGCCTGACCTTCTACATGGCCGACCAGTTCCCGAAGGAATATCAGGGCGGCGCCTTCGTGGCGTTGCATGGCTCGTGGAACGCCGCCAATCCGCGCGGCTACATGGTCGCGTACGTGCCCTTCGAGAACAAACGTCCGGTCGGTGACTATCAGGTTTTCGCCACCGGCTTCTGGTCGGGCCGCGGTGATACCGCTGAAGTGTGGGGCCGCCCCGCCGGTGTTGCTGTCGCCAAGGATGGCAGCCTGCTCGTCGCCGACGACGGCTCGCACACCATCTGGCGCATCACTCACAAGAAGTAGCTGGCAAGAAGTAACTAACCGGCTTTTCGAAACGTCAGGCTGTAACGCCCGCCGAGTCCCGCGATGGGACCAATGGGAGGTGACGTGCCGGCGTGGACTTTGGCGCACGCCGTGAAAGCGCATGCGCGACTCCCCGCCCATTACCAGCACGTCGCCGCTTTTGAGTTTGATCGCGGACGGTGATTCGCTGCGCTTGAAACCGCCAATCAGGAAATCGGCCGCATCGCCCAGGCTGACCGTGACGATCGGCTGGGTGAAGTCGCGCTCGTCCTTGTCCTGGTGCAGACCCATCTTCGCGCCCGGGCCATAGAAATTAATGAGGCAGGCGTCCGGTGCAAAATCCGCCCAAGGGGTGTCAACCATGACCTCTGCCACCAACGCTTTGAACTCTTCCGGCATGGACGGCCAGGGACGGCCGGTTTCAGGGCTCGCGGCGGTATAACGGTAGCCTTTGGTGTCGCTACACCAGCCTAAAAGCCCGCAATTGGTCATAGCGGCCGAGGTTTGACCCGCTTTTGTGCGGTTTGGCGTGGCCGGAGCGGCTTCCAGCACCCTTGTGAGGGCTAAAACCAGGTTTCTTTGCCTTTCCGGGCCGGCAAACCCCCGGCGCAGGATGATTCCAGCCGGTAATTCGGGGATAGCTTCACCGGCAAAGAGGTCTTCGGTCTCAGGCATGGCCGGGGATATGGGGTTGGACGCCGCGAAAGCTTGCCAAGTTCCCGCAAAATCAGGGGAAAAAGTGTACTTTGGCCCGTTGCAGGCCCAAAACACCCCCCTTATATACCGCCCCAGGTTGGATGACATGTTGGAAGGGTCCGGTTTTGGGGAACCGCCCGGATCAACACCAAATCTATTGGGCCGAATCTTGGGGATATTGAGGAGCGCCTCTCGGAAGGGCTCTTGATGTCCGCCGCTTAAAGGAAGGACTACACATGGCTAAAGTTATCGGTATCGATCTCGGTACAACCAATTCTTGCGTTGCCGTGATGGAGGGCAAAAACGCCCGCGTCATCGAGAACGCCGAGGGTGCGCGCACGACGCCCTCCCAAGTGGCCTTCACCGAATCCGGTGAACGCCTGGTCGGCCAGCCGGCGAAGCGCCAAGCGGTGACCAATCCCGAAGCGACCCTGTTCGCCATCAAGCGCCTCATTGGCCGGCGCAGCGACGACCCGATGGTCGAGAAGGACAAGAAGCTCGTCCCCTATAAAATCGTCAAAGGCGATAACGGCGACGCCTGGGTCGAAGCGCGCAGCGAGAAATACTCGCCGAGCCAAGTCTCGGCCTTCATCCTGCAGAAGATGAAAGAAACCGCCGAAAGTTATCTCGGCGAAAAAGTCACCGACGCGGTAATCACGGTTCCCGCTTACTTCAACGACAGCCAGCGCCAGGCGACGAAAGATGCCGGCAAGATCGCCGGGCTCAATGTGCTGCGCATCATCAACGAGCCGACGGCGGCGGCGCTCGCCTACGGCATGGATAAGAAGGCCGCGGGCATCATCGCGGTCTACGATTTGGGCGGCGGCACGTTCGACGTGTCCGTGCTCGAGATCGGCGACGGCGTGTTTGAAGTGAAGTCCACCAACGGCGATACGTTCCTGGGCGGTGAAGACTTCGACGCGCGCATCATCGACTACCTGGCCGACGAGTTCAAAAAAGAAGCCGGCATCGATCTGCGCAAAGACAAGCTTGCTCTGCAGCGCCTGAAGGAAGCTGCGGAAAAGGCCAAGATAGAGTTGTCGAGCTCCATGCAGACCGAAGTCAACCTGCCGTTCATCACGGCGGATGCCTCGGGTCCCAAGCATCTCAACATCAAACTCACGCGCGCGAAACTTGAGGCGCTCGTGGAAGACCTGATCCAGCGCACCATCGAGCCTTGCAAAAAGGCGCTGAAGGACGCGGGCCTCAAGGCCAGTGAGATTCAAGAAGTCATCCTGGTCGGCGGCATGACCCGCATGCCCAAAGTGCAGGACGTGGTGAAGCAGTTCTTCGGCCGCGAACCGCACAAGGGCGTGAACCCCGATGAAGTCGTCGCCTTGGGCGCGGCTATTCAAGGCGGCGTGCTGAAGGGCGATGTGAAGGACGTGCTGCTGCTCGACGTCACCCCGCTGTCGCTGGGCATCGAGACCTTGGGCGGCGTGTTCACGCGCCTGATCGAACGCAACACTACGATCCCCACGCGCAAGAGCCAGACGTTCTCGACGGCGGAAGACAATCAGACAGCGGTGACCATCCGCGTCTTCCAAGGCGAACGTGAAATGGCGGCGGACAACAAGCTCTTGGGTCAGTTCGACCTGATGGGTATTCCGCCGGCAGCGCGCGGCATGCCGCAGGTGGAAGTCACCTTCGACATCGACGCCAACGGCATCGTCAACGTCTCAGCCAAGGACAAGGCCACAGGCAAGGAGCAGCAGATCCGCATCCAAGCCTCGGGCGGTTTGTCCGACGCCGACATCCAACAGATGGTCAAGGACGCCGAAGCGCACGCGGAAGAAGACAAGACGCGCCGCGCCGCGGTCGATGCCCGCAACCAGGCCGACGGCCTCGTGCATTCGAGCGAGAAAAACCTTAAGGAATACGGCGACAAACTCCCGGCCGGCGACAAGGCCGAGATCGAAACCAAGCTGGAAGCCGTCAAAGCGGTGCTCGATTCCGGCGACGCCGAGAAGATCAAGACGGCGACCGATGCCTTGATGCAGGCCTCCATGAAGATGGGCGAAGCCATGTACAAGCAGGCGCCCGGCGGTGAAGGCGAAGGCGGCGGCGGAGAGGCCGGCGGCGACGAGCCCAAGAACGATGACGTGGTGGATGCCGACTTCGAGGAAGTCGACAAGAACAAGAAGTAATCCGCCCACAACTTCACAGGGGGGCCTGTGATGAAGTTTGGTCAATGCATGATCATCACGCCGGGAGCGGAAGCGCTCCCGGCCTTGATGATGGAGCGCCGCTAATGGCCGCTGCGAAGCAGTGTTAC
>CANKHC010000030.1 GCA_947481595.1 Fidelibacterota bacterium
AGCTGTGGCGCGCCTGCCGAATGGTGGTCGATACCGGCATCCACATGCCCGACAAGAAATGGACGCGCGCCCAGGCCATCGACTATCTCGCTGCCAACACGCCCAATTCTCAGCGCGACATCTACAATTCGGTCGAACGCTATATCGTCGATCCCGGGCAGGCGACGGCCTACACCATCGGCATGAACCGGATCATGGGCCTGCGCGCGCAGGCAAAAGCGCAGCTCGGTGAGAAGTTCGACCTGCGCGCGTTCCACGCGGCGGTGCTGGACAATGGTTCGCTCCCCATGTCCTTCCTGGCCGAGACGGTCGAGGAATGGATACGCTCAGTCTAAGGCGCTTTGACCATGTGGATATGGTCGATGCCAGCTTCGTTGAAAATCTCACCCTTCGGCACGAACCCAAGCTTGGCGTAGAAACCTTCAACCGCGAGCTGGGCGTTGAGGACGACCGTTTTGCCGGCAAGCCGCACCAGCAGTGCCCGCATAATCGCCACGCCCGCGCCGCGTCCGCGCTGATTCTTCAGCACCGCCACCCGTTCGACCTTGATGGTGCCGCCGGTATAGGGCCGCAAGCGTGCGCAACCGATGGGGTCGCCCCCATCAATCAGCAGAAAATGGTCGCAAGCATCGTCGTTGCCGTCCCACTCATCAGCGGCGGAGACGCCTTGTTCCTCGCAGAAGACGATTTGGCGGATGCGGCGCGCGGCATCCATACGGACAACATCGTCCGCCCGGAAGTCCTCGACCTGGAACGTTAGCGGTCCAGCCACGCCGGGACCGGCAGGTCCTTCGAGCGCAGGAAGGCCGGGTTGAAGAGCTTGCTCTGATAGCGCGAACCGGAATCGGTCAGGAGGGTGACGATGGTTTTGCCGGGGCCCAGCTTGTAGGCGAGGCGGATGGCGCCGGCGATGTTGACGCCGGTCGAGCTGCCGACGCAAATACCTTCTTCCTTCACCAGATCGAAAACGATCGGCAGGGCTTCCTTGTCATGGATCTGGAATTGCTCGTCGGGGACGAAGCCTTGCAGGTTGGCGGTAATACGCCCCTGGCCGATACCTTCGGTGATCGAACTGCCCTCGGCTTTGAGCTGACCGTGGGCATAATAGTGGAAGAGCGCCGCACCCATGGGGTCGGCCAGCGCGATCACGATATCTTTGCGCTTGGCCTTCAGGCCCATGCCCACACCAGCGAGCGTGCCGCCCGTACCGACCGCCGAGACAAAGCCGTCGATGCGGCCGTCGACGTCGTTCCAGATCTCGGCCGCTGTCTCGCGGGCGTGGCCATCTCTATTCGCGACATTGTCGAACTGGTTGGCCCAGATCGCGCCGTTAGGTTCGGTGCGCGCCAACTCCTCGGCCAGACGCTGGGAGAATTTGACATAATGATTGGGATCGGCGGCGGCGACTGCCTTGACCTCGCGCAGGTCGGCACCCAGCAGGCGCAAGAGGTCTTTCTTTTCCTGGCTTTGGGTCTCCGGCACGACGATTACGGTGCGGTAGCCCTTGGCATTGCCGACAACCGTCAGCCCGATTCCGGTATTTCCCGCGGTGCCCTCGACGATTACCCCACCCGGGCGCAGCCGGCCCTTCAGCTCCGCGTCCTCGATGATGAACTTGGCCGTGCGGTCCTTGATCGACCCGCCCGGATTGGCGTACTCGGCTTTCGCCAAGATGGTGCAGCCGGTCAGCTCTGAGGCCTTACGCAGTTTGACCAGGGGGGTATTGCCGATGGAGGCAACGACGTCGGGGACGGAATGAGCGGACATGGAGAAATGAGGCCAAATATTCGGGTTATCGCGCATTGAAACCGACCCGCCCGGCGCCAGAAAGCTGGTTATGGCGAAGCCTGCGGCGGACCGCAGCGGCGGGAGAAAATGTTCCTCTCGCCGGGCTCCAACCGTAGCAGTCTAGTCTCTTATGCTTGGATTTGCGAGATTGGGCCAAATCGCCGACAATCCCCGTTCCTTCCGTACCAGGACCATTTTATGGACGCCGCCGCGCCCTTTACCTCGCGCTTTTACACGTCCTTCGACGGCCTCAAGCTGCATTACCGCGACTATGCCGGGCCGCCGGATGCCGCCCTTACGATTATCTGCATCCCGGGCCTGACACGTAACGCGCGGGACTTCGAGGAGCTGGCGCCGCACTTGGCCCAGAAGTACCGCGTGCTTTGCGTCGAGCTGCGCGGCCGGGGCCTTTCCGAATACGCCAAGAACCCGGCGACCTACGTCCCGCCCAATTACATGCGCGATGTCGATACCTTGATCTCGGCGGCGGGCCTCACGCAGGTGGCGCTGATCGGCACCTCCCTCGGCGGGATCATTTCCATGATCTTAGGCGGCGTCGCGCCCCACAAGCTTCTCGGCGTCGTGCTCAACGATATCGGCCCGGAACTCGACCCTGCGGGACTGGCACGCATCGCAAGCTACGTCGGCAAGTCCAAACCTATCACCACCTGGGACGAGGCTGCCGCCGCCGTTGAAGCTTTGGACCGCGTGGTTTTCCCGGGGTACAGCGCCGCCGACTGGCAACGCATGGCGCGCCGCCGCTTTGTGCAGGATGCGGACAGCGGCGCCTTCCGCCCCGACTACGACCTCAATATCTCCAAGCCGTTCTCCGGCAGCGCGGCGGCCGTCAACCTGTGGCCCTTCTTCCTGGCGATGAAGGACATCCCGGTCCTGTCCATCCGCGGCGAAACCTCAGACCTGTTCAGCCCCGAAGTTTTCGCGCGCATGAAGCGCGAGCTGCCCCATCTCGAGCAGGTTGTTGTGCCGCGTCACGGCCATGCGCCCTATCTCGACGAGCCCGAGGCGCTTGCCGCCATCGATGCCTTTCTCGCCCTCCTGCCACGTAGGCTGGGAGCCCTGACGGTGTTCAGCCGCAAGGTGCGCGCCATGGCGTTCCTGGTGCGGCTGAAGATCAAGGGCGTCATTTAACCAACGGAACAATTGATGCGTAACCAATCCCTGCCGGATCTTCCGCGCCGTATCCTCATGGGTCCGGGCCCCTCCGACGTGCACCCGCGTGTGCTCGCGGCCCTCGCACGGCCGACCATCGGTCACCTCGACCCCGAATTCGTCGCCCTGATGGACGACATCAAGGCGCTCCTGCGTTACGCCTTCCGGACCGAGAACGCCCTGACGATTCCGGTGTCGGCGCCGGGGTCGGCGGGCATGGAAACTTGCTTCGTCAACCTGATCGAGCCGGGCGAGCGCGTCATCGTCTGCGCCAACGGCGTCTTCGGCGGGCGCATGAAGGAGAATGTCGAGCGCTGCGGCGCCCAGGCGATCATGGTGCAGGACGAATGGGGCAAGGCCGTGGATCCGGCCAAGGTCTCCGCCGCGCTGAAGGGCAACGCAAACGTCAAAGCCTTGGCTTTTGTCCATGCCGAAACCTCGACCGGCGTGCAGTCGGATGCGGGGGCCTTATGCAAGCTGGCCCGCGCGGCGGGCGTTTTGACCATTGTCGATACCGTCACCAGCCTTGGCGGCATCCCCGTGGAAACCGATGCCTGGGGTGCCGACGCAGTCTATTCCGGCACGCAGAAGTGTCTCTCGTGTCCGCCCGGCCTGTCCCCGGTGACCTTCAGCACCCAGGCGGTGGACGCCATCAAGAAGCGCAAGACCAAAGTGCAAAGCTGGTTCCTCGACCTGTCCTTGGTGATGAACTACTGGACGGGGCAGGGCGGTACACGCACCTATCACCACACCGCGCCCGTGAACGCGCTTTATGGGCTGCACGAAGCCCTTTTGATGCTGCGCGAAGAGGGCCTGGAAGCCTCGTGGAAACGCCACGGCGAAATGCACGCGGCCTTGGTCGCGGGCTTCGAGGCAATGGGTTTGAAGATGAAAGTCGAACCCGCGCTTCGGCTACCGCAACTCAATGCCGTCGAAGTGCCGGCCGGGGTCGATGAAGCTGCGGTACGCCGCCAGTTATTGGCGTCCTTCAACCTGGAAGTCGGGGCTGGCCTCGGCGCTTGGGCCGGCAAAGTCTGGCGTGTCGGTTTGATGGGCCAAAGTGCCAGCCCGGTGCATGTTCTTACCTGTCTGGCCGCCTTTGAATCCGCCCTGCAGGCGGGGGGCGCCAAGATCAACGCCGGCAAGGCGCAAGCCGCCGCGCGGTCGCGCCTAGGTCTCGCGTAAAGGCATTAGCCAAAGAAAAACCCGCCGAGCGATGCGCTCGGCCAAGAAACCAAAGAAAAACCCGCCGAGCGATGCGCTCGGCGGGTTCTCCATCACAATCGGATATCGGCTGGTACAAACTGTTCAGGGCGGAGCCCTTAAAGGCCTAAGCCTTCCGTTCGCGCCAATCTCGTAACCGTTCTTGTGTGCTGTCCCTAGGAAGGAAAAAGTAGTTACTGACTACTTCTTCTTGCTCTTCTTCTTGGCCTTTTTCTTCGCGACTTTCTTCTTAGCCTTTTTCTTTGCAGCCATGATCAATTCCCCTGTTCAGGTGAGTTGGGTTACGTCCGGTATTTCAAACACAAAAATCAAACACCACGTTTGACGTGAAATGACCGAACATCAACGAGATAAACTCAGTTAAATAAAATTCACAAGAGATTTTGCGCGCGCTCCGAATTTTTTTCTTGATTTCTGTTGCGAGGCTACTTTCGGCCGGTGTGATCGATGCGTTGAGCGGCACTCTTAAGAGAGCGTAAACGCATCGCGCACCTTCATCGTACGTGCCGTCGATGATGCTCACGTTCACCTCTTTAAGCATTCAAGTGCGCCTGCGCCGTGCGCATGACGCGCGTACCGAAACGCAAACCGCGTTGCGGCTAACGCGCTTCGATTTTGTTCTGCCTTCACGCGGCACTGACGCGCGGGAAGTTCAATATTTTCGCGGCTTGTGTGATTTTTTTTCCGCAGCGACGCGCGTGCACGGCGCAAGCGCGTCCATCGGCCGTCCGCAACATCCTCGCGGATATTTTTTGTACGTAAAAACGCTATCGCCGCGAGCCGTTTGATGCCCGTCGTGTGCGTGAACGCGGTCATGAATGCCGTCATCTGCGGGCCGGAAAGAGGAAGATGCGGGCAGACTTCCGCATCCGAAGACGTAGGCAGGTCTTACCGACTGATTAACGGCGCATGACCAACTTTGTGCGGGGTGGCGGTGCCTGAGCGGCGGTGAAATCGATCGAAGCGGTCGAAAATCCGCGACTCGGAGTCGGCGCCTGGCCGCTCAAAGACCTTGGCCGACGTCGCCCGTCGCCGACATCAACACGGCAAGGGGGCGGGTCTTCGGCACCTGCGCCAGTGCGATCATGATGATAACCATCATCGGCGTGCTGATGATCATGCCGGTGATCCCCCAGAGCGAGCCCCAGACCGACAATGAGAGGATCATGACCACCGGGCTCAGGTTCAGCGACTTGCCGGTGATCTGCGGCTCGATGACGTTCTCGACGAAGCCTTGCACCGCAACCAGGCTTCCCAATACCAGTCCGGCGGTGATCCAGGAGTTGAACTGGAGGAGGGCGAGCACGGTGGGGAATGTCATCGCCAGGGGTGAGCCGATGTAGGGGATGAAGTTGAGAACAAAGACCAGGAGGGCCCAGAAGCCCGCGAAATCAACGCCAAACAGTTTGAGGATGATGTAGCTCAGGACGCCATTGAGAAGGCTGATGCTGGTCTTGATCAGAACATAGGCCTCGATCTTGCGGCCCATGGAACGCAGCGTATTGCGCACCACCATCTCGCGTCCCTGGTCGGGGAACAGGGCCTGTAACTTGCGGTCAAATGTGCGGAATTCCAGGAGCAGGAAGGTGGCATAAGCCAATACCTGGATGGTGCTAGCGGCGATGGACTGGAACCCGACGGCAAAGGTACCGGCGAGGGACGTGAAATCGATTTCCTGGGTGATGCTGTCGAACGTCGGCTGCCGCTTGAGGTGCAACACACGGGTGACGAGCTCGATGCCCTGCATGAACAGGGCTTCCAGGCGCACCTGGTAGTCGGGCGCCTGGTCAACCACAGTTCGGATATTGCCCGCAACGATTTGTCCGACGATGGCGAGGAACACCAGGACCAAAAGGATGGCGCCCGTCAGGCCTAGCCAGGCCGGCGGCTGCCACCCGGCCACCTTGATGCGCTGGATGCGACGTCCTAAGGCGGCGACGAGGTAAGTAATGAGCAAGGCCAGGACCAGCGGCATGATGATGTCCTCGCCGACCACCAGGGCATAGATGGTCAGGGCAAGAATCCCCAAAGTCGCGGCGAGGGAAACGACGCTGGTGCGTGGGCTGAGGGCTGTCATTTCAACAATATTGGCATGAGGGAAGGGGGTCGCGCCTCAGAAGAAAAGACGGTAGCTGACCTGGGTTTGGGTTTCCCGCGCGCGTGGGGGTGCGGCCAGGAAGGCCCGTTCCGGCCGCTCGCTGTGGACATAAAGGAACTCGACGGTCAGACGCTGGTTGTCGGCGGGGCGGAAAACATAGGCCGCCGTCAGCCCGAACCCGTGTTCGTTGTTGTTGTCGGGGAAGGTATCGCGGTCGATGGTCTTGAAGACTTCGCCGCGAAAGCTCAGGCGATGGCGGCCGATTTCCTTGCTGACCAGGCCGTAGGCCGACCAGAAGCGGGTATCGACGATGGGTCCTATGGGCGCGCGGATGGTGATCACGGTTGTACGCCCGCGCATCGCTTGGGCGAGCACATCGACGTCGCCCGGGAGTTCCACTTTGTAGGCAAGGCTCGCGAAATCCGTGCGCCAGGCCCACTGTGATTTCACAAAGGCGTGGTCGTCGGCCAGGTTGTCGTACCAAAGGAACGAGAGCTTGCCGTAGTCGGCATGCGCGAGGCTCAGGCCGGCGTAAACACCCCCGCTGCCGTCGACTTCGTGGAAGGGTTTTTCAGTCGGCGCCTGGGTGTCGAGATTGCCGCCTGGGCGGATGATGCGGATTTGCGCGAGCTGCAGCCGGTCGAGAAATCCGGTCTCGCGGTCGTTGAAAGACCAGCCGCGCCAGGCGAGCAGCGTACCGGTGGGATCGTTCGCCATGTAACCGGCGGCCGTCAGCTCGACCGTGAGATCATCGCCGCGCCAATAGGGTGTGGCCTCGACGCCGATGGTCTTGAGCTCCTCGCCGACCCAGCTGTTGATGGCCGAGGACGTGATGGTATAGGGGCTGGTCCAGGCCAGCCCGGTGTTCTCCTGCGAGATCGGCGGAAAAAAGGCCCCGCCGCGCGCCTTGAACCCAAAAGCACGCGCAGGGGCGGGCTTGTATTCGAGGAAGGCCTCCGTGACGTCGATGGTCTGGCGTTGCTGGTCATTGGCCGTCAGCACGAGCTTGCCGGTGACATCAAATCCGAAGCGCGGCGTGAAGATCACCGCCGCCTCGGGACGTAAAAGGACCCTGCGGTCGCCGCCGGTATCCGCACCGTAGCGGACCTTGCCCAGCCCGCCGTCCTCCCAGCTTTTGGTGGTGCTGCCGACGACGGCGCGGCCTTCGAGAAGCACATCGACATCAAGGCTGACATCGCCAGCCGACAGGACGTCGTCAAACGCACGGGCGGGCTGTTGCGCCGCCGCACTCACTGCCGTGACAATCAATACTGCGATTGCGCGGTGCCGCATCGCTGCTGCGCCTCGCCCCATGGCCGAGCTGCCCATGGTTACCCTCCAGTGGCGGCGACTACCCCCGTAATGCCGCGGCCGCCGAAGTGCGGCGACCAACGCGATGTCGTAAAGAACGCTTCGAAATCCAACGCCGCGATCGGCCGGCTGATGTGATAGCCCTGGCCGGTATCGCAACCCAAGTTCTGCAGAATCTCAAGCGACGCGCGGTCCTCGATGCCTTCCGCCGTCACCCTAAGGCCCAAGTTGTGGCCAAGCTCGACGGTGGACTTGACCAGGATCTGATCGCTGCGGCTGTCGGCCAGCTTGAGCACGAAGGATTTGTCGATCTTGATCTCCTGCACCGGTAGGCCCTTGAGATACGCCAGCGACGAATGCCCAATCCCATAGTCGTCGATCGACAGCGTCAGGCCCATGCCGGAGAGGCTGCGAAGAATCTCCTGCGCGTGGTTCGGGTCCTGCATGATGGCACTCTCGGTAATCTCCAGAATAATGCGCCCCGGGCTGACGTCGTAGGCCGCAAGCAGGTTGGCGATCTCGGTGGGAAGCTGCCGGTTGCCTAAGTCGAAGGCCGAAAGGTTGACCGCGATCTTGACGTTGAGGCCGGCGTCAGACCACGCGCGCGATTGCTTCACGGCTGCGGCAAGAGCCCAAGCCGTCAGCTTGCGGATGTTGCCGGTCTGCTCGGCCAGCGGAATGAATTGGTCCGGCGGCATGAAGCCCCGCGTCGGATGATTCCAGCGGATCAAGGCTTCAACCGTGGTCACGGTCTCGCTGGCGAGGTCGACCTTGGGTTGGAAATAGAGGACGAACTGGCCCTGGTCGAGGCCCTCGCGCAGTTCGCCCATCATCGACAGGCGTTCCGGCCGGTGCGGGTCGAGCTGCGGGTTGTAGACCGCATAGGACTTGCCCATCTGCTTGGCTTCATAGATCGCGGTATCGGCGTGCTGCATCAGCGTGCGGGCAGTGCTGCCGTGCTCGGGGTAGCGCGCCTCGCCCAGCGTGGCTGTGACGTCGATGTTGAAGCCGGCGACGCTGACCGCTTTGTCGAAAAGTCCCATGACGCGTTCGGCGACCAGATTGACCGCCACGGCGTCGTCGGTGTCGAGGGCCAGAGCAAAGATATTGCTGGCATGGCGCGCCACGGCGTTGGGCTGAGGAACGATCTGGCGCAGGGTCTTGCCGACCTTGCGGATCAATTGATCACCGGTGTCATGGCCCAGCGTGTTGATCAGCTCCGAGAAGCGCCCGATTTGCAGCAGGATCACACTGAAGGCGCGCCGGCTTTCCTGGCGGGCGATGATCATGTCGGCGACATGGCCTTCGAACGACATGCGGTTGGGCAGCCCGGAGAGGGAATCGTGGCGCGCCTGGTGCGCGATGCGATCCTCGCGTTCGGCGATGCCGGCCATCATCTGATTGAAGGTCTCCGACAGGCGGCCGAATTCATCGCCCTGCGTGATTTCGATCCGTTCACTGTAGCGCCCGGCCTGAATGCGCCGCGCCGCCTCATCGAGCAGGCGGATCGGCTTGGTGATGCCGCGCGCGATGAGCACGGCGCCCGAGAGCGATACCACCAGCGCCGCGGCCGCTAGCCCGAGCAGCAGCACGAACAGCGGCCGGTAAGGCTGCAACGCCACATCGAGGGAATACTGGAGTGCGATGTTGACCTTGTGCGCGTCGCGCGGACCGTTGAGCGGAGCCAGCAGCGTCACATAGTCGCTGCCGTCCATGGGCAGCGCGGTGGGGCCGGCGTTTTGGGCCTCCAGCCGGTCGAGCGCGCCCAGCAGTACGTCCTTCAGGCGCGGCGTCAGCGTCGAGGCCGGTGCTTGCCAAACGTCTTTTTCGTCCTTGAAGGCGAAGGTGACTTCGACCGGAACCGTCGTGACGCGCTGCAGGTCCCCCAAGAACTGGTCGCCGCTTTCGACGCCGACGACAATCCAGCCGATCGGCAGGGGCGCCAGCACCGGCACAACCACCAGCTCATAGATCTTGCCGTCGAGCACCGTCGTCGCCGTGGCGCGGCCCTGGTCCTCGGCCGCCGCGATCATGTCGGGATAGGCAAAAGGCTTTTCGGAGCCAGGCTCGGCGTGCTCGGCGACGGTCGTGTCGGCGATGACGGTTTCATCGAGCGACACCAGCAGCACGCGGTTGGCCTTGATGCGGTCCTCGAGATTATGCAGCGCCGAGAGAATGGTGGCGCGGTCGTCGGTCGCGACGGCTTGGCGGAAGCCGAAGTCGGACGCGAGCAGGGCCGAACCGCCGGCGAGGGCGTCGGCGGTTTCGCCAAGACGGCGGTTGAAGATCTCGTTGGTGGCGCTGAGCTGTGCCCGCGCCTGGTCGAAGATGTTGCGCTGAATGGCGTTCTGAACGAGCAGGAACGTGACTGCGCCGACGACAAAGAACAGCATCCCGAAAAACAGGATGAGACGCCCTTGGAAATGTCGGAAGCTGCGAAACACGGGGATCCTGCCTCGGTTCAAGGGCTCAGTAGTCTTTTTCGTCGATCGCCCCGGGTTTGCGTTGCGTCCGGTTGCGCTTCAGGTCGAGTTTGACCTCAACGTTCACCGTTCCGGTGGCGGAGACTTGAATGGTGCCGGCGTCGCCTTGTCCGGCGCGCTGATTGGGGTGCCAGACCTTTACCGCATAGTTTCCGGCGGGAAGGGCGTCGAGGCGGGTCTCGCCGCTTTCCGCGGTCGCCGCGAAGTAGGGCGTGCCAACGACGTAGACGTAAGCCAGCATGTTGTCGTGGATGTTACAGCCCAGTGGCACGACACCTTCCTTGTCGAAGGTGACATTGCCGATGACGGAGCTGCCGTAAAGCTTCAGCTCGAACGTCTTGGCGGGCGCAAACGAGTAGACCTGGTGGCGAAAGGGGTCGCGGTTGGGAAACTCCACGGTCGTTCCCACCTGCACTGGCAGCACAAAGGGCAGGAACTGTTTACCTTCTTGGACCATGACCGCTTTCGTTCCGGCCTTAGCCGGAATCGCGGACTGGCCGGCCGGCATGGCGGTGACGATGGCGGTCGGTACGGGCGTGCCGTCGGCAGCGGTGACGCGCGCGGTCAACGTACCGGCATCCGCCGGCAGCGGCGCGACGAGGGCAGCCAACACCACTGCCGCCCGAATTTCACGCACCTGCGCCAAGCCCTTTTCCCCCTTTATTTATTTGGCTCTTATTATGGCCCCTATTATTGCCTTCGGCTGTCTTAAAGACCAGGGGCCCGGGCAAAGATAAGGCCCCCGTGGAACGGCTGATTTCCGCGCCGGATGAAGGACTTAACGTATAGCTGTGGCGCCCTAAGGCCCTGGCGCCGAGGATTTGCCGCCGATCTGGGTGTATTCCAGCGGCCCTTTGACCGCCTTGATCTTGGGCGTCCACTCCAATTTATGGACCTGGGCGCTGATGTCGCTGCCTTTGAGGGTGCGTTTGCCCATGTCCTGGAAGCGGAAGGCCGGTCCGACGCAGCGGTTCTTGGCTTCGTCGCTGAGGAAGATCTGGCTGTCGCCGGCCGCCGCACATACCCCATTCAAAAACGACAGCGCCGGGCCGTAGTACTCGCCTTCCTCGAAGCTGGCCTCGCCGGTGTGCACGCCGATCCGCATCACCAGGGGTGCGTCGGGATTGTCGCGCGCATATGCCGACCCCTCGGACTGGATCTCCATGGCGGCGCGCGCCGCCGCCGCCGCGTCGGGGAAGGTCAGCAGCATGCCGTCGCCGGTGTGCTTGACCTCGGTGCCGCGGAAATTCTTGCAGGCCGCGCGCGCGGCGGCGTTGTGCGCGCGCACAACGCGTTGGGCACCTGAGTTGCCGATCTTGCTGGTCAGCGCGGTGGAGCCGACGATATCGGTGAGCAGGAAGGTGACCTTCTTGATCTCGGCTCCGCGGATATTGGGATCAGCCCACTGTTTGATCAGGTCCGAAAGCACCGGCAGCACGGCGGCGGTGTTGCCGTCGACGTGGGCGGTCATGGCCGCATGGCCGGCATCCATCAGCTGCTTGAAGCGCGGCCGCTGCGCCGAGACATCGAGGCGCTGCACGAAGGCTTCAGCGATGGAAGCGTGCGTGCCGGTATGCACGAGGGCCTTGCGCAGAAGATCGAGGCGGACGTTTTCGGGGAATGCGCCGCGCTCGGACACGACGGTCGCAGCGCCGGCGAGATAGAGGTTGAGGCCGACGCGCTCAAAGGCCTGAAGTTGCGCGCGCGTCGCCATGAGGCCGGCGACACAGGCTTCGGCGAAGGCATTCAGCTGCGCGCGTTCTTTTTCGAGCAGGGCATCCATCATCCCCGCCGCGGCTTCTACAAGGCTTTCCGCAGGCGCAGGTGCCGCCGCGGGCGAAGCGCCGATCTGGAACGAGGTCTGCTCGCCCTGGTCGGCATTGGTTTCGCGCGCCGCCGCTGGGACTTCGGGGGCGACCACAGTTTCAGCCACAGCTGGAGCCGGCGCATCATTGGCGAGCTCCGGCGGAGGCGCCGCATCAACCATGACCGGTGGCGGGGCTTCCGGCTCGGAACCCCACAAGGGGCTGGGCTCGGGCGCCGTTGCTGTGTCTGACTTGCCGTAAACCAAGGCCTCGATGGTGCGGCGCTGGGACTCAGCGCTCTTGTTGCGCCAGAGGACCCACTCCACCGGGATATAGATCTTCACCATCGTTAGGCCGGCGGCGAGGAAGGCGGCGGCGAAGGTGAACATCAAAAGGACGTTGAAGGAGTTGCCGGGGGCCGCGTCGCGGAACGACGACAACATGATCGCCATGATCACGGTGATAATCGCCGCGATGCCAAAGGAATTCAGGGCGACCATGAAGATGCGCGAGCCCAAGTCGGTCTCGACGGCGGGCCCTTTGGTTTCCGGCGGCGCCTGTCCGTATTTGGCGATGACCCGGATCGTCAGGCGTTCGGCCTCGGGCTCCAGGCTCTCCTCGATCACTTGGCTCGCGCGCCCGGTGTCGGCCTCGAAGGCGCGCGCGAGCTCTATGGCTTGGTTCTGTTCGGAGCTGCTCAGGCGCGCATGCAAAGCCCAGCGCCCCAGCTTGACGACATACACCTCGTTGTAGGTGATCGCCTTCATCGTGCCCCACCCTATGCCGGCGTCACAAAAGGCGCGCCGGCGGTTATTCACGCGAGGAGTTTAACATCTCCGCCCCTGATGCCACGAGTACCAAAGGCACGAGTACCAATGGCACGAGTGCCAATGGGTGGAGCGCAAGGCCGTTGGCGGCTGCCTTAGTTCGGCGAAACCACCGGCGCCCACATGTTGGCCTTATTCAAGACCAGGTCCCAGTTGTTCATGGACTGGAGCAGGAAATAGACCGGATGCAGGTAACCGAGCTTGCGCCATTCAACGATGGTTTCGTCGGGCAGGTTCTTCAGCCGCTCTTCGTCGACGCGCTGGAAGGTGCCCAGGTTGACACGCTGGCCGGGCTGGGGCTCGATCTCGAGCGTGGTTTCGGTGACGATGCCCGACTTCTTCAGCGCCGCTGAAAAATCGCGCGTGTGCAGATAAGCACCGTGGAACTGATTGCAGAAGTCGAGCGCCTGGGTAACGACTTCGGTTTCCTTGCCATCGGCGCCAAACAGCGCGCGGGCTTCGGGCTTGGTCGAAGCCGAGCTGGTATCGACGCCGAGGGTGAGGCGGTCTTCGGTGGGGCCGCCCAGCAGGATGAACGGGTGGCGGCGGATATAGGCCGGCACGTAGATCAGCGTGTCCCACTTGCCGTTCGCGTCCACGAAAACGTTCTGCTCGGGGCGGATGCCGAGTGCGGCCACGGGCACCAGCTCTTCGCCCAGCAAGAGGATCGGGAAGTGGCGCGCGGCCAGCGTGAACTCGGGCAGGGTCAAGGGCACCGAGTTGCTTTTGGTCGCGAACGAGAACTCAGCCTCGGGGCGGATCTTCAGGTTCTTGTGCACGCTCTGCGAGAGTGGCTCGATGCTCGTATAGAACATCGGCGCCGGGTCGGATTGACGGGCGCCATTCGTGCTGCCGTTGGTGCTGCCGTTCGGGCTGGAGGTGTCGGTCACGGTGTGTATCCCCTCAAGTTAGGCAGGTCCTTATGACGTCGTCTTCGGCCCGCGATTGCGGCAGGAGAATAGGGCCGGGAGCGTCAAAGGCAAGCAAGTTTTCGCAGGTTCCGCCGGTCAAAAAACGGCGGAATTCCGCGCTTTTTCTGAGTTATTTCGCCTTAGCAGCCGTCTTGGCCGAACGCGCCGCCATGTGCGCCCCGTAGTAGCGCCAGAGCAGCAGGGAGACACTCGAACGGTAGGGCCGCCAGATTTCCCCCAGGGCCATCAGGTCCTTGGCGGATGGTTTTTCATCGAGGCCGTGCAGCAGTTGGGCGGCCACCTGCAAGGCGAGGTCGCCCACCGGCCAGACGTCGGGGCGCCCCATCCCAAACATGAGGTAGATGTCCGCCGTCCAGGTGCCCACCCCTTTGAAGGCCGTCAGTGTCGCGCGTACGCTGTCGTCGTCGGCGCGCTCCAGAGCCTTGAAGTTCAAGGTGCGCGCGGCCACCGCTTCGGCAAGCCCCAGCGCATAGCGCGCCTTCTGGCCGCTGAAGCCGCTTTCCCGCAGCCCGCTTTCGCCGAGCTTGAGCAGTCCAGGTGCGGTCACACGTCCGCCGGCGTTACGCTTAAGCTTGTTCCAGATGGAAAGCCCCGCCGCCGTCGAAACCTGCTGCGTGGCGATGGTGCGGATCAGGGTCGGAAAACCCGGTCCGATGACGCGCGGCTCCGGCAGGCCGGCAAAAATAATGGCCTCGCCGATGCGTTTGTCGCGCCGGCGCAGCACGCCTAAGTGTTGTTTGATCTCTTCAGCGCTTTTGACCATCAGAACGCATTCATGGGGGTATAGGGCCGGCTGAATACCCAGTCCGTGGCGTCGGAAGAGTCCGCATCGAAGCGGTAGCCGCCCGTATCGAACGTTTTGAGTTGTTCGGGTTTTGTCAGGCGCTTTTCAGCGATATAGCGCGCCATCATGCCGCGCGCTTTCTTGGCGAAGAAGGCGACGATCGCCGCCTTGCCGTTTTTGATCTCTTTGAAATGGACGGTCAGCACGGGGGCTTTCAACGCCTTCGCGTCGATCGCTCCCCAATATTCTTGCGACGCGAGATTGACGATGGTCGTGCCTTTCCGCGACGTGCGGGCGTTGATGTGGTCGGTCAGACTCTTGCGCCAGAAAGCGTGAAGGTCCTTGCCGCGCTCGTTCTTCAAAGCCGAGCCCATTTCCAGGCGATACGGCTGGATGGCATCCAGCGGCCGCAGCAAACCATAAAGCCCGGAGATGATGCCGATGTGCTCCTGCGCGAAGGAGATGTCCTTCTCACTGAGCGTCTTGGCATCGAAGCCCATGTAGACGTCGCCGGCGAAGGCGTAGATGGCGGGTTTCCCGTCGCCGACCGGGTCGAACTGTTGAAAGCGCTCGAAATTCAGCTCGGCCAATTTGGGGCTGATGTCCATCAGCTTGGCGATCTGGCTGCGTGTCAGCTTTTTCGCGCGTGCCGCCATGAGGACGGCCTCGTCCAGCAGCGCGGGCGTCGAGGGATGCGCAAAGGCGGGTGCGGGTGAAAAGTCCAACCTTTTGGCGGGCGACAACAGCGCAAACAGCATGGGTATACTTACGATATACCGCCGTCTTTGCCGCGCGGACCGGTTTTATCGGGCGTGGCAGCCGGCGTGCCCGCCGACGTGGGTGTGGGCGCGGCCGCTGGCGCGGGGTCTTCTTTTTCGATCTGCGTGGCTTTGAGTTCCGCCAGCAGCTTTTCAGCCACCACGTTGGTCGTGGCGTATCGGTCCGTCACGCGCGTCAAATTATTGATCAGGATGCCGATCAAGGCGCGCACAAAGGGATCGCACGCGGCGATCTTCTGCTGGATGGTAACTTTCGAAACGCGCACGATCACGCAAGGCTCGAGGGCGATTGTGGTCGCCGTGCGGCGCTCGTTGGTGACGGCCGCCATCTCCCCGAACATCGCACCCTTCTCGATGGTGGTCAGGCGCACCGCCTTGCCGTCGATGGTCTTGAACACGCCGACGCGGCCGGATTCGAGGACGAAAGCATCGGTTCCATCCGTGCCCTCGCGGAAAATCACTTTGTCTTTTTCGTAAGGGATGCGCTTGAGCAGTTCACCCGGCTTGGCCCGGATGTTGGTTTCTTTTTCCTGCTCGTGAAGGTCGGGTGTGCCGAACGATGTCATTGCTAGAACGACCTTGTCCAGCCGGTGGTCTCGGTGCGGCAGGCGGTGGCGGTGGCCCTCTCGACGCTATCTTCAAACGTCAACGTCTGCTCGAAGGTGCGACAGGTGAAGGCACCCATTTTATTTTCACTCTCTGCCTTGGCGGTGCCTTGGCGGCCTTCGAGTTTCCAGAAAATCAACTCGCCGACGATCGCCGTCGCTGCTTCTTTCTGCGCCGCGCGCTGCAAGGCTACCTGATCGGTGGTCAGGCGCTTGAGGGTCGCCGGCGGCAGAATGCCCCAGTCCTGAATCGCCTTTTCGGACTCGTTTTTGTCTTTCTTGCCGGGGTCGCTCTTGATTTTCTTGGCGGCGCGCGGAACCGGCGCCACACGCGGCGAATAGACGGCTGGCGTTGCCGGCGGCATCGTGCGGGCGGCCATGGTGATCTCGCGCCCCGTCACCGCGGTCTGTGCGGTTACGCTGCGGGCGATATTGCTCATGACCTGTAGGTCATAGCCGATCACCTGCGCCGTAGCGGTGACCGGGCGCAGGGCGGCGGCGGTTGTCTGCTGGGCGATGACCGGAATCATGCCGCAGCCGCCCAAAAGAACGGCCGTCAGCAGAACCGTGCTCGCGTAGCAGAGGTGTTTGTGTCCCCGCATCCTCGTCCCCAGACTTCCGCCGCATTATAGACGAGGCGGCGGCGGAAGCTTGAGTCTAAATGTGCGCGGACTCAGCCGGAATCGGCTGAATTTCCCGAGACTTATGGATTTGGGGACTTATTGATTTTCGACCAGCTGCCAGTCGCCGTCCGGCTGGCGGCAGGCGGTGCCGAAAACTTCTTCCGCCCGGCCGTCGATGGTGACGTTCTGGCGGAACTCGCGGCAGTATTTCTCGCCGGCCCAGCCGTCGCGTGTCGTGGTCACGGCCCCACTGATGCGCCCAGAGTTCCAATCGATGGATTGTCCGATCGGTGCGGCCAGCGCGCGTTGATAGGCGGTGTAGTAAACGCCGCGGTCTTCATAAGACAGCGTGTCGCCGACAAAAGCCGGGAACAGGCCAAGGCTAACTATGGGGCCGAAATAGGGACGCGCATAGGGGCGCCCGTAAGTGGCCGGCGCATAATACGAGGGCGCATAAGCGTATGGCCGGTAATAGGGCCGATAGCCGAAGGGCTCATAAGCATAGCCCGGCCAGCCGCCGCGGTAGGCGGCGCTCCAATGTGGGCCGCGACCGTAATAACCAAAACTGCTCCCGTAAAAGCCGCCGTAAGGTCCGCCGTAGTAGCCCCCGAGGGGCACGCCCACCGAGAACGAGAAGTGCGTACGCGCTTCGGCGCGGTCGGCGGTAGCGAAACTCACGCCCGCGAGGAGCATTAAAGCCAGAGCAGCGGAACGAAAGAGGTGACGCATCGAAAGCCTCAAACAAGAAGTGGAATGGCAAGAAGGACGAAGGACGCAAAGAATAAATCAGGCAAAGCGCCAAATTATGGCAATCCGCCTCGGTTTCATGAGCATGGCGCGCCTGACGGCCCGGCGGGTCTGACAATCATGTAATGGCCGAGCAAGGCTTGGGTAATGCGCCCTGGCGCAACCCTAGTGCGAACGCCGCTTGCAGCCTGACCTCCGCCGCTTAAACAAATTTTTCATCACGATTTCAATAGGTTCTGTATAATGACCGGCACTTTGCAAGAAACCCGCGGTTCGGCCCCGACGTCCAACCCGGCGCCCACTGAAAAAATAGCTGGCGACAAGATAGAGGAGCCGGGCAACGGCATGCGCGTGCTGGTGATCGAGGACGACAAGGACGCCGCCGACTACCTGGTCAAAGGCCTCCGTGAGAGCGGCTATACCGTCGACCACGCCGCCGACGGCCGCGACGGGCTGTTTCTCGCCCTCTCCGAACCTTACGACGTGATGGTGGTGGACCGCATGCTGCCGGGCCCCGACGGCCTGTCGATTGTCGAATCCGTGCGCAAGGCGGCGATCTCCACACCGGTCTTGTTTCTCTCGGCGCTAGGTGAAGTCGAAGACCGCGTCGCCGGTCTCAAGGCCGGCGGCGACGACTACCTCGCCAAGCCCTTTGCCTTCTCCGAGTTGCTCGCGCGCATCGAGGCCTTGCTGCGCCGCTCGGGTGCGGTGCCCGAAAACACTTTCCTCAAAGTCGGCGATCTCGAGATGGATTTGCTTGCGCGTAAAGTCACGCGCCAAGGCAAACGCGTCTACCTGCACCCGCGTGAATTCCGCCTGCTGGAATACCTGATGCGTCACGCCGGCCAGGTGGTGACGCGCACCATGCTGCTGGAAAACGTCTGGGAATATCACTTCGACCCCCAGACCAATGTGATCGACGTGCACATCAGCCGCCTGCGCCAAAAGATCGACAAACCTTTCGACAAGCCGATCCTGCAGACCGTGCGTGGCGCCGGCTACAAACTGGATCCGGCGACCTAGTTCATGAAGCGCGTCAGCGGCATCCTTGGCTCGATCACGTTCAAGCTGGCGCTGACGTATACGCTGATCTTCGGGACTTCGGTCGCGGCCTTGTTCTACTTCGTCTACCTGTCGACGACCGGCTTCGTCATCGAGCAGAAAGAAGCCGCCATCGACGCCGATGTCACCGGCTTCCAGGAGACCTTCGAACGTTCCGGCGTGACGGGCCTGATTATCGCCATTAACCGCCGTGCCATTGGCGGTTCCAGCCGCGACGGCATCTATCTGCTGGTGGATTCCGTCGGCAATACGCTGGCGGGGAACCTGCGCGGTTGGCCTCGTAACATCGTGCCCGACGATGTCTGGCTGAACTTCTCCATCAACGACCAGCGCCGCGCTGAACCCGAAACCGCCGACGTACGCGCCAAGCAGTACGTGGTCCAAGGCGGGCAGCAGAACTACATGCTGCTCGTGGGCCGCGACGTGCGCGACGCGCGCGAATTCCGCAGCCGCCTGTTGGACTCGCTCAACGTCGGGCTGGGCATCACTTTGGCGCTGGGTCTGCTCGGCGGGCTGATCTTCAGCAGCACCATCATGCGCCGTATCGCGGCCATCACCCGCACCTGCCGCAGCATCATGTCGGGCGACCTGACCCAGCGTGTGGCGATCTCGCACCAGAACGACGAACTCGGCCAGCTCTCGCACAGCATCAACGCCATGCTGGACCAGATTGAACGCCTGATGAACGGCATGCGCCAGGTCTCGGACAACGTCGCGCACGACTTGCGCACCCCGCTCACCCGCCTGCGCAGCCGGCTTGAGAGTGCCGCGCGCCACCTCAATGATCCCACACAGCGCGAAACCATCGAGGGGGCCATCGGTGACGCCGACAGCCTGCTCGCGACCTTCGCCGCCCTCTTGCGTATCGCCCGCGCCGAAGCAGGCTCGCAGCGCACCTTTGTCGATATCGATCTCAATGCCATCGCCGAGGAAGTGGTCGACCTCTATAGCCCGCTCGCCGAAGACAAGGGCCTGACCTTCGTCAGCCAGTTCGAGCCCGGCCTGATCGCGCGGGGCGATCCCAACCTGATCGGTCAGGCGCTGGCCAATCTGCTCGATAACGCCATCAAATACACCGAGAAGGGCTCGGTCACCGTCGCCCTGACCACCAAGGACGGCCGCCCTGCCATCGTCGTCGCCGATACCGGGCCCGGCGTGCCCGAAGCTTACCGCGGCAAGGTGCTCGAGCGCCTGTTCCGCCTCGAGCAAAGCCGCACCTCGCCCGGCAGCGGTCTGGGCTTGAGCTTGGTGGCGGCCGTGGCCAAGTCGCATGGGCTAGAACTCAAGCTCGAGGACAACATGCCCGGCCTGCGCGTGACGTTGCGCTTCGCACAGCAGCGCGCGTTGCCTGCACCCAAGCCAGAAGCCCAGAAGCTCCTGCCGCCCAAGCCGCAGCCTGAGACCAAGCCGGCCCCGGCCGGCGCCGAAGCCGCTTAACCTCGCGGCGACATTCCCGTAGTCTGGCGGTTCTTATTCATGACCGCCGTCGACTCCTTCTCCGCGATCCGTAACCCGCATGTGCGCGCGCTGGCTTTGGCGCGCATTTCCGGCGTCATCGGCTCGCAGATCGTCAACGTCGCCGTCGGCTGGCAGCTCTACGAGATCACCGGCAGCGCGCTATCGCTGGGCCTCGTCGGGCTTTTCGAGTTGGCCCCCGTTCTTTTCTTGATGATTCCCGCGGGTAACGCCGCGGACCGCTATGCCCGGCGCAACATCGCCATGGTGGCGGTGGCGCTGATGAGCGTCGCCTCTTTCACTCTTGCGGCGATCTCGCACTTGGGCGGACCGGTCAGCCTGATCTACGCCATGCTGGTCGTGACAGGGGCCGCACGCGCCTTCGCGTCTCCAGCGGTCGGCACGATCCTGCCGCAGCTCCTTAAGCCCGAGCAGTTCGTCAACGCCAATGCCTGGGTGTCGTCGTCCTTCCAGTTTGCGTCGATCTCGGGGCCTGCGCTGGGCGGGCTGATCATCGCTTGGACAGGCGGCGCGACGTGGGCTTACTTCATCGCCGGGATCGGCCATGTGATCTACGTCGTGGCGTTCTCCACACTGCCCGCTATCAAGCCGCCGCAAGCTGAAGAGAAAAGAAGTTTCAGCGACGTCTTCGCCGGCTTTCGTTTCATCCGCCGTTCGCCGGTCTTTCTCGCAGCCATTACCCTCGACATGTTCGCGGTGCTGCTGGGCGGCGCGGTCGTGCTCCTGCCGATCTTCGCCAAGGACATCCTGCACGTCGGCCCCGAAGGGCTGGGCTGGCTGCGCGCGGCCCCCTCCATCGGCAGCCTCGTCATGCTCCTGGTGGTGACGCGCATGAAGCCGATGCAGCGGCCGGGCTTTATCCTGTTGCTGGTGGTGATCGGCTTTGGCCTCGCCACTATCGGCTTTGGTCTATCGACCAATTTTCTGTTCTCGCTCCTCTGCCTGTTCCTGACTGGCGTGTTTGATTCCGTCAGCGTCATCGTGCGCCTGACCCTCGAGCAAGTGATCACACCCGACCGCCTGCGTGGCCGCGTCTCGGCGATCAACTATGTCTTCATCGGTTTCTCGAATGAGTTCGGCGCTTTTGAGAGCGGTGTGACGGCTTTTGCCTTCGGACCGATTGCATCCGTGGTGGGCGGCGGCATCGGCACCATTGCCGTCGTGCTGGTCGTCGCCTTGGCCTGGCCGGCCCTGGCGCGCATTGGCCCATTGCACACGCTTACGCCCCAGGAAGAAGCCGACATCGTCCCAACAACCGAAGCGCGGCATTCCGTCTAAGGCTGGCGGTTTAACCCAACCCTGCGTTTTTTTTCCCAGCGCGGCCAAGCAACGCCGGGCGAATGTGGACGTTCCTGACCTGGGTAAGCTTCGTGGGATTAGAAAAAACGTGGGGTCAGGACGTCATGCCGCACTTTAAGTATTTGGCGTATATCGCCATCATTTGCGCCGTGCTGCTCGATCTATACAGCGCCAAGCCCGATACCAGCACCACCGCGCGCATAGGGCTCGATGCCGTCGCCTTGCTGTTTGCTGCGGCAGGGCTTGGCGGCTTGGCGATGGGCGCAACGCGGGTGCGCCGGCCGTAAATACGCGCGTTCGGGGCTGTGTTTTTTTATGTTTTCTTTATGCGAGCGTTACGCGAAAGCGTCCTAACGCGTGCAACTTGCCCGGCGCAGTTGTCTTAAAAAACAAAATTAATTCAATAACTTATAGGTATTCCAAATCCCCGGCCGATGGGTCGCGCCCAGCGTGTGCAAAAATCCTGGCCGCCGCGCGGCGATGTTTTCTTTATGTCGGCGCACGCGTTTCCACATCGCATTTTTACGGGCGCCAGGGCGACGCTGCTCTCAACACAACGATTGAGAGCGGAGGACTTCGATGAGCGCTTTCCAAGCCGATCTGCAGACTCTCCTGCCTGACCTGACCCGGTTCGCGCGCGTACTCACTCGCAATGAAGACGACGCCTATGACCTGGTGCAGGATTGTGTCGAACGCGCGCTGCGCAAGCAGACTTTGTTCCAAGCCGGCACCAGCCTGAAGTCGTGGCTGTTCACGCTGATGCGCAACATCTTCATCAGCCAGCGCCGCCGCGTCGCCCTCGACAAGCGCTACGTCACCACCTTGAAGAACGAAAGCGCCACTGCCCAGCGCGCCAGTCAGGTCAACACCGTCTTCCTCAAAGAGACTCTGCGCGGCATGAACCACCTGTCGGCCGGCGAGCGTAACGTGATCGTCCAACTCGGCATCCACGAAGGCTCGCAGCACGAGCTGGCGGACGCCGCACGCGAACCTGTCGGCACCGTCAAATCGCGCCTGTGCCGCGGCCGCGCTCATCTGCGCACCATCCTCGGTCTGGACATGGCTGCACTGGTCACAGCTTAGCTTCGAACGGAATCCACTGGTTAGGCGTCTCCCATCCCCCCAACAGCCGCCAGTGGAAACTTGAACCCCGCAGCGCGAAGTCGCTGCGGGGTTTTTTATGCTTGAAGCCGATACCCGACACCGGGTTCGGTGATGAGATGCTTGGGCGCGGCCGGATCGCGCTCCAGCTTCTGGCGCAGCTGACCGATGTAGACGCGCAAGTACTGCGTCTCCTCGACGTAAGCCGGACCCCAGACTTCCTGCAGCAACTGTTGATGCGTGATCACCTTGCCGGGATGCGCGGCGAGGATCTTGAGCAGGTCATACTCCTTGCGCGAGAGCTTGACCGGCGTGCCGCCCAGGGTGATCAGCCGCTTGGCAAGATCGATGGAAATGTCGCCGGCGGTCACCACAGCCGCTTCCTCGCCGCCGCCGCCCGCACCCTGGCGCAAAGCGGCGCGCATGCGCGCCAGCAGCTCACCCATGCTGAAAGGCTTGGTGACGTAGTCGTTGGCGCCGCGGTCGAGTGCTTCGATCTTGTCGACGTCGTCGGAACGGATCGACAGCACGATGATCGGAATCTGCGACCACTCGCGCACCATCTTGATGACCTCGAGGCCGTCCATGTCCGGCAATCCCAAGTCGAGGATCAGGAGGTCGGGCTTCTGCACCGTACACACGCGCAAGCCCTCTTTGCCATTCTCGGCTTCGATCACGGTGTAGTCGTGCGACTGC